>DASSMQ010000083.1:0-2120 GCA_035688805.1 Candidatus Limnocylindrales bacterium
GGATCGAGGCCGCCGTATTGGAGCACGACCGGATGGACCATCCCGGCCCCGAGGATCGTCATCCAGCCGCTCCGGCCGCAGGCTGCGCAACCGACGCCGCCGCACACCAGGCATTCCACGTCGAAGGCGACCGACGGCTCCGTGAACGGGTAGTACCCCGGTCGGAAGCGAGTCCGCTTGTCTTCGCCGTACATCGCCTTCGCGAACTGGTCGAGCAGGCCCTTGAGATCGGCCATGGTCGTGCCCTCGTCGATCATCAGGCCCTCGACCTGGAAGAACTCCGAGGCGTGGCTGGCGTCGATCGCCTCGTATCGGAAGCATCGGCCCGGCAGCAGAGCGCGGATGGGCGGCGTCTCGGTGCGCATCACCCGGATCTGGCCCGGTGACGTGTGGGTCCGCAGCAGACGTCCCTCGACGTCGACGTAGAGCGTGTCCCACAGGTCCCGCGCCGGGTGGTCGGGCGGGATGTTGAGCATCTGGAAGTTCGTGAGGTCATCTTCGATCTCGGGCGACTCGTAGGCCACGAACCCGAACTGGCCGAAGATGTCGGCGATCTCGCGCATCGCCTCGATGCTTGGGTGGAGCGTGCCGCGTCGGATGGGCCGCCCGGGCGTCGTGACGTCGACCGTCTCGGCGAGCAGGCGGGCGGCGAGCTCGTCGCCGCGCAACTGTGTCCCGCGCTCGGCGAGCGCACCCTCGATGGTGGACCGCACGGCGTTGGCGATGGAGCCGACCGTGGGCCGATCCTCGGCCGGGAGCGCGCCGATGCCACGCAGCACGCCGGTCAGTCGACCCTTCTTGCCGAGCACCTCGAGCTCCAGCGCATCGAGGGCAGCAGCATCCGAGGCATCCGCGATCGAGGCCAGGGCCTCTGCTTGGAGCGCTTCCAGGTCGCGGCTCAGGTCGGCGAGATCCACGGCCTCCTCGACGTCAGGGCGTCGTCCGCGTTGCGGGATCAGCGATCGGCGGTCAGCCCTCCGCGGACGGACACACGCGACCGGGCAGCCTCAGTCCGAGGTGCCGCGCTTGGCGGCCTCGGCGATGCGCCCGAAGGTCGCGCTGTCGCGCACGGCCAGGTCGGCCAGGATCTTGCGGTCGATGGCGATGCTGGCGCGCTTCAGCCCGCTGATGAACTGGCCGTAGGTCAGGCCGTTCTGGCGTGCGGCGGCGTTGATCCGGACGATCCACAGCTCGCGCATCTGGCGCTTGCGCTGCTTGCGGTCGCGGGTGGCGTAGGCCAGCGCGTGGAGGAGCGCTTCGCGAGCCGGCTTGACCAGCCGCGAGCGAGTGCCCTTGCGGCCTTCGGCGTCCTGGAGCAGGCGCTTGTGACGCTTGTGGGCGGTGACGCCGCGCTTGACTCGTGCCATGACGTGACGGGCTCCTAGAGGTAGGGCAGCATGCGGCGAACCTGCTTCGCGTGCACGCCCTTCATGATGGTCTTGCCGGCATATCGGCGGGTCCGGCGGGAGGACTTGATCTCGAGATGATGGCCACGCCACGCGTTGACCCGGAAGAACTTGCCCGCACCGGTCACGCCGATGCGCTTCTGGGCCGTCTTGTGACTCTTGATCTTCGGCACCGTGGCCTCACTCTCCTGCTTGCACCGGCTCCGGCTCAGGTGCCGTCGCTTTCGCGGGTGGCGGCGCCGGGGCTGCCGGCTGGGCCGGCGGAGCCGTCGCGGTCGTTGGCGCATCGGGCGCCGCAGGCTGGGCCGGCGGCGCCGTGGCGATCATCTCTTCGTTCGATGCCGCCGGCGTCTCCGCCGTGGCATCGGCCGGCACCTCGCCGACCGGGTGTTTCCGATCCGGTGCGTCGTGCATCTTGGGCTTGTGGACCGATGCCATCGTGATGTGCATCGACTTGCCCTCGAGCAACGGCGTTCGCTCCGCGACCCCGTGGTCCTTCACCCGGTCGACGAACCTCGCGATGAGGTTGCGACCGATCTCCGGGTGGGTCAGCTCCCGTCCCCGGAAGCGGACCGTCACCTTGATCCGATCGCCGTCCTCGAGGAACTCGATCGCGCGATGGACCTTGGTGTCGAAGTCACCGGTGCCGATCTTCGGGGTGAGCCGGACTTCCTTGAAGGTGACCGAGCGCTGCTTGCGCTTGTTCTCCTTCTC
>DASSMQ010000084.1:0-8178 GCA_035688805.1 Candidatus Limnocylindrales bacterium
GGGCCGGATCCGGCGTTCTACGACTTCGTTGGGCGGATCACGTTCACCTACAACCTCAACACCGGGCAGACCACGGACTTCACGTATCGGGGAACGGTCACGGATATCTGCGCCGCGCTCTCCTGAGCCGTCGCAACCGACCGGGGCTGGGCGGGCAGCCCCCCAGCGGAGGCTTTGGCCGGTCAGTGTTCGAAGTGGATCGACTCCACGATCTGCCGGGCCTCGGACATGACCGTCGCGGATACCGGTTCGCCCGAAACCACGGCGATGACCACGCGAACGCCATCGACGTCGACGATCCAGGCCTCGTTGTCGCCCGGATCGGCGTGGATCGGTGATGCCGAGAAGCAATCGAACCACTTGTCGACCGGTTTGTACCTGAGGTACTTCCCCCGATAGCCATCGACCGTCACGTCGGTACTCTGGGAGATGTCGATCCGCGGCAGTTCCGCGAGGTAGGTCACCAGATCATCGAAGCTCGGCCCGAGCTCCGGTTCGGTCGTGTCGGGGCAGCCATCCCAGGGGTGCCCGACGACGTTGAACTCAAGGTGGGCGTTCCCGTCCGACTCGCCCCAGGGACCTCCGACGATCCAGCCGTGGGGGACGATCATCGAGACACGGATCGGCGGGCGCATCTCTTCTTGCGCGATGAACCCTGTGACCGGCTCACTGCCGAGGTCGGCGTATTCGATCTGCACCTGGTAAGCGCCCCCCGGGAACTGGTTCGGCTTGATCGCCACACCGGGCGTGGCGACAAGCCAGCCGGAGTCGGGCGCGTAGTCGGTCGCCACGACCCGGCCATCCACGATCACCGATGCCCACGCGTAGAAGGGCACGTCCAGCTCGAAGCCCCATTTCTGCGAACCTTGTGTGGTATCGATGGCGCCGCCAAACTCGAAGATGGCATCGGGCTCCCAGTCGGCACTTTCGGGTGGAAGCCCGGATCTGAAGCCGCCGCCGTTGAACCAGACTGGATCACCATGCTCTGGGCCGGCCTCCGTTTGGCCGGTATGAAGGTTCGTCCGCCACCCTCGTCTGGGGGGTCCCTTCTCAGCTGCGTCGGCGGGCATGTTGTCGATCCCATATCGCCAGTCGGGCACGCCGTCGCGGTCCTCATCTGTCACGACGCCATAGGCGATCCACTGCTCGGTGGGATCCGCCCCGAGGCACGTCCGCGATTCCGGGCACGACCACGGCGGCGGTTTCGAGACGAGTTTGAGGTGCACCGCGCTGGTGTCGGCCATTGCCCAGCGGATGTCGACGCACGGATACGCCTTGGATCCGTTGTCGCCCGTAGGATCGCGGTACATGGGGGGCATCGGTCGGACGCTCGCGCCTCCAGCGGGCTCGGAGCGCACCGGCGCGGGCCAGTCCTTCTTCAGACTCTGCGGGGTCCAGGCTAGTGGACCGAGCGGCGCGCTCGCGTCTCGCGGCGCAACCGCGCACGCGCTCGTGTTTGGAAGCGCGGTGGGCATCGGAGTCGGCGAGGGCTCGGGCGGCGGCGTCGCCTCCGCTTCTGTCGGTGTCGAACAGTCTCGGACGCCGAGTCCGACTTCTTCCTCGATGCGGGTGTCGCGCGTGCAGAGGTACGCGCTGTATGCCTCGGGGGTCATGTGGGCCACGCCCTGGGGCGCTTCGAACAGCGCAGCCGGCAGCTCGCCGAAGGTGATCTCCGTGACCTCGATGGTCCCGAACTGGCCCGGGATGGGTTGACCCGCGTCGTCGGCTAGCGGCTCCCGCATCCGCAAGATCAGCCGGGTCTCGATGTCGAGCCAGAGGTCGGTATCGACCGAGAGCTTGCCGGCGCACGCCACATGGTGCGTGGGGCGCCCCGCGACGTATTCGACGCCGATGTACCTCCAGCCTGTCGCGGCGCTCACATCGCCGACCGCACTCGGATCCCGCTCCATCTCGCAGCCCGGCGCATCGGCGGCATTACCGCCCGCATTGAGCACCGTTCGGATGTATCCCCGGGCGTTGTCATCGACGGCCTCGTGCCCGGGTTCGACCCAGACCGCCTGGGAGTCGACGAGCGCCATCCCGCTGATGCGGTTGCCACGGAGGATCGTGTAGCTGGAGGCCTCCGTCGCGTCCGCCGACGTGAATCGATCGAATCGAACTGCCCCGGAGCGGTCGACGTAGATTCGGCCCTTGGCCGAGCCACTGTCGTGCCACGCGAGGGCGACGGGCGGTAGCTGGAGCAGCCGCTCGTAGCTCGAGAGCACGAACGCCGGGACGTCGTCCGGAGGCTCCAGGCTCAGCTCGTCGATGGACTCCCGCTGGAGGAGGCGCCACGCCCCGACCGCCGCGGCACTCGCGACCGCCACGGCGAGCAGAAGCGCGGCTGCGATGAGCAGGCTCCGTCGGCGGGCCACCGGGTCCGCTTCCGTGAGAGCACCGAGGAAGGACCGCAGCGCCCGCTGCTGGGTGGTGGTCTCGGCGGCATCGACGATCAGCTCGCGCAGCCCCGCCGGAGCACGCTGCGGAAGGTGAGCCCGGAGGCCCTCGGAGATTCGGGCCTCGGTCAAAGATCGGCCGTTCATGCCTCGGCCTCCATCGCCTTCTCGAGCGCACGACGCGCAGCGTGCAATCGCCACTTGGCCGTTCCAACGGGGATCCCGAGCGACCGCGCGATCTCAGCCACTGGCCGCTCCTCGACGTGATGGAGGACGAGGATCATGCGGTCCTGCGGCCGCAGGCGGTCGAAGGCGCGCGCGATCGCGTCGTTGTCGACGAACTCGTCCATCTGCGTTCGGGCCTGGAGGTCCTGCCTCGGTACCGGCTGAGGGCTCTCCGCGGCCGGGCCGGTTGGCCGGACCGACACCTCGCGGAGCCGAACCCGATGCCGGCGCGCCATCAAGGCGGCGTTCGCGACGATCCGGTTGAGCCAGCTGTCGAAAACCGCCGGGTCGCGGAGGCGGGGGAGCTGCCGCCACGCCGACAGGAGCGCGTCCTGGGTGGCATCGGCAGCGTCGGCGTCGTTGGACAGGATCGACCACGCGAGGCGGTAGCAGCGATCGATCCGGCTGTCGACGAGGACCCCGAACGCCGCCGCGTCGCCAGTGCGGGCGCGGAGCACGAGCGCGTCGTCGACTGACGTCACGGAGTTCGTCGTCGCCGTCACTGCATCCACGCAAGCCCTCGGGCGGTCGATCGTAGCGCTCGCTTTGCTGCGATGTCGCTGTCGATCGGCTTGTCTGGTGTCCAGATGCCGCCGGTGGAGCGATGGTTGGGTCTCGCGATAACAACAGGACCCGCCAAACCCCGGACCTGCGCACGGCATCTATCGGGCACCGCGCCTGCGGTCTATTGAGGACGGTACCGAGCCACCCGATGACGTCGTGGCGCACCCGCGATCCTGGGTACCGGGCAGACCTAGAGGGTCTGCGCGGGGTTGCGATCCTGCTCGTGCTCCTCTGCCACGTGCGGATCCCGGGAGCCGACGCGGGGTTCGTCGGCGTGGACGTGTTCTTCGTCCTGTCGGGGTTCCTGATCACGGGCCTGCTCGTGGACGAGCATGACCGCACGGGACGGATCGGGCTCGGCTCGTTCTACACGCGCCGGGCTCGACGCATCCTTCCCGCTGCAGGTCTCGTGCTCGCGACGACGCTCCTGGCAGCGCCGCTCGTCCTTTCACCGCTGGACTTCCGTCGCATCGCCGACGACGGCTTGGCGGCGAGCCTGTCGCTCGCGAACGTGCGGTATGCCGTGGACGCCACCGACTACTTCGCGCCCGTCGACACCTCGCCGATGCTCCATTTCTGGTCGCTGGCCGTCGAGGAGCAGTTCTACCTCGTGTGGCCGATCCTGCTGCTGTCGGTCGCGCGCATCGGGCGTCCGCGACTCGCGATGGCCACCCTCGCGATCGCGGTCCTCGCAGGGTCGTTCGTGCTGTCCGCCAAGCTGACCGACACGTCCGGGGCTTGGGCGTACTTCTCGCTACCGACGCGGGCGTGGCAGCTGACGGCAGGCGGGCTGCTCGCGCTCGGCGCACCGCTGCTCGGTCGCGTGCCACACGTGGTCGCGGCAGCGGTCGGGTGGCTTGGTGCGGCGCTGCTGGGGGCGAGTCTCGTGGCGATCGGCCCGACCACGGCCTACCCGGGCCTCGCTTCGCTCTTGCCGACCGTTGGCGCGGTCGCCCTGATCGCGTCCGGTGGCGTCGTCGGGTCGCCCGGATGGATCGTGTTCGCGAGGGCGCCGCTGCGATGGCTCGGTCGGATCTCGTATTCGCTGTACTTGTGGCATTGGCCGATCCTAGTCCTCGGGTCGGTGGCGCTCGGGCTGGGGGTGGCGGCCGACGAAGGAGGCGGTGACGGCCTCGCAATCCGGGTCGGGCTCGCCCTTCTGGCTGTCGCCATCGCCGCCGTCACCTGGCGGCTCGTGGAGGAGCCACTCCGTCGCGGTCGCGTGACCCGCTGGGGCCGTGCCCGCGGCGTGGCGCTGGCCGGTGCCACCGCCCTGACCCTCGTCGTCGGTTCGACGGCGATCGGCGTCGTCGGTGATCGCGAAGTGGCGGCGGCTGCGGCCCTCGACGCCGACGCTGCGTCGACCGACGAGTCCTCTCCGACGGCGGTGCTTGACGATCCCGTCGCTGTGTCGTCGAGCATGCCGCAAGCCGAGCCCCAACCGCCGTCGACGCCGAGTCCGACGGCAGTCCCCGCGCCATCCCCGTCCGCCTCGATCCAGCCGTCGGCAGCACCGCGTCCGAAGCCCCTGATCGACGGCGCTCTGCCTCGGGATCTACGGCCGTCCCTTGCGCGGGCGCGACAGGACACCGACACCCTCCGCGCCGACGGATGTGGCCTGTCCCTGGCGGGATCGGAGCCTCCGGCCTGCGTCTACGGCGACCCCGCCGGAGCGACCACGGTGGCGCTCGTCGGCGATTCCCACGCGGCCCACTGGTTCCCGGCGATCGAGCTACTGGCAAGGCAGCGTGGATGGCGGCTCGTCCCGTACATGAAGTTCAGCTGCGTCTTCGTGGACATGCGAATCTGGTCGCCGCGTCTCAAGCGCGAATACACCGAGTGCGAAGCGTGGCGCGTGCGGGTCGTCGATCGCCTCGTGCATCTCCGCCCCGACCTTGTCATCGTCGCCTCGGCCCAGGAGCTCCCGGTGGTCGTGGATCGCGACGATGACCCGGAACTGCAGGGCGCCGCGCTGGCCCGCCTGATCAAGCGTATCCCCGGCGTGGTGGCGATCATGGTGGATACGCCGCGTTCGGTCCACGATGTGCCCAGCTGCCTGGCCAGGCACCCCGATGCGATCGAACGATGCACGACCACCCGGTCCGCTGCGATCGGCGCCCGGTACCGGATCCGCGAGGCCGAGGCGGCCCGGCTGTCGGGCGCGACCCTCGTCGATCTGTCGGCGGTGACGTGCCCGACGGATCCCTGCCCGCCGGTCATCGGGTCGATGCTCGTCTACCGCGACCACCACCATCTGACGGCGACCTTCGCCAGGTCGCTCGTCGACCAGCTCGGGGTTGCGCTGCCCGTCGTCGGCGACGGCCACGGCGCCGGCCACGCCGGACCCGCCCGTCGTCATCGCCGGACAGATTGGCGGTCGGCACCCGCGAGGACGTCCGAGACGTCTAGCGTTGGAGCGTCACTCTGACGACGCCGACGGCGGCAATCGCACCGGGGCCGCACGGAGCCGCCAGACGGAAAGGAGGGCGTCCTGGGTCGCATCGGCCGCGTCGGCGTCGTTCGCCAGGATCGACCACGCGAGGCGGTAGCAGCGATCGATCCGGCTATCGACCAGAAGCTCGAAGGCCGCCGCGTCGCCGGTGCGGGCGCGTCGAACGAGCGCGTCGTGTGCCGACGTCGCCCCGTTCGCTGCCGTCGTCACTGCATCCACGTCGCCCTCGGGTGGTCGATCGTAGCGCTCGCTTGCTGCGGACGCGCCGTCGATCGCTCCTGTCGGGTGTCCAGATGCCGCCCACGGCCTCGCGGTTGGGTGGTGGCGAGCCGCCCCGAACCCAAAGGCGTTTCACGGCCATCGCGTGCGACGGATGACGGTGGGTGGACTAGACGTATATCCGTATCCGACGGACACGCCCGCCGCGCATGATCCCACTAGCCCGGCGTGTGGAGCCTCGAAGGTGGCGGACCCTCACGCAAGCAGGACGCGACCCGGCTCAGTGGACACACGTTCCGGGCTGATCGATGGAGAAGGGAAACTGCGCCGTGAGCAACGCCGCGTTCGGCCGCTTCTACGAGGATGGCGACATCATCGCCCGCCAGGGTGAGCCCGCAGACGGGCTCTACGTCGTTCAGGACGGCACCGTCGAGATCGTCGCCGAGGACGGCGCCACCGAGGTCGTCTTGCGGTCGGCCGGCCGCAACGAGATCCTCGGCGAGATGGCGATCTTCGGCGGGGGCGTCCGATCAGCCACGATGCGTTCGAAGGGCCGTTCGCGAGTGCTTTCACTCGACAAGCGCAACTTCATGCGCCGGATGAATGAAGACCCGTCCCTCGCGTTCTCCATTATCGAGATCATGGGGCACCGCGTGCGCGAGCTGAGCCGCGAGGTCGTCAGGCTCCAGGTGCGGGCTCAGGCGCCAGCGACCTCGTAGCCAAGGGACGTGGGGGACGACCGGGAGTCGGTGACGACCGGGAGTCGGTGACCAGCTGGGCTGGTCGCGTGACCGACAGGCGGCTCGGGGATATCCAGCCCGTTTCGAGTGGCCTCACTCCCGTCCAGCCCTCCACGATCCGGTTGCTTCCGAACGCGCATCGGCGCCGCGGATGGTCGCCACCAGGACAGGCGGCAGCGCGATCGCCCCGCGGCCAAGGAGGACGGGGTCCAGCATCCGCTTGGCGATGTCGCTGTACGGCGCGCTCCCGGAGAAGATGTCCCACAGGATGCCGCTGAGTCGCGCCTTGCGCGCTCCTCGTTGCTCCTCGCGCGCGACGGTGAGCATGGCTCGCCGGAGCACCTGGGATCGCTTGGCGACGCGTGTGAGAGCGAATGCGTAGTGGCCGACCCGGTTGTCGTTCTGGATCGAGCGGCAAACGGGCAGGAAGTGGTCGTGAAACGCTCGCTCTGAGACACCCTCGAACAGGACCGTGCGAGCGGCTGCCTTGGCTGTGCGGTACGCCGCGCCGATGCCATCCTTGTAGAGGCGCGTAACGCCGCTGTCGCCGATGAAGACGATGCGGTCGGCGTATGGCTTGTCGACACCGCGGACGTTGATGTGCGGCAGGCACTGGCACGAACGCGCCTCCGGATCCCAGCCCGGGGGCATGGTCGCTCGAACCTGGGGTGACCGCGCGAACGCATCGCCGAGCGCGTTGTCGATCTCATCGCCGAGAAGGCACATCGTCGCGTAGTCGCCCTTCGGGATGAGCGCTGCGAATTCCAGCCGTGGGATATCCAACAGGAAGACGTGCATCGACGTGCCCAGAGAGGCGGCGATCGCGTCGGCCCCGAGGAGATACTCACGGATCAGGGTCTTGGTGATCTGTGGACGCGAGTAGCCGATGCCGAGGCGCTCGAGCGATTTCAGGAGTGATGTGTTGACGCCGGTCGCCACGACAGCAAGGTCGTAGGTACGTGGCTCACCGCCCTGAGTAATCATGGCCGGCCGCCTGTCGAGGCGCCGAAGCTCGTCGACTCGAGCTCGGATGACGTGCGCCCCCCGCCCGACGGCGTTGTCGAGAAGGTGCCCATCGAACGACTCCCACCTCGGCACGTCGACATCGCGTGGGCCGCCTCCACGGTGAACCGCTCCGATCCGCGCCTCGTCACCCGGGGTCGCGATGCGGACGCTGCCGACATCCGTGTGCAGAACGTAGGAGTCGATACCGCGCTGGATGACGTCGCTCGAGAGGAAGACCCCGTCCATCGCGAGGTTCTGAACGAGGGTCTCCGAGATGATGCCACCGCACATGTTGCAGCCGGCCGGACCTGGCATCGTGAAGACCCGAGGCTCGTAGATGTCGACCTCGAGCACCGTGTCGACGCGCTCGGCCAAGTCAAGGAGGAAGTAGGCGAACAGCGAGCCGGCCGGGCCGCCGCCGATCACCGCGACACGAGAGCCGTTGGTGAGCCCGAGGGCATCCTCGCCGTGGCGAACGCGCCGAACGATCGATGGCTGAAGCACGGCCTCTCCCGGGTCAGCCCGCCGCTGAGTGGCTGGAATAGTGGTCGGTCCCGATCCCATGGCCCAGTGCCAA
>DASSMQ010000085.1:0-38380 GCA_035688805.1 Candidatus Limnocylindrales bacterium
AGTAGAGGACGGTCCAGCGACCGCGCTGTCGGGCGAGGTCATGGACGGTGCCCGTCTCATCGGGCAGGGCGATCGGCGGAGCCATCTCGCCGACGGTCGGCATGCTCATCGCGAGAGCGTAGCAGGGGTCTCCACGACGAGGAGTCGGCCACCCCGGAGCTCGACGGCGGCGTCCGCATCGATGCGGACATTGGATAGTCCCCGCGTCCGGCCGACCACGAGCGGCTCATCACGCAGCGCGAAGGCCAGCCCCGAGGTCGACACCCCGATGGCGTCGCGCCCGACCGGCAGGAGCGATACGAGATCGCCGATACCTCCGTTCAGCGCCATCCGGACGGCTCGGTCCGGAGCGGCCATCGCCGAGAGCAGGCGCACGCGCACGTCGTGGGCGAGCAGCGACGCGTCGATCGGCTGGTCCGCCAGCCACGTGAGCAGCCCGACGTTCGCAAGGGCGTGATCGATCCGTCGCCCGCCGAGGGCACCAAGGATGACCAGGCTCGACGGGCGTAGGCGCGAACCTGCGAGGACCGCGAGCTCCGTGTCCGACTCGTCCTTGTCGACCCGGGCGCGCTGGACGGGAACCCCGGCGGCGATGAGCGCAGCGATCCCTTCCTCACCCAGCGAATCGCCATCCCCGACCCACCGATCGATCGCAAGACCGAGCCGCGCCGCGTGTCGTGCCCCGCCGTCCGCGGCGATCACCGTCCGCTCCTCGCCGAGCCAGCCGGGCCAGGCTGCGTCCAGGGCCGCGCGGGACCCGACATCCCCGTCGGCCAGGACGATCACCTGCATCGGCGCATCTTGCGCCGAGCCGCGGCGCGCCGTCGGCGTGCGGAGGGCCGATGCTAGACTCGGCCCCGTGCCCACCGCCCACGATCATCCCGCCGTGCAGCGCGTGCTCGCCGCGGCCCAGCGCAAGGGGATCGCCCTCGAGGTCGTCGCGTTCGACGAGTCGACCCATACGGCCGTGGAGGCCGCCGCCGCAGTCGACGCCGAGCTCGGCCAGATCGTGAAGTCGCTCGTGTTCGTGGCGCCGACGGAGAGCGAGGGACTGGAACCGATCGTCTGCCTCGTGTCGGGCCAGAACCGGGTCGATCTCGCCCGACTGGCGGCCGTCACCGGACAGCCCGACATCCGCCGGGCGACGGCTCGCGAGGCGAACGACCTGACGGGATTCGTGATCGGGGGCATCCCGCCCATCGGCTTCGAGCGACCCGTCCGGGTCGTGATGGATCCGGATCTGGGGCGATATCCCACCGTGTGGGCGGCGGCCGGTCTGTCGACCGCGGTCTTCGCGGTCCCCCCGGCCACCTTGCGCACGCTGGCGAACGCGACGGTCGCACCGATCACGGAGGACCGTCGAGCCGCGGACATCGAGGCGGAGACCGACGGACGGCCCGACAGCCACCTCGCATCGACCGGGGCGTGACCGCCGAACCGCGGAACGCCACGATCACGTATCCGGGTGGCCTGCGGGCGCGGTGGCGCTGGGGAGGCAGTGGCCAGGCGGCTGCGGTCTTCGCCTTGAGCGAGGCCGGGGGCACGCTCATCGACCATGGCGCGTGGGTCAGCGCCGACCCCGACGCCTTGTGTCGCGCAGAGCTGCGGCTCGAGGGTCCGCGCGGGTCATGGACCGGGCGCTTCGCCTCGACCATCTTCGACGAGCCTCGCGCGCTCTACTGGGACACCGAGGACCAGCTGGTCGTGGCGTACGGCTTCCACACGTTCGGTCTCGACGCCGCCGACGGGATCCGGCGCTGGGAGCACCGCTCCGCCACGCCGATCCTGGCCCTGCTCGGCTCGCCCCGCCTGACCCACGTGCTCGTCCAGTCGGAACTCGAGACGTTCGCGATCGACCCCGACGGATCGGTCGCCTGGCGAGTCGCCCACAGCGACGTCGTCACCGGCGCGGAACTGATCGGCGGGCGGCTGGTTCTGCACGGCTTCGATGGGCAGGTCAATGCGCTCGATCCGTCGACCGGCCGTTCCGCCGCATGAGCGCCGCGTCCGTCGGCTGTGGACAGACGGTGGATAACCCAGCCGTCCGGTCGCCGAATCGTGGACGAGCGCCGTTGACCTCGTCGGGAGGGTACCCGTAGCCTAGGCATCAGCCCGGAGGGGCCGGACGATACTAACGGCGGCGATCGCATCAACGCCCACGTGTCGCGAAGGTTCCTTCGGGCCCTTCCATGTCCGGACGCCGCTATAGTCCCGGCCGTGGCTCCCCTGCTCCTCATCGCGATCGGCTTCATCGCGCTCGGCGCTGGCGCGGCCATCCTGCGCACCCTGGGGTCGAACTTCCGGGTCGGGCGACTGCTGGGCGTCACCCCGATCGTGCCGATCGCGGAGGCGCTCACCCTGGTCGGCGGACCGCCTCGCTACGTGGGCATCCGCGGGCGGATCGACGCCAGCGAGGAGTTCGATGACGACGCGCACCGCCCCCTCGTGCTGCGACGGACCCGATTCCAGATCCAAGCCGGGACGGGCTGGCGAACGGTCGACGAGGTGCGTGAGGCGGTCGACTTCGAGGTCCGAGAGGGCTTGGACGCGATCGCCATCGACCAGGCGGCGCTGACGACCGGACTCGTGGTCATCCCGCGCGAGTCGGTCGGGATCGTCGGCGACGCTCCGGATCGGGCGCCGGCCGGCACCCCCCACGACACCCCCCTCCGGCTCAGGGTGGAGCAGGTGTCCACGGTCGAGCACGCCACGGTCCTCGGGGTGCCGCGCGTCGGCGCAAGCGGTCGACCGACGATGGGCGCGGGACTCGGTCGCCCACTCATCCTGTCGACCCTTGAGAACGACGAGGCGATGCGCATCCTCGCGGCCGATGGTCCGCGGCGACCACTGGCGGCGCTCGTGGTCATGGGCATCGGACTGCTGTCCCTCGCCGTGGGGCTTGCCTGGGCACTCCTCGGCGCCCTGACCGGGACCGCCCGGGCCGCGTCCCCGCTGCCGTCGGCGGCGATCGGCGGCGATCCGCGCAGCAGCGGCCAGGGGCCGGGGCTCGTCGGCGATCCCTTCTCGGCGATCGCGATCGTCATCGCGGTCGCGCTCGGCGCGATCCTGCTGACGACCCTGTACATCCGACTGACGGGCGGTCGTCGAGGCTGAGCCGGGCGGATCCTCGACCCGCGTCGCGCCTTCGGGACCATCGGCCTATTGTCAAGAACTGTGAGCTTGGTAGCCTCGACGCGTGGACTTCACAGTTCTTCCATCCGCGCGGTGACGACGCAGCTTCCGCCGCGGCCGATCGACGCCACGCTGTCGGTCACGAAGGCGGCCCGCGTCCTCGGCGTGCACCCGAACACGGTGCGGGCGTGGAGCGACGCGGGGCGCCTGCGCTACTACCGGATCAACCCGCGCGGCGATCGACGCTACCGGATCGGTGATCTCCAGCGCTTCCTGTCCGCCGCTGAGAGCGTCGCGAGCCCGCCGTTCCTGAGCCGCCCAGGGGCTCGTCGACCGACCGGGTTCGGCGCGGTGGGCTCCGCATCGCTGCGCCCGGAGCTCGACGTTCCGGGTTCGGACGACGAAGGGCGGCACCGACGCGACCTCGCCCTGCTCGACACGATCGCCCGCGAGACGGTCGGCGCGGGGACCCTGGACGACGACCTCGTCCGGATGGCGGGCGAGATCCGGGCCGCCGGGGACCGAGCCATGGTGGTCATCTGGGAACTGCGCGAGGACCGCCTCGTCGCCCGGGCCGCCGCCCTCCCGCCGGGCGTCGCGCGGCCACGACTGCTGGACCTGCCGCGTTCGCTGGGCGTGCTCGGGCGCGCCCTCGAGGTCAGTGCCCGCACGCGCGAGGGCGAGGGCGAGCCAGGGTCGCGGGCCGTCCTCAGCGCGCGCGCCGAGCGCGTCACCTCCGCGATCCTGCCCGGCGACCGCGCCGAGGTGGCCGTCACGATCACCGGACCGCGGGGTCCGTGGGGGGTGCTGCTGGCCGTCTCGGACGTCGGCGTCGAGCTTGATGCGACCGACCGCGACCTGCTCGCCGTGCTGGCGGACGCCATCGGCGCCTTCGTCGGCGTCGTCCGCCGCGAGGAGGCCGTGGCCCATCTGCTGCACCGGGCCGAGGCCCTGCGGCGGGTGGCGGGCGACATCGGCAGCGGCCTCGACCTCGACCGGATCCTGGCCGGGCTCGTCGACCACGCGATGGTGCTGTTCGAGGGCGATCGGGCCGCCGTGTTCCTGCGACGAGCCGATGGCCAGGCCATCGCCGAGGTGAGCCGCGGCCTGTCGGCGACCTATCTGAATGCGGTCCGCGAGTTCCCCGAGCCGTCGCTGCCATCGGCGGCGATCGCCGCGCGTCGCCCGCTGTTCGCGACCGGCTATCGCGATGATCCGCGCGGGACGGGCGTGCGAGCCGCGGTCGTGCAGGAGGGTTTCGACACGGTCTGCACCGCCCCACTGTTCGACGGCGACACGGTCCTCGGGCTGCTCAACGTCTACCACGACCGGCCCAGGGTCTGGAGCGATGACGAGCTCGAGACGATCGCGGCCCTGGCGACGCAGGCCAGTGTCGCGATCCGGACGGCCCAGAACTATGAGCAGATGTCGACCTGGACGGCCCAGCTCCAGTCGATCCAGCAGCTCGGCGCGCGACTCAATCGGCTCTCGGACGTCAGTGAGATCGGCGTGGCGATCGCCACCGAGCTCCGCCAGCTCATCGACTTCCACAACGTTCGCGTGTACCGGGTGGCCGGCAACGACCTGATCCCGGTCGCGATGCAGGGCCAGGTCGGCGAATACGTCGACGAGACGCCCGACCAGCTCCGCGTCGCCGTCGGCTCGGGGATCACCGGTTGGGTCGCCGAGCATCGGATCGCCCAGTACCTGCCGGATGCCGCGGCCGATCCCCGCGCCAACACCATCCCGGGCACCGAGGACGACCTCGACGAGTCGATGCTGCTCGCCCCGATGCTGTTCGAGGACGAGGTCCTCGGCGTGCTGGTCCTCTCGAAGCTCGGCCTGCACCAGTTCAGTGACGGCGATCTGCGCCTGCTGGTCATCTACGCCAGCTTCGCCGCCCAGGCGATGGCCAACGCCGACGCGACCGAACGTCTGCGCCAGCAGTCGACGGCGCTCGAGCGTCAGCTCCGCAGTCAGCGCGAGCTGCTGCAGATCACCGAGTCGATCCTGACCACCCTCGACGGGCGGGCCGTCCTCGAGGGCATCACCGAGCGACTGGGCGGCCTCATCGCCTCGGATAACGTGGCGATCGAGGTGGTCGACCCCGCCAGCGGACTCCTGACCCCGCTCACCGCACGGGGCGTCCATGCGATGGCCTACATGGAGCCGTGGGCGCAGGGCGAGACGGGCGTCGCGACCTGGGTCGTCGACCACAACGAACCCGTCTACATCGAGGACGAGCGCAACGACCCGCGGGTCAACCACTTCCGCAATGAACACGGCCCCGTCGACGAGGCCATGGACGGCAGCCTGATCGTCGTGCCGTTGCGCGGGCGGTCGGGCGCGATCGGCGTCCTGACCATCGAGCGACTCGGTGTCGGCAACGCCTTCGCGCCCGAGGAATTCGACCTCGTCAAGCTGTTCGCCGCCCAGGTCTCGATCGCCATCCAGAACGCCGAGGTCTACCGGGCGGTCGAGATCCGCGCCCAGACCGATGGGTTGACTGGAGCCCTCAACCGATCGACGTTCGAGGACCACCTCGAGCGGGCGATCCGCGAGGGCCAGCCGTTCGGCCTGATCATGCTCGACCTGGACGACTTCCGCGACATCAACAACCGGATGGGCCACCAGGCCGGGGACGAGGCGCTGCGCCGGATCGCGGTCGCGCTGACCGGGTCCGGCCGCGACACCGACCTCGTCTTCCGCTACGGCGGTGACGAATTCGCATTCCTCCTGCCGCGGACCGACGCCGTCGGGGCGTCAGGGGTCGCCGAACGGGCACGTGCCGCGGTGCGCAGTCTGGGTGGCCCCGTCACGGCCAGCGTCGGGGTCGCGACCTTCCCGGCCGATGGAGCGACCGCCGCCGAGGTGTTGCTCGCTGCCGATCGAGCCTGCTTCGTCGCCAAGCGTGGCGGCCGGGACCGCGTCGCGACCGCGGCCGAGGGGCTCGCGCTGGCCGCCGCCTTCCGTCCGCAGGCCCCGACCCCGGTCGACTCGGAGGTCGCCGCCGCCTCGTGAGCCGGGCGCCCGCGACCCGTCGGGCTGCCAGCCTCTTGGTCATCGGATGCCTCGTCGCCGGCTGCATCCCGGTCAGCGGTCCGTCGCGAACGCCCGCGGTGGCCAGTCCCGACGCCACGGGCGACGTCGCGACGGCCACCCCGGCGCCGATCGGTCCGTCGGGGCCGCCCTCGTTCGTCCGGCCGACCCCGACGCCGCTGCCGACGTTCCTGGCGTATACGGTCCGTCCGGGCGACACCCTGAGCTCCATCGCCAAGCGGTTCGAGACGACCACGCGCAGCATCGCCTTCTGGAACCGTGCCCAGCACCCATCGCTGGATCCGGACTCGCCGACGTATGAGCCCGACCGGATCGCCGCGGGCTGGACGCTGCTCCTCGTGCCGGGAGTGGAACTCGATCCGGAGGACATCCCGGAGGCATCTCCGACGGCCGCCGGCTAGCGAGCGAGGTCGACCAGCCAGGGCCAGACGTACAGCTTGGACGTGATGCCGGCGAACCCGAGCGCCGTGAACGTGGCGAGAACGGCGACAGCGACCAGCAGGACCGCTTTGTCGGTCGAGTCGAAGCGGAGATCGCGCAACCAGGTCCGGTGGCCGCTTCCGAACGCTCGCAGGTCCATCGCGTCGATCGTGTCCTCGGCGCCTGCGATCGCGTTCACGACGGTGGGCACGATGACCGGGGTGGAGCGCCGGACCCGCGACAGGAACCCGCTCGCCCCGGCCGACCAGTCGAAACCGCGGATCCGCTGCGCGTCGATGGTCGTCTGGAAGTCGCCGGCCAGGGAGGGCAGGAACCGGAAGGTCAGGTCGATCCCGAACGCGAACTTCTCGGGCACCCCCAGCCGATGGAAGGCGATCCCGAAGTCGGACGGCGCGATCGCGAACGCGACCGGGAAGCCGATCGTCGCCATGGCCAGATAGCGCGTGAACTGGGTGAGCGCGAGACTCACCGATTGCGCCGAGATGGGCGTCCCGAGCAGCGGCATCGTGAAGAGGACGTCCCGATCGGGCACGGTCAGCTCGTCCACGCGGCCGCCCGACACCAGCATGTTGACGAAGACGAGCAAGCCGATGAACACGAAGACGACCGCCCAATTCCGGCGGATGTGCTTCCAGGGGATGCTCGCGGTCCGGTAGTAGAGCACCGACACGGCCAGGAGGCCGAGGAGGATCCGGCCGTCCCACACCTGGAGGACCGTGAAGATGAACAGGACGACGACCAGGATCAGGACGCGGGGATCGCGCTGAGCGAGCCACGATCCCCGGCCGAGATACCGCGGGGCGATGTTCATGCCACGCCCCGCGGCGCGGGGCGGATCAGCGGCCCAGTTGGGCCTTCACCGGCTCCCAGGCGTAGACCAGGATCGGCACGAGGATGATCGTCCCGATCAGGTCGCCGATGATGACCGGGAGGTACAGCGTCGACACGATCGTCCCGATGTCGATGCCCTGCAGGATGTTGTCCGTGAAGATGAACAGGAAGCCGATGACGACCGCGATCGCGCCGGCGACCGCGCCGCCGATGGCCCGATCACGAAGCGTACCGTTGACCCACCGGGCGAGATACATGGGGGCGAGGCCCGCGATCAGCCCGACGAGGCCATTGGCGATGCTCCAGTTCCACGAGGTCAGGGCTCCCCACCCGGAGATCTGGTCGCCGATCGCGTTCCCGACCATGCCCGTGAAGAAGCCGACGATGGGCCCGAACGCATAGCCGAAGAACGGGACGAGCGCGAACGCCGGGCGGACCGACACGGTGCTGCCCGGGATCGGCAGCTGCGCCACGAGCAGGATCCCGTACAGCGCGGCGCCGATCGCCGAATAGACGATGACTCGAGATGAGACTTCCCAGAGTGACGATCGCGACATGGTCGCAGTGGACATCCGATTCCCTCCTAGTGTGGTTGTCACCTGACCGGTTCAGGTACCGACGACCGATCCTCCTTCCGCCCCCCGCGGCGCACCAGGCTCGGCCTGGACGATGGTCCGGGCCAGTGTCTCGGCATCGAGGAAGCGCCCCGCCCCGTCCCCCCGACGGGCATTCGCTGCCATGAGCGATGTGGGCCGCAGGTTGCACGCCTTCCAGCGATCCGTGTCCCTGGTGACCTCGTGTGGCGGGCCGTCGGCGACGATCCGACCGTCCCTGAACAGCAGGATACGACTCGCGTGCGTCAATGCAAGGTCGACATCGTGGGTGATCAGGTAGACCGATTCGAGCCCTGGGATCGCCAGGACTTCGCGCAGGAAGGCGTCGGCGGTGCGGTGATCCTGCCCGGCCGAGGGTTCATCGAGGATCAGCGTCGCGGGCCGGAGGGCGAGCGCGATGGCGAGGGCCAGCCGCTTCTGCTGGCCGAACGAGAGGGCGAGGGGCGGTCGCTCCAGGATGTCCTCGAGGCCGATCAACGAGGTCCGCGTCAGCACATCGGTCAGCAGCGCCTCGAAGCCGGTCGCGTCGCGACCGAGGTTGCGCGGCCCGAACAGGATCTCGTCCCGTACCGTCCGCGCGAAGAGCATCTGACTGGGGCTCTGGAAGACATACCCGAAGCGGGTCGCGAGCTGGGCGGTCGTACGCTCGAGGGTGTCGGTGCCGTCGACGCTGATCGATCCGCCGGTCAACGGGAGCAGCCGCATGGCGGTCCGGAACGCCGTGGTCTTCCCCGAGCCA
Source organism: Candidatus Limnocylindrales bacterium (assembly GCA_035688805.1). Taxonomy (GTDB): domain Bacteria; phylum Chloroflexota; class Limnocylindria; order Limnocylindrales; family CSP1-4; genus SPCO01. Next base: position 8,818 of record DASSMQ010000085.1, read on the forward strand.
TTCGGCCCGAGGATCGCGACGACCTCGGTGGCCCCGAGAGCAGCGTCGACGCCGTGGAGCACCGGATGCCCGTCGATCGAAGCGTGCACGTCACGGAACTCGAGACGCGGCGGTCGATCGGCAGCGATCGCGTCATCGGGCCGATGGCGGGTCGGCGGCAGTGGCTCGGCCAGCCGGCCGGCGCGGGCGTGGGCGAGCACGACCTCGAACGGCAGCTTGACGCTGCGCGGATCGGCCAGCTCGAGGAAGCCGTCGACCGAGCCCTGGTAACGCGCCGCGCCGTCTTCCAGGTAGAGCACGGCGTCCGGGCGCAGTTCGAGCGCCTCCTCGACCCGGTGCTCGACGATGACGACCGCGCCGCCCTCGTCTGCCAGGCTGCGCAGGATGGCAAGCAACCGAGCGGCGGTCTCTGGATCCAGGTTGGCCAGGGGCTCGTCGACGACGTAGAGCGACGGCCGCATCATCAGGATCCCGGCCATCGCCAGGAGCTGACGCTCGCCACCGGACAGGGCGCTCGTGGCTCGACCGAGCAGTGCCTCGATCCCGGCCCGTGCCGCCACGTCGCGGATCCGCGACCGGATCTCCTCTCGCGGGATCCCGAGATTCTCTGGTCCGAACGCCAGTTCGGACTCGACGGTCGCGCCGACGACCTGCTTGGCAGGATCCTGCAGCACGGTCCCGACGGTCCGCGCGATGTCGCGCAGCTTGAGCTCGTCGGTGGGTCGCCCTTCGATCCGGACGAGCCCCTCTCGTTCACCGGGATAGGCGTGCGGGATCAGGCCGTTGATGGCGCGGATGAGCGTGCTCTTGCCGCAGCCCGACGGCCCGGCGACGAGGACTACCTCGCCGGGCGCGACCGACAGGCTGATGTCCCGGATCGCCGGCGTGCTCGCACGTCGATAGCGGAAGGTGAGGTGATCGACCTCGACCAGCGGGCGACCGTCGGCGGTCATGGACTGGTGGGCCCGCGGTGAGCGGGTCAGGCCGCGCGGACGCTGGCCGGTCGATCGAGGCTGAGACCGAGGCGGGCGGCCGTGTCACCCTGGTTATCGGCCAGCGCCAGGTTGCCCTCCGAATCGGCGTACAGCAGCGACGCGCCGAGTGGCACATCCCCGAACGTCCGCGCCCAGACCGTCCGTTCCTCGACAGCCGGGCGGCCGTCATGTGCCCCGAAGCCGACGATCAGCGGACGGCCGGGTTCGAGCGGGCCGATCGCCGCCTCGAGATCCGCCGGGGTCCCGCTGAGCGTGACGTTGCCGAAGATCAGGATGTGCACGATGGACGTCTCGAGCACGCCATCGCCGATGGTCGGGCGGACGTCCGGTAGCCGCACCAGCCCGTCGACGTCGATCGCCGGCCCGACCGACTCGAACGTGACGCCGTTGGCCAGGTGGGCGGCCATCGGCGCGAAGATGTCGCGGCCGTGGAAGCTCGAGCTCACGCTCGGGCGCATGAGGGCCGGGTTCTCGAGGGCGCGTGCCTCGACGATGCCGCCGAGCGCCTCGGCGGCGGGAACCAGCAGCCCGTTGTCCGGCCCGATGAGGATGTCGCCTCGGGCTGCCCGGATAGCGATCGGGAGCCGCTCGGTGCCGACCCCCGGATCGACCACGGCGACATGGATGCCGACGGGCATGTACGGCAGCGAGAACACGAGCGAGCCCGCGCCGTCACGGATCTGGTAGCGGGGCACGCTGTGGCTGATATCGATGATGTTGGCGTCGGGGGAGATCCCGAACATGACGCCGCGGCACACGGCAGGCGCGGCTGGGCCGAAGTCGGTCAGGAAGGTGATGAGGGGGCGCATGGCGCCCGATGGTAGCGCCTCGGACGCACCGAAGCGGTGCCGGGAGGAGGGTCGGCACCGCTTCGGATCGGGTGATCGGGTCGGCGGGAGGAGGGTCGCGCCGTCCGATCCTTGGGATGCGGGATGCGTGCGGGGCTGGAAGCCCACTGGTCAATTCGGTCGGGCGCGGCCCCCGTCGACGGCTCCGAATCGGTCGGTGCGGGCGAGTTCCCGCAGGAAGAGCAATCGATTGACCTGGCCGATCGACCACTGGACATCCGCGACTGGGATGCCGCAGAGGAAGGCGGTCAGGGTGGCGGCCTCCTCAGGCGAGAGGCCGCGCGTCATCAGCTGACGGTAGGTCGAGCGCGTCACGAGCTGGGTGGACTCGTCCGGTCCGGATCGCGATGGCGACGGCGTCCGGATCGTGACCGCGGAACCAGGATCGGCCGGCGAAGCCACCGCGGCGAGCCGCACCGACGAGGCCAGGCGAGGTGCTCGCCCGCGTCCCCGTGAACCTCGTTGTGCCGGCCCGGCCATGTGCCACAGGCCCCCTCTGTCGATCGTGTCCGCCCCGACAGCCCGGTGCGGTACGGGCATGCTGGTCGCGGAGGTGACCGGTCGCGATGACCCACCGGTCCCATCCCGACCGGTACTTCTGGCGGGCGCCCTGGACCCGGCTAGACTCGAGCCGTGCGCGTCCGTCGAGCGTGGATCCGATCGATCGGGCTGGCCCTCGTCCTGGCCTGGGGATCGGCGGCGATGCTGGTCCTGCTGGCCTACCGACCTGGGGGTCCGCTGGACGTCCTCGTCGGTGTCACGATGGTCGTGCCGATCGCCATCGCAGGATCGAGCGTCATCTGGCCGCCGGTGACCCGCGAGCCCGAGTCGCACGCCGCGATCGTCGCCCTCGGCGTAGCGACGCTGCTCGTCCTCCTGCCGTCGATCGGTGGCGTCCTCAACCAGCTCCAGGCCCTCGGCTCACAGACACTGATGCCGTCGGTCGAGGCGGCGTACCCATGGCTGCTCGCGCTGATCGGCACGAGCCTGTTCACGGGCTTCGGGCAGGCGCGCCGCATGGTGGGCGGGTCGGCCGGCCGGCGGCGCCGGCTGCAGCTTGGAGTGGCCATCGCGGCAGCTCTCACCCTCGTGGCCGGCGCGGCGTTCGGTGGCGCCGCGATCGCCAACGAGCTCGGACTCCGCGGCGAGGGTCAGCTCGCCGCAGCGTCCCGCTTCGGCCCGACCGGCGGTGATGAATCGGTCCAGCCTCCGGACTGCAACGCCGGGCTCGTGGCCGGCAAGACCGCTCGGCTGGCTGCCCGGCTGGCCGCCAGCATCGACGGACGCCAGAACGGCACTGTCGACATCACGGGCGAGCGCGCCGGCCGCGACTTCCGCTGGCTCGCCTACGTCGCCACGAACCGGCAGCTCGGCCAGTACGGCGAGGCCCGGATCGGCACGAGCGCCTGGATCCGGACGCCGCGGCGAAACTGGGCGCCCGCAGCGACCGACCTTGTCGCCGACTCGAGCCTCGACCTCCAGGCGACCCAGCAAGCGCTGACCTACGGCGCCCGTGCGACCGCCGAGGACCGCGGGATCGAGACCATCGAGGGAGCCCGGGCGCGGCGCTGCCGGATCTCGGTCGATGGCCCGGTCTTCCGTCGGACCTTCCCGCAGGTCCGGTGGCTGGTCGGGGACGACGACCTCGAGCACTGGTTCGGTCAGCTCGACTACTGGGTCTTCCTCGATGGCGGCCTGGGACAGGTCGCCGGCTCGGTGAACGGCGAGGCCGGACGCATCCAGGACAAGGCGATCCAGGGCCGGGTCGAAGTGCTGCTGACGGCCACCGACCGCGGCCACAGCGTGGTCATCTATGCTCCCTGACGATGACCGTCGACGACGAGGCGAGGCCGTTCGGCAAGCGCGACCGGCTGGCCCGGATGTTGCGCGTCGTGGCGGTCTTGCGCGGGCATCCGGAGGGGATCCGCCCGGCCGAGATCGCGCGACGGACCGGCGTCGCGACGAGGACCGTCTATCGAGATCTACGGGCGCTCGAGACGGACGTCGGCGTGGCGGTCTGGTCGGAGGACGGTCGGTGGGGGGTCGTCGGCGAGGAATTCCTGCCGCCGCTCAAGCTGACCCTCGACGAGGCGATGGCCGTCGTGCTGTCCGCGAGGCTCATGGTCCGCTACGCCGACAAGTACGATCCGGACCTGGCGGCTGCGTTCGAGAAGCTCGAAGCCGTCCTGCCACGGCCGCTCGCCGAGCACGTCGAACGAACGCTCGATGTCCTGGCCCAGCGATCGCGCGACGCCGCCTTCAGTGAGCGGGTCCATCGGCTGACCCGTGCGTGGGCGGAGCGGCGAGTGGTGACCCTCGAGTACGAGCCGGCCCGCTACGCCCCCGGGTCCACCGCCCGCCGGGCAGTCGTTCGGCCCTATCTGATCGAGCCATCCCTGCAGACCCACGCGCTCTACCTGATCGGCTGGGACGAGACCCGCGAGGCGCTGCGGACATTCAAGGTCGAGCGCATCCGCGACGTAGCCCTGACCCCGCGCACCTTCGATGCGCCCGAGGGAGAAGGCGTCGCCAGCGCGCTCGGTCGAGCGTGGGACATCATCGCCGACCAGGCGCCGACGGCGGTCGAGCTCCGGTTCACGCCGGCCGTGGCGGCCCGTGTCCAGGAAGCGACGTGGCATCCCACCCAGCGGGTCGTGATCGAGGAAGACGGCTCGCTGACCTGGCGGGCGACGGTCGCCGGGACGATCGAGATCCGACTGTGGATCCTGTCGTGGGGCGACGATGTCGAGGTCCTGGCGCCCACCGGACTGCGAGAAGACGTTGCCTTGACGCACCGTCGTGCAGCAGCGAGGTACGGCGGTTAGGGGCGGTGGGGTGAGGTCTGGGGTAGGGTAGGTCGCGACGACGTGGAGCCCCCAACACGCCGGAGGACTTCCCCCCATGACCCGTCCCGCCCGTCGGCGGCTGGCCATCGCCATGCGCGCCATCCTGATCGCGTCGCTCGCGATCCCCTTCGTCGTACCCGCCGCGACCGCCTCGACCGAGACCGATGGCGAGGCCGCCCTGCTGACCTGGATCAACGACGCCAGGGCCGCGCGGGGTCTCGTCCCCCTGCGGCGGGACGCCAGCCTCACCGCCATCGCCGGCCTGCGGGCCGGAAGGATGGCATCAGCCAACACCCTGAGCCATACCGTCGCCGGCAGCCTCACGACCCAGCTCGGCTCCCTGAACGTGCAGTGGTATCGCTATGGCGAGACCATCGGCTACTCGACGGCCGGCTGGAGCATCGACGCCGCCCGATGGGTATTCCGGTCCTGGATGGGTAGCTCGATGCACCGTGCGCTCCTCATGAGCGACCGGTTCAACTACATCGGCGTCGGATTGGCCTTTCGGTCGGCCAACGCACGGACGTTCGCCTCCGTGGTCATGACCGAGTCGAACGATCACACCCGGCCCGTGGCCCGCGTGTCAGGGACGACGCGTTCCGGCACGACGATCCATTGGTCGTGGGCCGGGTACGACGCGAGACTCCAGACGCACTGGGCGGGTCTCCGCGACTACGACCTCCTGTACCGAGTCGGGTTCGGCGCGTGGGTCCTGCTCCGCAACGACACCACGGCCACCGGGATCACCTTGCTGAACCGGGCCCACGGTCAGTCGTACGCCATCCGCGTGCGGGCCACCGATCGACGTGGCAATGTGGGCGCATGGAGTCCGGAGTCGCGGATCACGGTCCCCTGACCCTGCGATGACGCCGCGATGAGGCGGCAGCCGTTCGCCGCGGTCAACCTCATCAGTGACCCGATCCACGGGTATATCGAACTCACCAAGCGGCTCGGTCGCGACGAATCGACGGCCGCCGGCCTGCCCGACGAGGACGTCGCCGAGGAGGACCTCCTCGATACCACCTGGCTCCAGCGACTGCGTCGGATCAGCCAGCTGCAGAGCGCCCGCTGGGTCTTCCCCACCGCGGAGCACTCGCGCTTCACCCATGGTCTGGGCGTCATGCACGAGGCGGGCGTCTGGGCTCGCTCGCTGTATCCAAGCCTTCGGTCGGCCCTGGCCGCCGACGCGGTTCCACCCGACGCGGTCGCTCGACGCGAGTCGATCCCATCCGAAGGACTGGTCGTCGAGACGCTGCGCGTGGCGGGTCTGCTCCACGACGTCGGTCACGGCCCGTTCGCCCACTTCTTCGACGACCATGTCCTGGCCGCCTTCGACGCGCCGGCCGACCCTCGCCGCGATCCCGGCAAGCGCCTGACCCACGAGGACCTCAGCGCGATGATCATCGGTGAGCTCGCGCCGATCATCGGCGGGCTTCGACGGGCGCCGGGCGCCGTCGCCGAACGGGACGCCCTCCGTGACGACGAATCGATCGACCCGGCCTGGGTCGCCTTCCTCATCGCCAAGCCGGCGCTCCACGATCCGGCGATGCCGCGCTGGGTCCGTTGGCTGGCGCCCCTGCTCTCCGGCGTCTTCACGGTCGACAACCTCGACTACGTCCGCCGGGACGCATATCTGACCGGCGTCACCGCCGGACCGGTGGATGTCGAGCGGCTGCGGCGCTACACGTTCGTCGGCTCGACCGGCCTGACGATGTTCGAACCCGGCGTCGGGGCGCTCGAGATGTTCCTGAGCGCGCGCCGGTTCATGTACCAGCAGGTCTATTTCCACCGAACGGTCCGAGCGATCGACCTCGACTTGGCCGAGGTCTTCAAGCCGTCGATCCTGGCGATCTTCGGCGAGGGGTCGCCGGCCGAGCGACTGGCCGCCTACGCCGATCTCGACGAGTACGCGCTCCTCCACCAGGCGGCCCGCTGGGCGCGTGGCATCGATGTCGCGGCGGACGGGTCGACGCCCGACGCGGGTGATGGGCGGGTGCGACCCGAGGTGGCAACGGCCTGGCGGTCCATCCTGCTGCGCCAGCCGACCTGGCGCTCCGAGGCGGAGGTCCGCGCCGAGTACGAAGCACGCGAACCGCCCCAGGCCCTCATCGCGACCCTCGGCGCCGCCGAGCCTGGACGGGTCGCGATCGATCTGGCGGTCGTCGACGCCCGGCCGTCGAACGCGACGGCGACCGATCGCCTGCTGGGGCTCGAGGGACGCGACGGGCGGACGCTGTCGCTGTCGGCGGCGCTGGCGTCGATCCCGGCGTACTGGTTGATCGGCCGGCGCTACCGGCGCCGCTAGGCGACGGTCGGGGTCGGTCGACGCTCAGGAAGGCGCCGGGCTGGCGCTGGGGCTCGGGGGAGGCGTCGGGCTGGGTGTCGGGCTCGCCGATGGCGCGGGCACCCTCGACGCATAGCGCGGCAGCACGAGCGCGGGGTCGATGCGCGCGATCTGGCGAGGCGGGACGAGCATCCGCTTGACGACCGCCGGCTCGATCCGGAACGTCGAGCGCTCGAGGGGGCTGAACAGTCCGTAATGGACGTGGCAGCCGGATGCCCGCCCGGTCATCCCTTCGTAGCCCAGCAGGTCCCCGGCCGCGACCGTCTGCCCCTTCTTCACCACGACCTTGCCGAAGTGCGCGTAGATGCTCCGGTAGCCGTTGCCGTCATCGATCACGACGACGATCGGCAGGGTCATCCACAGATGCTTGCGGTCAAGGCGGTGGAGGTATGGGCGCAGGTCGCCGACCCAGCCCATGTACGTGTCGAACTTGCGGCTGGCCGCGAGGACGGTACCGTCGTGGGCGGCCAGGACGCGGTCACCGCAGAAGGTCGCGAGATCGATGCCGTCGTGGAAGGACTGCCCGCCGACCTCGCGCGAGCCCCATGGCGACGGCCCGAACGGCAGGGTCAGCCGACCATGCGGGAGCGGCGAGCGATAGCCGGTCAACTCGGCAGGCGGTACAGGCGTCGGGTCGGGGGTCCTGGTCGTGGTGGGTGTGGGGGTGGGCGTCGGCTCATCCGTCTGCGAGGGTTGACTGGCGGCCTCGGTGGCCTGCGCCACGAACCCCGCGGCCTGCATCGAGGGTCCCGGCGTCGCGACGGCGCCGGCCACCGCGCCGACGGCCGCGAGCGGGCCGTTCGCAAGGGTCGAGCCAACCCCGCCGCCGATGGCGATCATCACGATGGCGATCGCCGCGACACCGAGCCCGCGGCGGCCACGGCCACGTCGCCCGCGCTCACTCAGCGGGCGCGGCAGGTTGTCGAGGGGACCCGGCGCGCGGCCGGTGTGACGGTTCCCGGGCATGGGTGGCACATGGTATCCGGCGGAGGCCTCGCGCGTGCCGAAGGCCGCGCGAGCAGCCAAGACGAGCGACGGGGAGGCGGCGCCGAAGCGCTACCTCCCCGTCGAGCCGCGATGGTCGACTAGGGGTTCGGGAACGAGCCCCCGTAGATGTCCGAGTTACCGAAGCTGGTCGGGCAGGACTGCTGGACGGCCGGTGGACCGCCATCCTCCTGGGTCTTCTTGCCCCGGGCCTCGCGCAGCATCTCACCGCGCGGTTCCTCGGCGTCAGCGGTTGCCGCACCGGTCGCCAAGGCTTCGTCGTGGAGCCCCTGGCGATACTCGTCGATCGCCGGGCAGTCGGCCGCGTTCCGGACATCGTTCCAGACCGCCGTTCCATAGGTACGGGTGGCCGCGGCATAGACGTAGTCGCCGAGGAACTCGGCGGCGAGATTGTTCTGCGAGGAGCCCCGCGCGTCGCCGGAGGCGCCGCGATGGATCTCGGTGAACGCACCGACGGCACCGTTCGACGCGATGTCAGCGTGCAGGATCACGGCATCCATCGGGCGATCGTTGGCGGGGCCTTCAGCACTCGTCTTGAACGGCTCGAGGAAGGCGTTGTACACGATCCAGGCCTCCGTTCCGTTCGGCGAGATCGCCGGGGCCGAGTAATAGCCCCGATCGCCGGCGCGGGTGACGTCGATGGGTGCCGTCCACGTTCGGCCGCCATCGGTCGAGGTGGTGAACAGGACGTTCTCGTCGTTCAGGGCCACCTGCTCGGTGGTGCTCAGGACGATCTGATCCGTGGCGTCGGCGCCGGTCGGGGCACCATTGGCGATATCGACAGATGGATCGGGCATCAGGTCGTCCCGGGCCCCGCCCACGCCGTCCATGACACACCGCCCGATCGACGCTTCCACGTAGGCGCAGCCATCCAGGACCGTCATCAGGTCGCGCGGCCGGGACCACGTAGCGCCGCCGTCGGTCGATGTGATCATCTGGATCTTGCCCGCCGCGGACCCTGCCGGGTCGAAGGCGAACTGGTAGTCGAAGACATACACCACGCCCGTCGAATCGGTCCGGATCGTGCACCCGGACCGGCCGAAGCCGTTCTTGCTCGACGTGTTGTTGGTGGCCGGTGTGACCTGCTTCTGATCCCAGCTCTCACCACCATCTCGCGACGTCAGAACGAACAGCGGCTGCGAGACGCTCGGACCGCTGCGGAAGCCGGCGTAGCAGACATAGACGTTCCCGAAGAACGAGCTGGATGCTGCGTTGTCGGCCCACAGCTGCTCCTTGTCGGAGAAGAGCGCCGAGTTCTGCTTCGACGCGATGACCGGAGCGCTCCAGGCACCCGCGTCGCCAGCTGCGGCGGCCCGCACGTCGTCCGTGTGCGACACGGCGATCGCCTCGAATCCCTTGAACGGCGAGTGGCCGGCGAGGGCTGACGTGAGGTTCGCGTAATAGAGGCGCGACCCGTTCGCATAGCTGAACCCGCCGGGTCCCGGTGCCGGCCCGAAGGCGAGGGCCGGGTCGCCGTCCGAGACCAAACCGTTCTCGTAGTAGTTGGGCAGGGTCCCGATCGGACCGACCTGCGGCACGCAGCCGGGATCACCATCGCCGAGTGTCCCGGTGCAGTTGCGCGCGCTCAACCCGGTGTACGTCGGTTGGGTCCACGTCGCGCCGGAGTCGAACGAGAAGTAGATCCCCGACCCGCCGATCCCATCCGTGAACGGGCAGGTCCCGTCGGGTCCGGCGTTGCACGACTCCATATCGATGTTGTCATTCGCGCCGGCCGCCAGCACGGTCGGATGGGCCTGGTCGACGGCCACCGCCGGTTCGTTCTGCTTGTTCGCCGAGAACGGGCCCGACGGACTTCCGATCGACACCCGGGTGTCGGCGCCGGTCTGCGCAGATGCGGGCGCAGCCGCCACCCCGACCATCAGCATCAGGGCGGCCGCGACGGCCGGAAACATAGATCGCTTCATCCTGGCAACTCCTCCGGGGGGGGTTGATGGATCGACGGCCAGGGCAGCCCGGCGGACGATCGCTCCAACGGACCACCCTTGTACTCCCGACCTCTCAGGAATGCCATTCTTTGGCCGGTGAAAGCCTCGATTCCGCGGTGCGCCCGCGCACCGCGGTGGGGTAGATCGCCGCGCCGCCTCTACGCGCGGAAGGTCCCCGTCAACCGGGCCTGGCCGACGATCTGCGCTGCTGCCAGCGCGCGGCGCACCGCGGCCCCATCCGGATGACCCGCGAGTCCCAGGGGCTGCGCCAGCGCGTACAGCGTGAACCGGTAGTGGTGCGTCCCGGACGGTGGGCACGGCCCGCCATAGCCGACCTTGTGGAAATCGTTCTGGCCCTGGCGGGGATGGTCCGCGGCCGGGTCAACGCCATCGGGAAGCTCCCCGTCCCCGGCTGGCAGGTCGAGCACGGTCCAGTGGACCCAGTCGCGTCCATCCGGGTCGTCGACGAGCAGCACCAGCGACGACGCTCCCTGCGGCACGCCACTCCAGCGGAGTGCTGGCGAGATGTCCTGCCCATGACAGGAGAAGCGAGCCGGGATGGCGTCGCCGTCCCCGAACGACTTCGATGAGATCGTGAACGGGGCAAGGCTCGGCGACTCGGTCATGACGGTCTCCTCACGGGCGGTCTCCCCACTGGCGGTCGAGGAAGGGAGGTTTTGGACCGGAGCTTCGACGGCGACGACGCTCGGGCTGGCCTCCGCGCTCGAGGTCGAGCGACTCGCCGGGCCACATGCAGCGATCGACAGGCCGATCACGATCGTGGCGATCAGCCCGGCATCGGTGGCACGAGGGACCGCGCGAGCTCGGGGCAGCATCCCGGGACAGGATGCGCTCAGTCAGCGTCGGGAGGCAACCGCGGTGGTCGTACCGCCTGCAGGGTGCCTGCCCGCGCTTGTCGCTCCGCCGCGACTTGCTGCGGTGCTGCATGCTGACACGGTCGAATGGGAGTGTCCCTCGTCGTGATCCCGAGTCCTGCGCAAGTGCTTCCGTCATTACCACGACCCGCATGACCAACTCGAACGCCGCCGGCCCGGATCGGGTGACGGCCCTTGCCTTCGGTGGCGTCGTCCTCTTCGGCGGTTTGAACGCGATCGCCGTGCGCCAGACGGTCCTGGAGCTCAACCCGTTGTGGGGCGCCGCGCTGCGGTTCGTGGCAGCCGGCCTGATCTTCGGCGCGCTCACGGTGCTGCGCGGCCGAGCGTTCCCGACGGGACGATCGCTGTCGGGGGCAGTCCTATATGGGACGGTCGGCTTCGCCCTGGCATTCGGCCTGATCTATCCGGCCCTGCGCGTCGTCCAGGCTGGAACGGCCTCGGTCGTGATCGCGATGTCGCCATTGGCGACCTACGGTCTGGCCGTTCTGCAGCGACAGGAGCGGTTCCAGTCCCGGGCGGTGGTCGGTGCCCTCATCGCCTTGGCGGGGATCGGGATCGTGTTCGTCGAGCAGCTCGGAGCATCCGTTCCGATCGGCCCGCTGGCTCTCGTCTTCGTGGGGATGCTCGGGCTGTCCGAGGCGGGGCTGATCGCCAAGTGGATGCCACGCGCCGATCCGTTGGCGACGAACGCCGTGGCGATGACGGTCGCCGGCATCGAGCTGCTGGCCGCTTCTCTCGTTCTGGGGGAAACGCAGTCGATCCCAGTCCGAGCATCGACCTGGATGGCACTCGGCTACATCACGGTCTTCGGCTCGGTGGTGATGTTCGGGCTCTACCTTGTCGGCCTGTCGAGATGGACCGCGTCGGGCATGTCGTATTCGACGCTGATGTTGCCATTCGTGAGCGTGACGGTCGCCACGCTCCTCACTGGAGAGGCGTTCTCCATCGCCTTCGTCATCGGCGGACTGGTCATGCTCGTCGGCGTCTACCTGGGCGCCTTCGGTGTCCGCCGTCCGCGTCGCTCGAGCGCGACGAGCATGCCGGAATGCCTGCCGGTCGCGGACTGCCCCGACGCGACCCCGCTGCGGATGGTCCCGGCCGACCCGGGCTAGATGGCAAGTCGATCCGCCAACCCCTCAGCCGGTGGTCGCGGCCAAGCCAGGCGGCAGACGGAAGGCGAAGCGCTCTTCCACGAGGGCGTGCTCCTGAAGATCGGCCCCATCGCGGCGCAGGCGCTCGACCACCTCTGTCACGAGATCGTCGGGCGTAGAGGCACCTGCGGACACGCCCACCACCTTCGCGCCGGACAACCACGAGTCCTCGATCTCCGCGGCACGTCCGATCAGGTATGACCGGCGGCACGTCGCTGCCGCGGCCTCGCGAAGATGCCGCGAATTCGAGCTGGCGGGGTCGCCGATGACGAGCACGACGTCGACCTGCCGCGCGAGCCACTCGATCGCTCCCTGGCGATTCCGCGTGGCGTAGCAGACGTCACCCGCGGCCGGTCGCTCCAGCGCCGGGAATCGATGGCGCAAGGCGTCGATGACCGGCTCGACCTCTTGGGCGCGGAGCGTCGTCTGGGTGACACAGGCGACTCGATCCGGACAGCCGACTGGGACGGTCGAGGCATGCGCGACGTCCTCGACGAGCCGGACGCCGGCGACCTGCCCGAGCGTGCCGACGACCTCATCGTGTCCAGCGTGCCCGATGACCACCACGTCATATCCCGCACGGCGGTATCGGCGCACCTCGGCGTGGACCTTCGCGACCAGCGGACACGTCGCGTCGACGACGCGAAGATCCCGCGCGTGGGCCAGTTCGCGCACCGACGCAGCCACCCCGTGTGCGCCGAAAACCACGACGCTCCCTGGCGGCACGTCGTCGAGCTCATCGACGAAAACCGCGCCGACGGCAGCGAGGCGGGCGCCGACGTGCGCGTTGTGCACGATCGCGCGACGCACGTAGACCGGCGGTCCGAATACGGCCAAGGCACGTTCCACGGTCGCGATGGCCCGCACCACCCCGGCGCAGAACCCGCGAGGCGAGACCAGGATGACGCGCTCGATCACCGCCAGCCTGCCCTGGTTCGCGAGCGATCGCGGGCGTCCATCGCTACCTCACCGAAGCTCGGCGACGATGCGCCGGGCTGCCAGGCGCCCGGAAGACATGGCCGTCGGGACGCCCGTGCCCGGATGCGTGCTGGCCCCCGCGAAGTACAGGTTCCGGTATCGACGATGCCGGTTGCGTGGCCGCAGATAGCCCATCTGCGTGAGCGTGTGCGATAGGCCATGCGTCGCACCCTTGGCGAGGTTGTGGCGCGCCGCCCACGTCGGCGGTGTGTAGGACTCCTCGAACTTGATGTTGTCGCGCACGTCGTCGAGGCCGACCGTCCGCAGCCGCCGGAACACGTGCTCGCGGGCGACGTCACGAAGCTCATTCCAGTCGTGTGTCCCATCGTCCCGAAGGTGCCCCACCGGGACGATCGCCGTGAGGGTGTCCTGACCAGTCGGGGCGGCCGCCGCGTCGAGCTGTGCCGGCGCATGGATGTACACGCTCGGGTTGGCCGGGAGCCCGTGATCTCGCACGATGCTTTCGAAGTTAGCGAGGTAGTCGTCGGCGAGGAACAACGTGTGCGCAGGCAAGGCGAGGTAGGGTCTGTCGAGGCCCCAGAAGAAGCTGATCGCCGAGCTCGAGTAGCGCTTCCGTGACAGGGACCGGGCCATCCCATCGGGCGGCAGGAGGTGCTCGTAGACGTACGGCAGGTCGGCGTTCGCGAGAACGACGTCCGCTGTCAACCGGGCCCCGTCCGCCAGGACCACACCCCGGGCCGTATTCGTGTCGGTGTCGATCCGCTCGACGTTCGCTCCGAACGCGAACTCGACCCCGGCGTCGCGGGCGAGATCGACCAGGGTCTCGACGATGCTGTACATCCCACCTGCCGGATACCAGACGCCGTGGGCAAGCTCCGTATATGAGAGGAGCGACAGGATGGCCGGCGCCTCGAACGGGCTTAGACCGACATAGAGGTCCTGGAACGTGAACGCGCTCTTGAGGCGCGGCGCATCGAAGTAGGCCGACATCCCGCGGTAGTGGTTCGCTAGCGGGTTCCCACGCGCGAGCAAGCCCAGTGCCCCGATCCGCAGGTAGTCGATCGGCCACCGGAAGTCGCGATCGACCATCTTCTCCGCGACCACCCGGTAGTGCCGTGCCCCGGCCTCCATGTACCGCTCGAGCCCGTCGAAGCTGCCCGGCTCGATCGCGTCGAGCTGTCCCCGCATGGTGGTCATGTCTGACGTCAGCGAGAGCTGACTGCCATCGTCGAAGACCAGCCGATAGGTGGGATCGACAGGACGGAGCTCGAGTCGTTCCGCGAGCGACGCCCCGAGTGCCCGGAACTCCGAGGCGTACAGCAAGGGCATGACGAAGAGCGTCGGGCCTGTGTCGAACCGATGGCCCTCGCGGACGAACCGGCCGCACCGGCCGCCGGGCGCAGCGTCCTTTTCCACCACGGTGACATGCAGCCCGGCCCTGGCGAGGTGGGCCGCTGCGGTGATGCCGGCGACGCCGGCCCCGACGACGACGACCGACCGGCTGGTCATGGTCGGTCAGCGCGGGTCGCTGCGACCGGCATCGCCGGACGGCGGAGTGAGCGTGGAAGGACCAACGACGAGACCAGGTAGCCACCGATCCGCAGTCCCGTCGCCAAGTTCCGCTGTTCCGCGTACGTCGCCTGCAGCCTGAAGCCATTCCGCTCGAGTGTCTCGATCAGCCACTGGAAGCGCGCCATGTAGGCGATGCCGGCCAAGCGATGCCGACGGCTCTGTACGTGGGTGAAGTAGGACTGGCCGGCGTCGAAATACGCTCGCGCCAGGAGCACACGCTCCCTGACCCAGGCGCGATAGGCGTGGCAGCGGACATCGGCCGGGCCGATCGACGAGGCTTCCAGCACTTCCCGGGGCACATTGAAGTAGCCCGCTTGCAGGTCGGGGTAGGTGTCCCGCAGCATGTGGATGATGTGGGCGCCCGACACCGCAAGGTAACGCGCCTCATCGTGTGGCGCCGCCGCCCCGTTGCCGATGAAGTAGTGCATGGCCTCGGAGACGGCGATGGCGAGCCAGCGTGTGTAGTCGTCGAGTTCCTGGCGGGTGACGAGTCGGCCGCGGCGCCCGACGTCGAACTCCATGACCAGCATCATGTGGCGCAGATACGCGATGAGGCGAGGATCGGACCGATCCGCGTGCCGGACGAGCTCGACGAGCATCGCCTCGTGCGGGTCGAGGTCGCCCGGCTCGTCGCCGCTCAGGCAGGCCTCGAGCAGGGCCTTCTGGCCTTCGAGGAACCGCAGCCGCCCGAGGCGCTCCGCGTCGCCACCGTCCCAAGCCTCGGGCATCACCTGGTCGACGGCATCGTCGATCCATCGAAAATACGCATAGGCGCGGAAGGCGTCATCGACCAACGGCCGATCCACGAGGAAGCGGATCGTGTAGTAGGTCTGTTTGCTGGCGACCTTCGTGATCGCGGCAGCGAGACTTGAGGCCATCGAATCCAACCTGCTGGTCCGCGCCCAAGGCTACCGAGGCTGGCCGAGCCGGCCAGTGCCAAAGGTCCCTTCATCGCCGATCGTCTCGGCGCACCGCCCGCTCGGAGATGTCGACGGCGGTATCATCCGCTGGCGTCCGCCCGTAGCTCAGTGGATCAGAGCGACTGACTTCGGATCAGTAGGTCGGGGGTTCGAATCCCTCCGGGCGGGCCACGATCGGCGGTCACCGGTGCCACGCGTCGGCTCCGGTCGGGGTGTAGATTCGTCGCCCGCATCGAACGGAGTTCCGACCGTGCCGACACGACCTGCCGAGCGGATACTGGCCGAGTGGCGGGCCTTGGAGCACGTCGTCGAGCAAGCGGCGGACCGGGACGATGAGGAAGCCATCCGGGACCGGATCGACCAGTTGCGTCGCGCCTACCGCGAGGCGACCGGGGATCCACCCGATCCCGCGCCGACGACCTCGGAACAGCTGGCATTGCCGCTGAGATACGCACCGCGGGTCGTGGCCTCGGCGCCCCGGCGTGACATCCAGCGCGGCTGACGTCGCCGCTCACCGCCTCCTGCCCTGACCTGGAACGCCCGCGATCCAGCGGCGGGGATCACGAGCTTCAAGCGCCTTACGAGGTCGAGCTGGATCCCGCGCTGACCCTGGCGAGCCACTCGCGCGCGGCACGGGGCGACCGGAGACGCACGACCGCGAGATGCTCGTTCGCCGGTTCGGCGAACAGCCGGGCGTACTCCCTCCGCTGTCCCGCGTGCGATCGGAGCGCCGTGAGGACGCCTTTCGCTGCCGCCAGCAGTTGCCTCGGTAGCCCGGCACGCCGGCCGGACCGTGACGCCTCGGAGGCGAGCGCTGACGTCCGCCGGCGAGCTCGCTTGCCGAGGCGCCAGAGGCTCACGCCCAGCGAATAGTCCAACCAGATGATCGTGTCGGCACGGGGCCAGATCAGGTCGCGCACCGCCCGCTTGTTGCCGTCGGTCACCCATCGGTCGCCGGCGAGCGCAGCGCTCGTCCGGTCGCGCAAGACGGCGAGAGGCGCCGTGCTGAAGCCCGGACCGAAATACAGCGAGTCGAGCTCGATGTGGGGCACCCCAAGGGTGGCACCGAGCTCACGAGCGATCGTGGTCTTGCCCGATCCGGTCCGGCCGACGACCACGATCCGGTCACAGCCAGCGAGCGTCTGCATCGGATCGCGCGGCTGAGGTGTGTCCCCGGAGGGTGTCTGGCTCATCGAGGTCATGACGCTACCCGCCTCCGACGTCGCGGACGATCTCCGCGAGCGGTCGGCGGCCCGTGCCTGGCCCAGATCGGGGCTGCCGCGCCGCGTCGGTCGGGTGGCCGACCGAGACGATGGTCCGCACGAAGGCCGGAGGCTCGATGCCAAGGAGTCGATGCGTCTCGGCCTGCGACTCGCCCTCGACCCAGCCGATCCCTGCGCCCAGGTCGAGTGCCGTCGCCGCGATGAGGATCCGTTCGGCTGCCCGCCCCTCGTCGTACGTCTCGCCCTCGGCGTCTTCGCCTCGCATCGCGATCGCGATCGCCAGCGGCGCGTGACGGACATGGCGGGCGTAGCGGGACACCTCGCCGATGCGCGTCCGGATCGCGGCGTCCCGGATGACGATGAAGGTCCACGGCTGCTGGTTCATGGAGCTGCCCGTCCAGCGTGCTACCTCGAGGATCGACTGGAGCGCCTGCTCGTCGACCGGGACACCCGTGAACTGCCGGATCTGGCGCGTTCGTCGGAGGGTGCGCAGGACGGTCTCGCCGGGGTTCTCAGGCACGCATAGGCTCCTAAGCCGCGGAAGGGACCTCCCGCGATCGACTCGGTCTTGGCTGGTCGAAAGTATGCCCGCAGCGCGGCCGGGCGCTCGGACCCCCATCCAGCGTCGGTGCCGCGACCGAAGCGCGAGGCCCATGGCAACCCGGATTCGCCGCTTCGTGACCGATGGCCCTTGTCCTCGGGGCATGGGACGGAGACGCTTGCTGATCGCGGGCGGGCTGGAAGATGCGGCCCGGATGGGCCGCGACGACCGCGTCACGCCACCGGCGAGCCCCACCCCGCTCGGCCAGGAGGTATCGGCATGACCCACCTTCGCCTAACGGAGCATTTCGAAGCGCCGATCGACCGCGTCTTCGAGCTCGCTACGGATTTCAAGCGGTATCCAGAGTGGAACGTCTCGTATCGCGAGATCGGGGAGATCACCGGTCCGATCGACCAGGTCGGCACCAAGGTCTTCGCCACGCTCAACGTCCTGGGCCGCCCGATGGAGGGCTGGAGCGAGGTCGTCGAGGTCGATCGTCCTCGCCACCTGAAGATGGTCGGCGTCGGGCCACAGGACTCGCGACTCACGTTGGTCTATCGATGGGCGCCCGCCGGTGAGGGCACCGACTTCGAATCGCAGATCGACTACGACCTACCGGCCGGCATCCTGGGTGCCGTTGCCGACAGACTGTTCGTCGAGGGAGCGATCCAGCGAGCGATGCGCCACTCGATCGAGAACTTCAAGGCGCTCGTCGAGGCCAAGACGCCGGTCATGGCGTAACGGCACGAGCCCAGGGATGGGGTCCAGCCGTCTGGCTGGGCCCCATCGCGTCGAAAGGCTGCCTACGCGCGCGCCGCGCCGGGAGCGCCCCAGCGCTGGACCTCGGCGTCGAGATCGAGTGGCATCACCGCGCCCTTGTTCTCGAACTCGCCCCACGCTTCGCGCGGGACCCGCCACATGATCTCGAACTCGTTGCCGTCCGGATCGCGCCCGTATAGCGACTTGCTGACCCCGTGATCGGAGGCGCCACCCAGGGCGCCCTCGGCCGACAGCGTCTGGGCCGCCGCGGCGAGGTCATCGATGGTCGGGACCTCCCAGGCAAGGTGGTAGAGCCCCACGGATCCGCGCGCCGGACGCGGCGCGTCGGGCCCGACCGAGAACAGGCCGAGGTCGTGGTGGTTGTCGCCGCCACCGGCGCGCATGAAGACCGCGCGACCGCCGAAGGCGGCTTCGACGACCTCGAACCCGAACACCCTGCTGTAGAAGTCGGCGGCCAAGGTGGCGTCGCGGACGTACAGCACGGCGTGGTTCAGGCGCGCGACGGGGATGCCCACGCGCACAGTCTGCTCCAGGTCCGGTCGCACGTCAGCCCCCTCCCGGGGATCGACCACGGTGCTCATCGGATGGACTCGGTCTCTGCGGTCGCCGGCGGAGTCGCCGTCTCGGGAGCCGCGACGAGCTTCCAGCCGGACTGCCAGGCGCCCTCGTGCTCGATGTTGATCGCCATGTTCAGGAAGGCCAGGCCTTCGAGCTGGCGAGCGCGGACGAGCGGTCCGACGTCGACCGGCCGGAGACCCATGCTCGTCACGAGGTCGATGACCTGCTGCTTGGCCTTCGCGTCATCCGCCGCGACGTAGCCGTCGAGCTGGATCCCTTCGGCGATCGGATCGGCCTGGTTCGAGGCGAACAGCGTGTTGAACGCCTTGACCACGGAGCTCTTGGGCAGCAGCCTGGCCAGCTCCTCGGCATTGGACGAGCTGGTGTCGATCTCGGGACCGCTGGCCCCGAACGAGATCCGGTTGCTGACGTCGACGACGGGCTTGCCAGCGGCTCCGTCGGCGATCTCGGCTGCGACCTCGGGCAGGCTCGGTGCGTAGACGGCCGGGATGATCACGTCGGCCGACGCAGCGGCAGCCGCGCTCGTCGGCGCGGTACTGGCACCGCTCGCAGCGGCGACCGTGGCGGCGTCTGCGGCGTCCCGGGACGTGATGACGACCTCGTGTCCGGCCCGGGTGAGCGAGCTGGCGAGGGCCTTGCCGACATTGCCGGCGCCGATGATCGCGACCTTCATCGCGTGAACCTCCTTGTCGGTCTGGTCCGTGGGTGGTCCCGACGCGCCCGACCGAATTCGTTGCTGGTGCAACTATAGGGAGATGCTATGCTGTTGTCAACACAGATTTGCTGGAGGCAAACAGAGGGTGACGCTGCCGTCCGCCACGCCGAGACCCGCCCGATCGCGACTCGAGGTCGGCGCTCAGATCCGCCGGTGGCGCCAGACTCGTCGACTGACCCTCGCTGAGGTGGGGACACGGACCGGCCTCAATGTCGGGTATCTCTCACAGATCGAGAACGACCGAGCATCCCCGTCGCTGGCCGTCCTGGCGACGGTCGCCGAAGCGCTGGAGGTCCCGGCCGCCTGGCTCCTGATGGCCGACGTTCCCGCCCCGACCGTCGTCCGGGCCGCAGACCGGCCGGTGACCACCAGCGACCTCGGCCGGGTCGAATCCGTCGATGGCCGGGCCTCGCGGGAGGTGTCGATCATCGAGGTCAGCGGCCGACCCGGCGGACACGTCGGGCTGCACGTCCATGCCGGGGACGAGCACCACATCGTCCTGCGTGGTCGGTTTCGGATGACCCAGGGTGAGCACGTGGTCGACCTCGGGCCTGGGGATTACCTGCGGTGGGACGGCGCCCAGCCCCACGATGGTGAGATCGTGGGCTCCGAGAACGCCGCGATGCTCATCATGCGCATCCGCCCGAAGGACTGACCGGGGTCCGGCCTCGTCGTACCATCGGCCCGTGACCCGTCGGGCGGTGACCTACGCCTCCTATCTCCAGGTCCCGGCATTGCTCGCCCTGCAGCAGGAACGCTCGTCCGGACCCGAGGGTCCCGAGCACGACGAGCTGCTGTTCATCGTGGTGCACCAGGTCTACGAGCTCTGGTTCAAGTCGGTCCGTCATGAGTTGCGCGGCGTGCAGGGCGCGCTCGAAGCTGGCGATACGGACCGGGCACTCCATTTGCTCAACCGCGTCCTGAAGATCCTCAAGACGCTGGTCGCCCAGGTCGACGTGCTCGAGACCATGACCCCGATCCAATTCCTGTCCTTCCGCGATCGGCTCGACTCCGCGTCGGGGTTCCAGTCGGCCGGTTTCCGGGCGATCGAGGCGATGCTCGGGTCGCGGGACCAGGCCGCGGTCGAGGCGCAGCCCGACGGGTCGCCGGCGCGGCGGATGGTCCAGGAGGCCCAGGCCGGGACATCGGTCTGGGAGTCCTTCCTCGGCTACCTCGCGGAGCGCGGTCATGACATCCCCGACGACGCCGTCGTCCCGGACCCGCGCGTCCAGGACGCGCTGATCGAGGCGTATCGCGACGATGCCGACGCCGGCCTGGTCGCCGAGCGGCTGGTCGACCTCGATGAGGGCATCCAGGAATGGCGCTATCGCCACGTGAAGATGGTCGAGCGGACCATCGGCACGAAGCGCGGCACGGGCGGCTCGAGTGGGGTCGAGTATCTGCGTGGGACCCTGTTCAATCCCGCGTTCCCGGATCTCTGGGAGATCCGCTCGCGGCTGTAGGGCGGGCGCCTCGCCCCCGAATCGCAACCCGCCTGCCGTCGCAACCGTCGCGGTCGGCGCGGTAGACTTCGCGCGACCCAGATCTCCCCGCCGCGGAGCATGTCCCCGTGTCCGCGGCTCCCTATCCCGAACAGGTGGTGCCCATGAAGGTCGGTGTCGCCAAGGAGACCGCGCCCGGAGAGCGTCGCGTCGCCCTGGTACCCGAAGCGCTCGGCAAGCTCCAGGCGGCCGGGCTCGAGATCCTCGTCGAGCGTGACGCCGGCGCAGGCTCCGCCATCCCCGACAACGCGTACGCAGAGGCCGGCGCGAGCGTGGTCTCGGCGGCCGACCTGTACGGACAGGCCGACGCCGTCGTGCGCGTCCAGAAGCCCTCCGAGGTCGAGATCAAGGCGATGCGCCGCGGTCAGGCGCTGCTCGGCCTGCTCCAGCCCCTGATCGATCCCGGCACGGCCAAGGCACTCGCCGATGCCGGCGTCACGGCGATCAGCCTCGACGCGATCCCGCGCACGCTGTCGCGGGCGCAGTCGATGGATGCGCTGAGCAGCCAGGCCAACGTCGGCGGGTACAAGGCGGTGCTCATCGCGGCCAACGCGTATGGGCGCTACTTCCCGTTGCTGACCACTGCGGCCGGGACGGCCAAGCCCGCCAACGTGCTGATCCTGGGGATCGGGGTGGCCGGGCTGCAGGCCATCGGTACGGCCAAGCGGCTCGGTGCCGTGGTCAAGGCGTACGACGTCCGGCCCGAGACGCGTGAGCAGGCCGAGAGCCTGGGCGCGCAATTCGTCAAGCTCAAGACGACCATCGACGCGACCGGCTCGGGTGGCTATGCGCGCGAACTGACGGCCGAGGAACGAGCCGCGCAGCAGGCCGAGCTCAACGAGGTGATCGGCGGCATGGACGTCGTGATCACCACGGCTCAGGTCCCCGGCCGCAAACCGCCGGTGCTGGTCACGGCCGAGGCGGTCGGCAAGATGAAGCCGGGATCCGTCATCGTCGACATGGCGGCCAGCGCCCTCGGCGGGAACTGCGAGCTCAGCCGGGTCGGCGAGACCACCGAGACCCCGGGCGGTGTCACGATCATCGCGCCGGACAACCTGCCGGCCACGATGCCGGCAGGTGCATCCGCGTTCTACGCCCGCAACATCTCGGCGCTGCTGCTCGGGATGGTCAAGGACGGCGCCCTCCACCTTGACGAGGAGGACGAGGTCACCAAGGCGACCGTGATCACGCGGGACGGATCGGTCGTCTCCGATGCCGTCAACAAGCTGCTCAACCCCGGAGGCCAGGCATGACCCCCGACCAGATCGACGCGCTCATCACCGCCCTGACGGTCTTCACGCTCGCCATCCTCGTCGGATTCGCGGTGATCTCCAAAGTGCCGGCCACGCTCCACACGCCGTTGATGTCGGGCGCCAACTCGATCCACGGGATCGTGCTGGTCGGGGCGATGCTCATCGCGGCCGAGGCTCGGGGCGGCGTCAGCCAGGCCTTGTCACTGATCGCGGTCGCCTTCGCGACGATGAACGTGGTCGGCGGCTACGTCGTCACCGACCGGATGCTGCAGATGTTCCGCAAGCGACCGGCCCCGGCCCCGAAGCCCGCCTCGGATGAGGCGGAGGCCTGACCGTGAGCACGCTGCAGATCATCGAGATCCTCGTCCGGATCGCCTGGCTCGCGGGGGCGGTCGCGTTCGTGCTAGGGCTCGTGCGCATGAACTCGCCCGCGACCGCCCGCAACGGCAACCTGCTGTCGGCCGGGGGCATGGCCGTCGCGGTCGCCGCGACCGCGATCCTCATCGTCGCTCGCCAACAGCTCGACCCCGCCAGCTTCGGCATCCGGGCGTCGAGCTGGGCGCTGATCATCGGCGGCGTCATCATCGGCGGCGGCCTCGGGCTCTACGCGGCGCGGACCGTGAAGATGACCGCGATGCCGCAGTTGGTGTCGTTGTTCAACGCCGTCGGCGGCGGAGCGGCGGCGCTCATCGCGATCGATGACTACCTGCGCATCGTCGGCGGTGGGTCGGTCCGACTCGACACCCACGTCTTCATCGTGCTCGACATCATCATCGGGTCGATCACGTTCACCGGTTCCCTCATCGCCTCCGGCAAGCTCCAGGGTCTGATCGCCGGCAAGCCGATCCTCATCCCGGGCGGTCGGCTGGTGACCCTGGCGCTGGCGGCGGTCACCGTCCTCGCTGCGCTGATCCTGTTCGTGACCGGCAAACCGAGCCTCGCCCTGATCGCGGTGATCCTGGCGGCGTCGCTGACGTTCGGGGTCACGATGACCCTGCCGATCGGTGGCGCCGACATGCCGGTGGTCATCAGCCTGTTGAACTCGTTCACCGGCACGGCCGTGGCGATGGCCGGGTTCGTCATCGACAACCCGGTGCTGATCATCGCCGGAGCGTTGGTCGGGGCGTCCGGCGCCATCCTGACCAAGCTCATGGCCGACGCCATGAACCGGTCGGTGCTCAACATCATGATCGGCGGGTTCGGTGGTGGCGACGATGCGGCCGGTGCGTCGGCGACGGCGGGCGGGTCGGTCCGATCGATCAGCGCCGACGACGTCGCCATCCAATTGGCCTACGCACAGCACGTCATCGTCGTCCCGGGCTACGGGCTCGCGGTGGCCCAGGCGCAGCACGCGGTGCGCGAGCTGGCCGACCTCCTGGAGGAGCGCGGCGTCGACGTGAAGTACGCCATCCATCCTGTCGCTGGGCGCATGCCAGGGCACATGAACGTCCTCCTGGCCGAGGCGAACGTGCCCTACCCGCAGCTCAAGGAGATGGACGACATCAACCCCGAGTTCGACCGGGCCGACGTAGCCTTGGTGATCGGGGCGAATGACGTCACCAATCCGGCAGCCCGACGGCCGGGGTCACCCGTGTCGGGCATGCCGATCCTCGACGTCGACCACGCCCGCTCGATCGTGGTGATCAAGCGGTCGATGGGCAAAGGCTACGCCGGCATCGACAACGAGCTGTACACGAACGAGAAGACCGGGATGCTGTTCGCGGACGCGAAGGACGGTCTGGCGGCCCTGACCGCAGCGGTCAAGGCGCTCTAGGGTCCCGTCTGCTCCGGATGCGCTGACGCCCGGCCGGTGGCCGGGCGTCAGTTCGTCGAGCACCCGGCTACGGTGCCGGGCTCTCGAAGCGGATCGAGTCAAGGATGCCCTGCAGCGTGACCAGGTCGGCTGCATGGCGCTTGGGGTCCTCCGCGATGCCCCAGCTCCGCTCGAAGGGTGAGGTCCTCGCGCTGCCCATCGTCCGGATGGCCACCAGCTTGCCGTCGACCTGGATCAGCCGGAAGTCGGCGGGGTATCCCTCGCCCGGCCGACCTCCGCCGCCATCGATCATGGGATATCCGTCGATCGGGGCGCCGGCGGAGGTGCGCCAGATCATCGACGTCGCACACGTCGAGCGATCCTTCGTCGATGTCATCCGAGTCCGAACCCCTGGCACGCCGCCGACAGTGATCGTCTCCGGGGAAGTCCCATCGAAGCCCGGCCATGCAGCCATGACCTGAACAAGCTTCGCGGGGGTGTCGACGTCCGTCGCCGGGTGGGTCCCCGTAGCAGGGACGCATGGGTCGCGAGCCACGTCGCCGATCTGCATGAAGAGGATGCCCCAACCACTCCCGTCGGGGGTGTCGGGTTCCTGCGTGAGGACACCGACCGTGCCGGGGCCGGGACCCCACTCGAACCAGCCACTCGGGATGTCGACGAGACCGCGTGGAAGCGTCGGCGTGAGGAGATAGGTGCCAGGTGGGACGCAGAACGAGGCGCTCGGCTGCGCTTGGTTGCACGGCGCCGACGAGGCCAGCGCGAGTGCGGTCGAGCTCGGGGTCGGGGTCGGAGTCGGCGCCGCGGTCGGTGAGGCCGCAGCCCCCGGTCCTCCGCCGCGTCCAGGGATCAGGATCGCCGAGCCGAGGGCGACAGCGACGACAAGGCATGCCGCCAGCAGCCCCCAACGGGCGATCATCGAGGTGGTCGATGACAAGTCAGTTCTCCTCAAGAGACCCGGCCGCGGACGAACCTGGCGGGTCGATGGCAGCTCGGCATGGACCTCGTCCCTGACGCGGTCCGGCAAGGGCGTCGCCCCGTCGAATGTCTCGAGGTACTCCTCGAGCTGGCCGATGAAGTCGTCGTCCGAGGTCATGCCGTGCCTACTTCTTGTTCATAGCGCGCGTCGGCCTCGATGGCCGCGCGCAGATGTTTCAGCGCGTAATGCAGGCGGGAGCGCACCGTGCCGACCGGTGTGCCCATCGCGGTCGCCGCCTCGATCGCCGACATCCCCACGTAGTGGATCAATACGACGACCGTGCGGTGCTCGACGCCGAGGCGTCGAAAGGCGAGGTCGAGCTGCTGGCGGGTCGCGATGGTCGAGGCCGAATCCATCTCGACCGGCTCGTCGATGGCCAGTAGGGGGACCGTGGTGCGATGACGTCGTTCATGGCGCGCCTCGGCATGACACGCATGGACGATGAGACGATGGAGCCAGGCTTCGAACCGGTCGGGATCCCGCAGGGTGGGCAGGTACCGCCATGCATCGAGCAGCGCTCGCTGCGTGGCGTCCTCGGCCAGGTAGGGGTCGCGCAGGATCCGACGCGCGACCGAGTGCAGATGGTCGCCGTGTCGTTCGATCAACGCGTCGAACGCCACTCCATCGCCGCGCATCGCTCGCTCGACGAGGCTTCGCTCCATCCTTCACCCACCTGATCGGGCCCTGCCCTTTCGGCCGGTCCAAGCAGTATGGGTCGGGATCCGTCCGAACCATTCAATGTCCGGACAGGGCGTGCTGGCGTGAAGCCAGGGATCGCGCCCCGGATCGCTAAGCGGAGGGCACCACGGCGGCGGTCAACGGTGCGACCGTCGCGTCGGCGATCCGGAGCGGCGCCAGCGTGCCGAGCGATTCGGCCACGACGACGGCGTCGTCACCCTGCTCGAGCCGGAAGTCGGTGCCGGGGTTCACGAACGCGTGGCCGCCCCGGTTGACCGACAAGAGCGTCGCATGGTGCTCGCGGCGGAGCCTCCCGGCGACCTCGTCGATGGTCATCCCGCAGTAGTCATCCGGCAGCGAGATCCGGTACAGCTCCGAGCCCTCGCCCCCCGACACGATGTCGGTGATGATGCCGGTGAGGCCCGGATAGAGTGCCGAGCGGGCGAGCAGATGCGACGCGACCTTCGACGTTACGAGCAGCTCGTCGACATTGGCCCGACGGAAGTGCGGTTCGTGCCGCGGGTTGTTCACCTCGGCGACCGTGCGGACCCCGGGTGCCGCATGTTCGATGGCCATGATCGCCAGGATCGAATGCATGTCGGCGTCGTCCGACGCATCGCGCGGGAAGACGAGTGCAGCCGCCGCCTCCTCGATGCCGGCGCGCCGCAGGTCGGCATCGTCGGTCGCGTCACCGCGCACGAAATAGACGCCGTCGCCCGCCGGGTTCTTGTCCAGGTCGGCCAGCACGACGACCTTGGACTGGTAGTCGTCACCGCGCAGTTCGGCGATGAGGTCGCGAGCCGTAGTGTTCCAGCCGCACACGATGATGTGGTCCTTGTATCCGGCAGCGCCCAATCCCTGGCCCTCCTTGAGCAGGAAATCGATGACCATCGCGACGAGGGCGCCGGTGATCATGCCCAGCATGGCGACCCCGAACAGGATGAGGAACCACCCGATCAGACGACCGGCGGGCGACGTGACGAACGCCGAGTCCCCCTGGCCCAGGACCGTCGCGATCCCCCAGTTGAAGGAGTCGAAGACCGACTCGAAGGTCCACGGCTTCTCGAACAGCGTGATGAGCACGGCCGCGATCAGCACGAACCCGACGATGCCCTGCCCGAGTGACAGGAAGAACCTGCGGTCGAGCTGACCGCGCATCCGGCCGAGATGCCACAGCACGCGACGGACCAGGGGCGACGAGAAGATCGGAAGCGCCCGCGGGATCGCCCGCGGCAGACGGGGCCGCTTCATCGACTCGATCGTGCCATACGGGATCGGTCCGGCGCCAGCCGTCCGCCCGCTACTGCGGGCGTGGGTCGATGGGATCGTCGAAGCCGGGCTCGCGGTGATGCGGGTTGAGGCGCTGCTCGACCGCTCGCAGCGGCCACAGCGACACGATCGCGATCAGCGTGATCACGCCGCCCGTCACCCACGCTCCGGCGCCGGCGGCCATCCCCACGGCCGCCACCACCCACAGGCTGGCCGCGGTCGTCAATCCCTTGATCGACGCGCCCTCCTTGAGGATCGCCCCAGCCCCCAGAAAGCCGATGCCGGTGACGATCTGGGCGGCGATCCGGGCCGGGTCCGAGCCGGTCGATGGGAACGCCGCGATCGAGAGGACCGTGAAGCCGGCCGAGCCGAGCGACACCAGCAGGTGGGTCCGCATACCAGCCGGGTGATCGTGGATCTCCCGCTCGAGGCCGATCAACGCCCCGAGCACGGCGGCGATCAGCAGTCGAGCCGCATAGCCGAGATCGGTGCCGAGGTCCACGCCCATCGAGCCGACAGTCTACGACTCGCCTTCCGGCGCGGAGACGTCGACGACATCCGCGCCAAGGACGCGGATGAGGTCATCAGGGGCGAGGTGGAGGTTGACCCCGAACGCGCCACCGCCGACCGACACGACCGGGTTCGACATCACGCTGGCATCGACGATGACGGGCCAGGCGGTCGTCGACCCGAAGGGCGTGATCGTGTAACGCTCGTAGCCCGTCGCAGCGCGCGCCTCGTCCGCGTCGGGCAGGGTCAATCGGCGGACGCCAAGGTATTCGCGGAGACGCGGCCAATCGAACCGCCTCCCGGCAGGCACGAGCACGAACAGGTAGTCGTTCTCGGCGCGCCGAACGACGATCGTTCGTAGGAGGGCACCGAGCGGGATGCCCTGCAGGTCGGCCGACTCCGCAGCGGTCCCCGCCCTCGGCGTCCGGACGACCCGATGCTCGACCTCGGTCGCGGCGATCGCCCGGCTGGCGGGGGTTTCGTCAGCCATCGACCAGCGGGTCGACCAACTCGAT
This sequence comes from Candidatus Limnocylindrales bacterium, assembly GCA_035688805.1. Taxonomy (GTDB): domain Bacteria; phylum Chloroflexota; class Limnocylindria; order Limnocylindrales; family CSP1-4; genus SPCO01. The sequence goes on from DASSMQ010000085.1 coordinate 36,595, forward strand.
CCGGATCCGCTTGTTGATGCGACCCTTCGACTCGTAGCCGGTGACCCGGATCTGCCCGACCTCGCGGGTGTTGGCGACGTGGGTGCCGCCGTCGGCCTGGAGATCGAGTCCGACGATCTCGATGGTCCGGATCTCCTCGATTCCGGGCGGCAGAAGGTTGATCTTTGTCCGGATGAGATCCGGGATCTCGAACGCCACGGCCCGCGGTAGCACGCTGACCCGGACCTCGCGTTCGCGGGCGAGTTCCGTGTTCACGGTCGCCTCGATCGAATCGACGAGGTCACCGGACATCGTCTCGAACTCGAAGTCCATCCGACCCGAGCCAGGTCCCATGTTCCCGCCGGTCACCAGTGCCCCATGGTCCCGCCAGACGACCCCGCACAAGGCATGGAGCGCCGTGTGGGTGCGCATCAGGGCCAGTCGACGCGCCCAGTCGAGGTCGACCTCGAGCTCGTCCCCGACGGCCGGCGGATCCATGTCGGACGGTTCGAGCTCGTGCGCGATCGCGCCATCCAGCTTGCGCGCGGTCCTGACCGTCCAGCTCCGGCCATCGGCCGCCCGCAGGAGCACGCCGCGATCGGCCGGCTGTCCGCCGCCGCCCGGATAGAAGACGGTCCGATCGAGGATGACGATCGGCGGGTCGCCGGCTTCGACCGAGCGGACTCGAGCGGTGGTCGACCGGCGATAGGCGTCCGCGTAGCAGAGCTGTTCGCCGGCCGGCGTCACTGGACCGTGAGCGTCCCGCTCATGTTCGGGTGGACGGAGCAAACGAAGCCATACGTCCCGGCAGGCAGCGCGGGGACGTCGTAGGTCCGCTCGCCCGGACCCGGGAAGATCTCGCCCTTGAAGACTTCCTGGCCGGTCGGCGATCCCTCGTGGATGGCGACGTTGTGGGGGACGGACGCATCGTTGTTGGTGAAATGGATCTTGAAGGGGGCGCCGGCGGGCGCGCTGAGGGCGGCGGTGTCGTACGCCACGTTCTGGGCGCTGATCTCGAGCACGTTACCCCCGCCGGTCTCGGCGCTGGCACCCGCCGACTGGCTCGGGACGGCACCCGATGGGCTGGCGGCGGGCGCCGACGCGCTCGCGGCTGCCGAGCCGCTCGCGGCCACGCTCGGGATGGGTGTCAGCGAGGGAGCCGGGGCGTACGTCCAGCCGGGCTTCGCGGCGGTGCACGCCGTCGCGGCAAGGGCCACCACGGTGGCGAGGAGCACGCCGGTGGTTCGCAGTCGTCGCATGGTCAAGGGCCTCATCAACGGGTCGCGGGGGGCCGCGTTCGGGGGATCGGGGGAATCTACCGCAGGCCGCGGGGACGTGGTGGTGCACCGCCGCACAGGACCTGGGACCCAGGACCGGCCAGTACCATGGTCCGGATTGTCCCGGGACCATCGTGGGGCTAGTTTCATCGTCCCCCATCCGAGCGCGGATCTCGCGCCACAGGGGTCACCGGGAGCCCGCCCTACACATGCGTCGAACCCTTGTCGATCGAGCCTGGCGCCTGATCATCACCGTCGGTCCGATCGTCGCCGTCGCCCTCGCACTGGTCGCCGCCCGCCGCTGGTGATCCGTCCCGATCGTCGGGACGACGCACCTCTCGGGTAGCGCCCTTCACATCGCCTTTCGCTCGCCGGACGTTGCTGGCCGGCGACCGTCCTCATTCGAGACCCGGGGACCTCCCCCCGGGTCTCGTTCTATGTCCGCTGTGTTCGTGCCGTCGCACGCGTGCCGGGTCTCAGGTCTGGTCGGTGAGACCGAGGCGGATCGCGACGGCGGCCGCTTCGACCCG
>DASSMQ010000086.1:0-6518 GCA_035688805.1 Candidatus Limnocylindrales bacterium
ATCGGCCGATCCCGGTCAAAGCCGTCGGTAAGTGCTCTCGGCACGGCGAGCGACGCGGAGGACGACGACGGTTTCTGCGTCCGGCACGACGTAGATCACACGCAACTCACCGACGCGCAAGCGCCAGAAGTCCGAGCCAGCGAGTTTCACCGCTCCCGCCGGATCGGCGTCCAAGGCCAGTGCCAGGATCGGGCCACGCAAGCGGGCCGCATCGCCCGGCGGAAGTCGACGGAGCTGACGCTGAGCAGCAGGTGCGAGGAGAACGCGGCGCTGACCCTCGCTCACGCGCCGGGGTCGTATGTCGCCCGGGTCTCCGCAGCGAGCGAGCCGAAGAATGCCTCGGCCGACTCACCGCCATCGCGTCGATACTCCTCCAGTGCCGCCGCCGCGGATGCGGTGTCCTCAGCCGTTTCGGTCGCCTCGAGCCATGACGCGAGCGCCTCATCGACGATCTCGCGCACGCTCCGATCGGAGCGGGCCGCCTCGACCTTGATCGCGCGGTACAGCTCGTCGCCGAGGTCGATGGTCACCTTCATGGATCCCAGCATCCCAGGATGCTGGGATGCTGTCAACGGCAGCTGGCTGAGGTGTGGGTGGTCGATGTCGCAAGGACCCGATGGCCCGGGTCCCGTTACGAACTGGCTTCGCGAATGCGGGCGAGCCAGACCGCGGGCGTCACAGCATCGACGAGTGATCCGGTCCGAGCGAGCAGCTCCTCGTCGAGCGTGATCAGCGCGGTCTCGTGGTGGTAAGCGACCGCGGCATAGATAGCGTCCGCCCCACGCAGCCGAAGACGACCCGCCAGGAACGCCGCTTCGGCCGATCCCTCCAGATCCAACGGATGGATCACGAGACCAGGCATGGCGCCCAAGGCCGCTCCCGCCTCCAGAGCAAGCATCTCGTCGCCAGTGCGGCGAGCGATGGCCGCGGCCACCTCGACGAACGCGAGCGTCGGCTGATGGATGGCGAGGCCCGTGGAGATCGCAGCATCGATGGCATCGCTCGCGTCGGCTCTCGCCGGGTCGTCAGGCGCTCCCGCGGCAACGAGCACCGATGCATCGAGAGTGATCAACGTCGTCGATCTGCGACGAGGACGTCTCTTGTCGTTCTCTCGGACGGCGCAGCCTTCGCGACCCGACTGCCGATCGCGTCCCAGCGCTGCCGCCATGCCAGCGAGGCCGCTGAGCGATCGGGGTCGTCGACCGCGCCAAGCGAGTCCGGCGTCTCAGCGATCCACCGCTCGAAGAGCACGATGGTGACGTCCCGAATGGACCGACCCTCGAGTGCCGAACGAGCCTTCACCCGCCGGTAGAGCCCGTCCGGCACATCGATGGTTGCTTTCATGTTTGCTGTATAGCAGGACATCCGGGATCGGTCAATCCAAGGACATCGCCCAGGTAGACGGGCAAGCGCCGACCATCACACGCACCATCACACGCGCACTCACGAATCTTCCTCCATCAGGCCCGGATTGACCGGGCAGGATCAGGAGGAAGCCTCAGATGACCGCCACCGCCACGATAACCACCAACCTGGGTACGCGTCCCGTGAGGAGCATCGTCGACCGACTGCGGCGCAGAGGGTCGGCGATCCGGCACATGGCGTCGGCCCTGGGCGCGGCATTGCGCGACGATCTGGCGGCCGGCCAGCTCGGGCCGGACCCCGAGACCGTCGTCGGCCGCGCGACCGGCGCCCGGATCTGATCCCCGGACCTGATCCTTGCCTGACACCCATCGCCGACGGACGATTACGCCGTGGCCCTCGCGATCCGGCTCCTCGGCAGCCCGTTGATCGAGCGGGACGGCATGCCCGGCCGGGCACCACGCGGCCACAAGCCATGGGCACTGCTGGCCCTGTTGCTCCTGTCGCCCAGACCGTTGTCGCGCGATCGATTGGCGGACCTGCTGTTCACCGACGCCGAGGACCCGCTCGGCTCGCTACGCTGGAACCTGGCGGAGCTCCGGCGGTCGCTCGGCCCCGACATCCGGCTGGAGGGCGATCCGGTCGATATCGCGCTGCCGGCCGACATCGACATCGACGTCCGGACGCTGACGACCGGCGGCTGGGCCGACGCCTTCCAGCTGCCGGGACTCGGCCGGGAGCTCCTGGAGGGGATCCAGCCCGCCGCCCATCCCGCCTTCGAGGCATGGCTCCTCGCGGAACGGCGCCACTACGCCGGCGCGTCGGCGGCGATCCTGCGCGAAGCCGCGATCAGCAAGATGGCAGCTGGTGATGCGACCAGCGCAGTCGAGCTCGCGACCCGGCTCGTCGCTCTCGACGAGTTCGACGAGGAGGGCTACGCGCTGCTGATCCGCGCCCACGTGGCCGCTGGGAACCGGTCGGAGGCGCAACGATACCTACGCGCGACGATCGAGCGCTTGCGCCAGGACTTGGGCATCGAGCCATCCGCGACCCTGCTCCGTGCGGCAGACCCGGAGGCCACCGCCCTTACCGGCGCGAGCAGCACGGGCACACGGGCCGGGGCCGAATCCCTGATGGCTGCTGGCGAGGCAGCGATCGGGGCGGGCGCCATCGAGGCCGGGCTCGATACGCTGCGCCGCGCCACATCGGACGCCGAGCAGGCCGGGGACCGGGCGCTCCTCGCGAGGGGGCTGGTCACGCTCGGTGAGGCGTACATCCACGGAGGACGGGGCCGCGACGGCGAAGGCGCGACCGCGCTGCATGCCGCCCTGGCGGTCGCCGAGGACCTGGGTGACGCCGGGCTCGTGAGCGAGGCCTGTCGCGAGCTCGGCTACGTCGAGATGCTCCGTGCCCGCTACGACCGGGCCGATGCGTGGTTGCGGAGCGCCCTGAACGAGGCCCCAGACGCGGGCCTTCACGCAGCGGCACTCGGCGTGAGCGGATCGGTCGCGCACGACCGCGGCCAGACGGGCGCGTCGATCGACATCCTGACCCGGTCGGCGGCGGAGGCCGCGCCGCTCGGCAAGCCCCGCCTGCAGGCATGGGCGTACGCCTTCCTCGGTCGGGCGCATCTGATGCGCGACGAGCTGGCTGAGGCACGATCGGCCCTCGAGCACGCCATCCGCGAGGTGCGCACCGCCGGGTGGATGACGTTCCTGCCGTACCCCCAGGCGATGCTCGGGGCGGTCGACTTCGCGGAGGGACGGATGGCCGAGGCGAGCGACGCCTTCGAGGCCGCCTTCGCACTCGGCTGCCAGATCGGCGATCCGTGTTGGGAAGGCCTCGGCGCGCGAGGCATCGGCCTGATCAAGATCGCCCGCGGCGATGTAGCCGACGGAATGGAATGGCTGGTCGATGCCCGGGCGCGGTCGATCCGCATCCCGGATACGTACCTGTGGATCTACGCCTACTGCCTCGAGGCGTTGTGCGAGCAGGCGATCGCCCACGCCGTGCCTGACGCCGAGCGATGGGTCGCCGAGCTCGAAGCGACCGCCGCTCGTACCGGCATGAACGAGTTCCTCGTCCGCGCATACCTCCATCGGGTGTCCCTGGGCGTGGCCGGGGCCCGCGAGTCCGCGGCGATGTTCGCGATGCGCATCGACAACCCGGCCGTGCTGCACCGCGTGGCAGCGGCGGCCCCTGTGGCGGTCTGACTCTCCCGCGAAAGTCAACCTTCCTGGCGGGCGCACAGCCCGAACGCATGCGTCCACCCCGGGCTCAGCGGCCGGAGATTGCCCTGCGTCTCTAGCCGCTCGACCGCGGTCTCGGCACTGCCGAACCGTGCCTCGAAGGCGCGGCGCTCTTCCACGACGAATGCGACGAAATCGGCGGGTTTGACCAGCTCGTCCTTGCAGCGACTGATGAAGGAGACGACATTCGCGTACGTGTAGTCATTCGTGGTGTGGTACAGCAGACCGAGGCCCGGCGCGATCTTGCGTAGGAGCAGCAGCTGGCCGACCCCGTCGAGGACCTCCGGCCGCGGCGGCAGGCCGGCGTCGGCGGCATGGTCGGTCAGCACGCCTTGGCAGAAGCTGTGGAAGTTGCTGATCGTCATGCGCGCTGCGGTGGCGACGCCCATTGCCTGCGCGATCCGCTCGCGCAGTTCGGCTGCGGCCTTGACGTTGTAGGTCAGGACGAGCAGGTGCTCGGGGAGTAGCGGGTCATCGGTCGTCGCGTCCTCGCCGCGCGTCTCGAGCAGGTGCTTCACGCGCTCGACGATGACCCTGGTCTTGCCGGTCCCTGCGCCGGCGATGACGACCTCTGGCCCATCGCCCCATTCGACGATCCGGCGCTGCTCGTCGGTCAGCGCGATCGCGGCCGGTTGGCTCGGTGAACCCGCCCCCGGCCGATCGACCAGAAGCTGCGCGGCGGCATCGAGCCGGCGTTGGACTTCCGTCACTCCCCACCCCCGGGCGGCCCGTCGGCCGACCTTCGAGGCATGGTACCGAATGCGTCACCCGCCGACCTCGTCGGCGTGACGGCAGCGTGCGCGGCATCGGTTCGCCGGCGTCATCGACCAGCAACCCTCGTGCCCTCCCAACGTGCGAGGATCCCGGTCGATCCCCGCCATCTCGGGCGCAGCCTGCACGAGGTTCGTGACAGGTTGCGTGTCACGACGCCCACTGGCCTGCCCGCCGCGAGCGCCTCGGTCCCCCATGACTCGTCCGACATGCACCCCGTGCATAGTTGGCCGCCGCGAGCGCCTCGTCTCCCGAACGCTCGTCCGACATGCACCCCGTGCATACCTGTGCCAGGCGCGGGCCCTGCCGTCCGCCATTCACCCGGTGCATGACGGCCGAGTCCTCGAGGGCGGACGCCGGCCACCGCCGCCCCGCTCAACGCAGCCGCTCCAGCACGGCCGCTGTGGCGATCACGACCAAGTGCTGCCGGGCTCGCGACGCGCCAACGTAGAGCATCCGATCGAGCCTCGGGTCGTCGGCGCGCAGCTCTACCAGCACGATCACCGGTCGCTCGAGACCCTTCGTAGGGCACCTCGACCGCGTCGCCCACGAGGTGACCCCATACGTCGCCCGAAAGGCGCATGGCCAGCGTGGCGTTGGGCGTGCCACCTGACGTCATCCGATCCCCCACAGCCCCGCGTGGGCTGTCTCCAGGGTCGTTGGTACTCAATCGTCAGCGCTGGATGACGCGCATTTCCAGCACGGTCGTGGCAACGACGGTCAGCACACGGGGGACGATGGCCAGCCAGCTTGACCCGGGGTGATTCACCGACCCTTCCCCAAACGGCCGAGGCGTAGGCTTACCCGAGCCGAGCGCGCCGGCGGAAAGGGGGTGCGCGATGGCTGGCAAGGACACGGCGCCGTCTGGCCAGGAACAGGACGGCGACGTCTTCGCGGTCCGGGCGAAGGTCACCGAAGACCAGGCGGTCGAGCTCATCGGGCGGGGCGAGTTCGACTACGGCGATCGACCGCATTTCACGACGAGGCCCGACGGCTCGGGCAACCTCGACCTGTTCGTGTCGAACGACCAGATCGAGCGCTTGCGTGCGGATGGCATCGAGGTCGAGGTCGTCAACAACCAATCGGCCCGGGCTCGCGAGCGGATGGCCGAGGTCGGTGAAGGCGACCGGTTCGAGGGCGGCAAGGTCGCTCCGACAGGCATCGGCCGAAAGACCGGCGGGCATGCAACCCGACGGCAACCACCCGCGTCGCCGACCACGCCCGAGGGCGGGCCGGAGCCTCGGTCATGACGTTCCTCAACGTCAACGAGATCGAGTCGGCGCTGGTCGGGCTCCACGACTTCTACCCGTTCTACACGCAGCTCATCCCATTGCCGAACCCGACCTATGGTGGCTTCCACAGCAACGCGTTGTTGATCCGCGCGAACCCGGGCTTCACCTGCCGACCGGCGCTGATCTTCATCAGCGGTGTCCACGCCCGCGAGTGGGGCGGCCCCGACATCCTGGTCAACCTTGCGGCCGATCTGCTCGAGGCCTACTCGACGAACGCCGGCTTGGCCTACGGCGGCAAGACGTTCTCGGCGGCCACGATCCGGGCGCTCGTGAACCGCACCGACATCGTGGTGTTTCCCGACCAGAACCCCGACGGCCGGGCCTGGAGCATGTCCGGTGCCCCGGGCTCGAGCCAGCGGATGTGGCGCAAGAACCGTAATCCCGCGAGCTCTGGGGGCGACCCGGCCAAGGTCGGCGTCGACGACAACCGCAACTACGACTTCCTGTGGGATTTCCCCGTCACGTTCGCGCCGAACGTCTGGCCGGCGTCGAACGCTCCCGCCAGCGACACGTTCTTCGGGACCGGTCCCTTCTCCGAGCCGGAGTCGCGCAACGCGCAGTGGCTGGTCGATCGGTTCCCGAACGCCCGCTACTTCGTCGACGTCCACTCGTACAGCGGCGACGTGCTCTATCCGTGGGGCGACGACCAGAACCAGACCACCGACCCGTCGATGTCGTTCATGAACCCGGCCTGGGACGGCAAACGCGGTATCCGGAACGACGCGTACCGGGAGTACCTCCCGCCGGCTCGCCTGGCGGCGCTCCAGGCGTCGGCTGCCGTGATCCGAGACGGGATCTGGGCGGTTCGTGGCCAGAGCTACGTGACCAAGCAAGGGTTCGACCT
>DASSMQ010000087.1:0-51146 GCA_035688805.1 Candidatus Limnocylindrales bacterium
GTCGATGGGGTGATCAACAAGGGAGGCTACAAGGCGGCGGTCCGGCTGCTGCGTGGACCGCAGGTGGACCTCATGGTCATGCCGCTCGGGGCGGCCGGCACGTACCGGATCCATTTCACGGGCTCGAAGGAGCACAACGTCCGCCTCCGCGAACGTGCGCGCGACCAGGGCTGGTCCCTGTCGGAGAAGGGCTTCATCCGCATCGGCGAGGACGGAGAACCGCTCACCGGCGCCACGGCCGAAACGCGGACCTTCTCGACCGAGGCGGAGGCCTACGGATTCCTGGGTCTGCCGTTCATCGACCCCGAGTTGCGCGAGGACGAGGGCGAGATCGAGGCCGCGCTGGCGGGCACGCTGCCCGCGCTGATCTCGCTGGCCGATCTGCGCGGGGATCTCCACAGCCACTCCGACTGGTCAGATGGGACCCACAGCATCGAGGTGATGGCCGAGGCGGCCCGCCGGCGGGGCCACAGTTACCAGGTCCTGACCGATCATTCCCAGAGCCTGGCGATCGCCCGCGGCCTCACCCCTGACCGGGTCGAGGAGCAGCGGGGGATCATCGCCGCGCTGAACGCCCGCTACGCGTCCGAGGAGGCGGCCGGGACCGCGCCGCCCGAGACCCCCGCCGGCGGCTTCCGGTTGCTCCACGGCTGTGAGCTCGAGATCCGTGCCGACGGCGCCCTCGACTACGACGACGACCTGCTCGCCCGTTTCGACCTCGTGGTCGCCTCCGTCCACGTCTCGCGCCGGCAGTCGAAGGCGGAGCTCACCCGTCGCACGCTCAACGGCATCCGCAGTCCGCATGTCGACGTGATCGCCCACCCAGCCGGCCGGATGATCGGCGGTCGCGACGACCTCGACCTCGATTGGGACCTCGTCTATGCCGAGGCCGCCCGGACCGGCACGATCCTCGAGATGAACGGCTCGCCGCATCGGCTCGACCTCTCGGTCGAACGGGCGCGCCGGGCGGTCGGGATGGGCTGCACCCTGTCGATCGATTCGGACGCGCACAAGACCGCCGAGTTCGAGCACCTTCGCTGGGGCGTGACCCAGGCCCGGCGCGCCTGGGTCGAGCCGCGCCACGTGCTGAACACCCGCTCGCGCGATGCCCTGCTGGCCTGGGTGGCCGGCAAGCCGGAGCGCGTGTGAGCGGCTCGCGTACCATCGCCTCGATGCACGACGAGGCTGCGGCCCGGCGCGACCTGGCGCTCGCCGCCGTGATCGTGGTCGGCCTGTCGCGGCTCATCGAGCCGCCGGGCGTGTGGCTGGTGGCGATCTTCCTGCTCGGCGCGATCGTCCTCGGCAGCCTCCAGGTCCTCGGCGAGGAGACGGCCCACACCGAGCGCCATGCCCTGGGCGTTCCGATCGAGTCGCTGATCCTCCCGGCGGTCGCCGCGGTCGCCTGCCTCGGGGCGATGCGCCTGGTGCCCTTCGGCCTGTGGCTGGCGCCCGCGCTGGTGGCGACCGGACTGCTGGTCGAACGCTGCCTTGCCCTCGAAGCACGGATCCTGCGCTCCACGAGCGGTCTCGACGACGACGGCCGGACGACCGTCCTCGTCACCACGCTGGTCATCGCGTTCATCGCCTTCATCGGCGTGGCGGCCACGGTGCCCGGCGGGCTCGCCCAACCGGGCGCGAGCGGCGCGGCCGGCCGGCCGCTGCCCCGGGCTGACCTGTTGGTGCTCGCCGTCGGCGATGCCGTCGTGGCGGCCCTGCTCGGGTACCGGGCGGCGGCCCTCCGCCTCACCTCGTTCCGAGACGCGTTGTGGTCCGCGGCGACCTACGGGATCGCGGTCGCCATCGCCGCGGCGGCATTGCGCTTCATCCAGATCCCGCGGCTGCTCGGTCCAGCGCTGCTGACCCTGACCTTCTATCTGTGGGACGCCTTCCACGGCGCCAGCCCGGCCCGGCGTCGTGACGCGCGCTGGCTGTGGCAGACCGCCCTGCTCCTGGTGCTCGGCGCGGCGGTCATCGCGCTCAACCTGCTCGTGCGCGAATAGCCGCGGATCGGTCGGGTACGGGCGGTCCGTTTGACGCGACGGCCACCCGGTGCTAGAAAGCGAAGCTCTCCGACCTGCATCGCCCCAGGTGTCAGCCCGCGCCACCGCGCCCGCCGCGGCCCGAAAGGATCTTGCCTCCGTGACCTTCCCCGATGTCGAGACCGCCAACCAGAGCCCAGCGACGCTGACCCGGACGAAGCGCCAGCTGGCGGAGCAGGCCATCAGCCAGGCCGCCTCCGCGCAGTGGGGCGACGCGGCCGAGACGAACCGCAAGCTGCTCGAGTTGGGGCCCGACGCCGAGGCGGAGAACCGACTCGCGAAGGCACTCTGGGAGCTTGGCAGCCTCGGTGAGGCGCGCGAGCATTACCAGACGGCGCTCGCCCTCGATCCGACCAATCGGATCGCCGAGCGCAACATCGATCGACTCAAGGTCCTGCTCAACGCCGCCGGCGAGCGGACGGTCCCGGCCCAGGAGGGCAGCAAGGCGCCGGTCAGCATCTTCGTCGAGGAGACCGGCAAGACCGGCTTCGCGTTCCTGACCGACCTCGCGACGCCCAAGGAGCTGGCCCAGGTCAACCCCGGTGACGCCGTCGAGCTCACGCCGGAGGGGACCCGTCTCATCGCCTTCAGCAACGGGGTCCGCATCGGGGTCGTCGAACCCCGGGTGGCCGCCCGCCTGCTCAAGCTCATGGCCGACGGCAACAAGTACGCGGCCGGGGTCACGAGCCTCGGCGACAAGGATGTTCGCCTGATCATCCGCGAGACCTTCCAGGACCCGAGCAATTACGGCAAGGTCAGCTTCCCGACGGCCGCCAAGTCGACCGACCTCCGGCCGTACACGAAGGGCACCCTGGTCCGCGAGGAGATGGACCTCGAGGACGACCTCGAGGACGACGAGGAGGACGAGGAGATCGAAGATCTCGACCGGGTCCTCCCGCCGGAGTCGACGACCGACGAGGCCTTCGAGGAAGAGCCGGACGAGCTCGACGAGGCCTGATCTCGTCGGGCTCCGAGCCGACCGGACCAGCTGGGGGCTGGGTGAACGGTCGGTCGTGGTCTAGCATCTACCCAGGATGAGCACCCGGCACCTGCCGTCGCGCGCCGACGTCGGCGGCAGCCTCCCGGTCTTCGAGCGACTGGCTCCGGCCCCCCAGCCGGCGATGCTGGCCGCCCGGATCGACGCCCACACCGGCCCCGGCGATGTCGTCGCCGATCTCGCCGGTCGAGGCGGCTGGGTCGCCCGCGCGGCCGTCGATCGCCAGCGCCGGGCCGTGTCGATCGAGTCGAGCCCGCTCACCAGGATGCTGGCCGAGGTCGTCTTGCGCCCGCCGGACGTGCGCCACCTCGACGCGGCCTTCCAGGGCATGTCGGCGTCGCCCCGCGGCCAATCGAGCCTCAAGGTCTCGATGGGCGACCTGTTCGCGACCCGCTGTGCCACGTGCGGGCGGATGCTGGTCGCGGACGAGTTCATCTGGTCGGTCGAGGACGGCGAGCCGCGGCCGGTCAGCCGCCATTACCGCTGCACGGTATGCCGCGACCTGCGCGGCGGGCCTGAGCACCGCCAGGGACCGCTGGACGACGAGGACGTCGTCCTCGCCAACGCCGACACCGACCGCGACGTCGCTCGCGCCTGGGCGCGCGATCGCTTCCCGATGGTCGACGGGGCCCCGGGTCTCGTCGACGAGCTGCTCGACCTGCACACCTCGCGCCAGCTCGTGGCGCTCACCGCGATCATGGAGCGCATCGAAGCGGACCTGCGTTCCGCGGCGGTCCTGGCCGCGTTGCGCATCGCGTTGCTCCACGCGCTCCTGCCATCGAGCCGGCTCGCCACCGGCGCCGGACGAGGTGGCGCTCTCCGCGTCGCGGGTGGACACGTCCGGCTGCCCGCGGCGACCCAATGGCGCGAGCGCAACCCGTGGCTGGCCTTCGAGGAAGGCTTCCGGACGGTCCGTGGCTTCGTCCAGCATCTCGAGGGAGGCGCCCTCGGACCCCTCCAGGCGCGCCTCGGCGAGGATCTCCAGGCGCTGTCGGAGGGTTCCGCGACCGCGGTACTTGCCGTCGCCAGCCCATCGGCGATGCGCGCCCTGCTGAGCGGTGGTGCGGGTGCCTCGGGATCCCCGGCATATGGCCGGGCGTCCAGCGACGCCCCCCAGATCCGACTCGTGCTCGGCCAGCCCCCGCTGCGCCCGAGCCTCGATCGGCTGGCCGCCGCGTACCACGGGACGGCATGGACACTCGGTCGGGAGGCGGCCTCCCTGTTGCCGATCGACGCCCTGGCCGACAGCTCGCTCCGAGCCCCCTGGTCGTGGCAGGCAGTCACGGTCGGGCGGTCGCTCGCCTCGATCGAAGGGGCGATGGCCCGCGACGGGCGGGTCATCCAGCTGGTCGATGGCGGTGCCGAGGCCCTCGCCGCGGTCGCCCTCGGCGGCGCGTCGGCCGGCTATCGGGTGGTCGTCGCCCGACAGGCCGACCCGGACGACGCCGACGCCGGGGTGATCGAGCTGGTACCACCCGGCGCGGTGATCCCGCCTGGTCCGCGGACCCGGGCAAACGTCGCACTGCCCACGGCACCGGGAGTCTCGGGCGACCCGGAGGTCGCGCCCGGCCGAGGCCTCTTCGCCCCGCCCGAGCGCTTCGATCAGCGCCCGTTCTCCGCGACCGAAGCCGCCCGGGTGATCACCGATGCGGCGGTCGACACCCTGCGGGCACGCGGCGAACCGGCGCGACTGGAGCGGCTGTTCGGCGAGATCCTGGTCGCGCTCGATCGATCCGGGCAGCTGCGGCGGCTGGCCACCGGCTCGCGGCCGACGGAGATGGAGCCCTGGCGAGGTGGCCTCCCGCCATCGTCGGCCCGGATGGCCGGGACTGGTGAGCCGACGGCGGGTGATGCGTCGCCGACGCTCCACGACACCGCGAGCGCACGCCCGGCAACGTCGGCGCCGGCGTCCCCCGACGCGGCTGGTGACCGCGCCGCCGCCGAGGGCACCCCGCTCGACCCGTCCGCGACGGGGTCCGCGATGGCGAGCGAGGGAGCGTCGGTCGCGACGCGTCGATCGGTCGCCGAACCCGTCGCGGCGCCGGACGCGGTCGAGCGCCTGCTGGCCCTGATCCGCGAGGAACTCGGCCGCCCGACCCAGCGGCGGCTGACCGAGATCGAGCCCGGGCGCTGGTGGCTGGCCGAGGCGGCCGATCGCGAGGCCGCGGCCCCACCGCTGGCCGACCGGGTCGAATGGGCGGTGTTCAGCTTGCTGTCGACCGCCGGGCCGCTATCCGAGGCGGCGTTCTACGACCGGATCGCGACGATGTTCACGGGCCACGACCTCCCGGACGAGACGCTGGTGCGAGCCTGCCTCGAGAGCTATCGCAGCCTGGCCAGCACCACCGACCGGTTGATCACGAGCGAGGACCTGCTGCGCCGAAGCCAGGAGCACACGGACCTGCTGGCGGCCATCACCGATGCCGGGCATCGCCTCGGCCTCCGCGTCTGGCTGTCGGCACGCGAGCAAGCCCGGCGGCACGAACGGGGCCATCTCGGCGACCTGCTCGACGAGCGCGAACGCGGCGCCTACCTCGGGAGCATCGGGCGAGCGGTCGACGCGATCGCCGACGTCGATGCGATCTGGTACATCCGCGGCAAGCTCGGCTTGATGTTCGAGGTGGAGTGGACCGCGATGCTCGGCGAGCCGCTCCTTCGGCGGCACGCCCGGATCGGCAACGACGAGAAGTTCGTCCGGCTCCTGGTCATCGCCCCGGAACGGACCGACCTCGTCCGCCACAAGCTCGACCGGTCGCCACTCCTCCGGGGAGCCATGGAGGACCAGGGCTGGAACATCATCAAGTGGGACCATCTCCGAACGTTCCTTGAGGCCGAGCGACCGGATCTCGCCGACCTCGAACCGCTGCTCGGGCTCGACCCGGTCGTGGAGCGCGGCGGCGAGCAGATGCACCTCTTCGGCGGCTGATCGGCGCGCCGGGTACGCTTGCCGCGCCCAACGCCCTTGCCACGCCCCGCAGGGAGACCCGTGCGTGACCGACCGACATTCCCCCGTGGATGACCTCGCCCATCGCCTGTGGGAGGGCATCCTCGAGCTCAACCCGACGACCGCGACGTTCTACGGCGACGACCGCTACGCGGATCGCCTCGAGGACCCGTCCCCGGCTGGCCGGGCCAAGGCACGCGCGCTGATGGCCGGTGCGGCCGCCGAGGCGGCCGCCATCCCGGTGGAGGGCCTGTCGACCGAGGATCGGATCACCCGCGACACGATCCAGGTGATGGGCGAGCTGGCCGTCGAGGAGGACGACGAGGGCCTCCACCAGCTTCGGGTGGTCGACCAGATGGGCGGTCCCCAGCAGCTCCTCCCCCAGCTGACCCAGTTCCAGCCGGTCGACACACCCGAGCGCCTGGAGGCCTTCATCAGCCGACTGCACGCCTACCCGGCGTTCATGGCCGCCAACGCCGACATCCTGCGGGAGGCACTCGGCACCGGGCTCACTGCCCCCGCCATCGTCACCGAGCGCGTCATCGCCCAGCTCGAGCGGATGCTGGCCATCCCGGTCGACCAGGCCATCGTGCCCTCGATGGTCCAGGGCGCGTCGGACGCTGCCCGAGCGCGGATCACCGAGATCGTCCGCGACGTCGTGTACCCGGCCGATGCCGCCTTCCTCGACGTCCTTCGCGGCGACTACCGCCACGCCAGTCGCGAGGATCCGGGGATCTGGTCGGCGCCCACCGGCGACACGATGTACCGAACGCTGATCCGCAGCTGGACGTCGCTCGACATGGAGCCGCAGCGCATCCACGACATCGGCCTCGAGGAACTCGAGAGCATCGAGGCCGAGCGCCGGGTCATCGCCCAGGCCGCCGGTTTCGGCGAGGACACGGCCGCCTACCGGCGGGCGCTCGACGCCGAGCCCGGCAACACCCCGGCGACCAAGGACGAGCTCGTCGCCCGGGCCGAGGAGGACATCGAGCGGGCCATGGCCGCCGCGCCGACGGCGTTCGGGACCCTGCCGCGCTCCGGTCTGGGGGTCCGCCCGGTCGAGGACTACAAGGAGAAGGACGCCCCGTTCGCGTACTACTATCCGCCGGCCGCCGACGGCTCCCGGGACGGCATCTACTACGCCAACGGCTACGACCTGCCGTCACGCAAGTACAGCAAGCTTGCCTCGACGACCTACCACGAGGCCGCCCCCGGGCATCATTTCCAGATCGCGCTGGAGATGGAGAACCCCCGGCTCAATACGTTCCGCCGGCTCGGCGCCCGGTCGGTGGCCGGGGCCTACGTCGAGGGCTGGGGCTTGTACAGCGAGCGGCTGGCCGACGAGCTCGGGCTGTACCGGACCGAGGGCGAACGCTTCGGCATGCTCGACGCCCAGGCCTGGCGAGCCGCCCGTCTCGTGGTCGACACCGGCATGCACGCGTTGCGCTGGGATCGACAGCGCTCGATCGACACGCTGCTGACGGCGGGTCTGTCCGAGACGGATGCCGTGATCGAGACCGATCGCTACATCTGCTGGCCTGCCCAGGCCCTCACCTACAAGCTCGGCCAGCGGCAGATCCAGTCGTTGCGGGCGGAACTCACGGCGCGTGACGGGGCCCGGTTCGACCTCCGGCGCTTCCACGACGAGTTGCTGGGGCACGGCTCATTACCACTCGCGACCCTTGCCCGCGAGCTGCCGACCTGGGTGGCCGAGCCCGTCTGAGCGCTCGCGCCGCGACGGGCAGAACGTGGTGCCTTGCCGCACCGGCCTCCAGCCCGCAGCGTGGGGTCAGCTTGCCCCGACCAGGCGGGGGCGGCACCATGGACAGCCACTGGATCGCCCATGACCGCCGACGCGGTCGCCAGGAGGAGTGCCCGATGCGCGGATCCATGCCCATCCCACCCCACGCGTCCAGGCTCGTGGTCCTTGCCGCGATCGCCGTCCTGCTGTTGGGGGTCGCGCCCGCCGCGGCCGGCGGGGGCGGCGTCCGGACCAGCCAGGCCGCGATGCTGGCGCCGGTCGGTAACGCTGACATCGCGATCACCCCGCTGATCACGGTCGGTGAACCGGCGGGCGACGACGGCTATCGCTACGAGGCGATCCCGGACGGCATCTCGTTACGACTCAAGGGAGCCGGCGTCGCCGAGGTGTTCATCAACCACGAGACGGCCCGCGCGCCCTTCCCGTACAACCCGACGACGCCGACCGATGCCAACTCGCAGAACGACTTCGACAACGCCCAGCTCAGCCGGCTGCTCATCAACCAGAAGAGCGGCGGGGTCCAGACCGGCAAGCTCGTGATCACCAGCGACCAGAACTACCAGCGCTTCTGCTCGAACTTCCTGGCCACGGCGGCCCAGGGCTTCGAGCGAGAGCTGCTGTTCACGAACGAGGAGACGCCAGACTGGACGAACCGGACCGGCAACGCCTGGCCGACCACGGTCGGTGCGCCGACCGCCCGGGGGGCCGGCATCGTCGTCGCGCTCGACGTCATGACCGGCAAGACCCGCCAGATCCTGGGTCTCGGTCGGCTCAACCACGAGAACTCGGTCGCCATCCCGGGATTCAGCCAGCGCGTCCTGATGACCGGTGACGACACGTTCACGAACAACCCCTCCCAATCGCAGCTGTACCAGTACGTCGCGTCCTCGGCCGATGCCGTCTGGAACGACGAGGGCACGCTTCGAGCGTTCGTCTCGGACGACCCCTTGCGCCAGAAGTACGAGGATTTCGCGCCGGGCGACGCGACGGCGGTCAGCGGCCACTTCATCGACGTCCCGAAGTTGATCGCCACCGGCCGCAAGGCCGACGGCAGTGACCTCATGGCCGCGGATGTCCCCGCCGAGCTCGGCGGCCCGTACCCGACCCCCGAGGCGGCCAACTTCGCGTGGCAGCGCGACTCGGTCACGGGCATCAAGATCGATGGGCCGCAGTGGGTCCTGGAGAAGTGGTCGCAGCTCCACCACGTCTTCGGCTTCGTGCGGATCGAGGACATCGCCTACGACAAGCGTCCGGGCATGTCGAACGTCGTCTACGTCGTCGATTCCGGCCGTGGCACGGCCGGGACACCCGGCCCGGGCGTCTCGACCAATGGGCGGATCTGGAAGATGACCCTACACCCGGGCGATCCGTCCAGGGTCGACGCCATGTCGATCCTCATCGAGGGCGACGACAGCCCGGTCAAGACGGTCACGGAGATCCATCAGCCGGACAACATCGAGTCGACCGTCAACGGCCTGTATCTCCAGGAAGACCCGGGCGGCAGCCAGCAGTTCCCGGCGACCTCGACCGATCCTGCCGCGACCTCGGCCCGCATCTGGCAGTACCCCTTCGCGACCGGCGTGGCCAGCCCGATCCTCAAGGTCGATCAGGGTGCCGATGGAGGATCGACGGACGTCGACGGCCTCCCCAACGGTAACCTCGGCGCCTGGGAATCGACCGGCATCGTCGACGCCTCCGCCGCGTTCGGTCCGGGGGCGTTCCTGGTGAACGTCCAGGCCCATACGCTCTGGGTGGAGAAGGCGCCGGGCGCCGACAACTTCGCTCCGTTGGGCCCCGACTTCACCGACAAACGTGAGGGTGGTCAGCTGTTGCTGATCCGGATCGCCGGCGGCTGACCGGCTCCCGCTTTCTCACCGCGAAGCCCCGCCATCGGCGGGGCTTCGTCGCGACTACGAGTCGAAACCGACGCCGATCGCGTCGAGGCTGCGCAGGATGAGGCCGCGGCGCCCCTCACTCCGGTCCGCCCGGTCGAGCTCGCGCCGAACGGTCTCGACGAGCACCGAGCGGATCGGCTCGGGCGGGAATGGGATCGGCGGACTCGTCACGAGGCGCAGTCGCAGCCGGTCCTCGTCGGGGCGCAGGATGAGGTCGCGGATCACCCCGGCGGCCCAGCGGCTGGCCCCGACGCCGAGACCGGTGTAGCCGAGCGCGTACGTGACGCGTCCACCCATCGTCTGCCCGAACGTGACCGTGAAGCGTGAGGTCGTATCGATCGCGCCGCCCCAGCGATATGGGAAGTGGAGACCGGCCAGTTGCGGGAAGGCATGTCGGAACTGCGCCTCGAGCCGCTGGAACGTCGCCGGCCGGTCGTCGAGTTCCGGCGCGACCCGACTGCCGCGATGGTGGATGGCGTCGTAGCCGCCCCACAGGATCCGGTCGTCCGCGGTCAGCCGGAAGTAGTGGAACTGGTTGTTCGCATCGGCCAGGCCCTGCCGCCGACGCCAGCCGATGGACGTGCGCTGCTCGGGCGTGAGCGGATCGGAGACCAGCGCATAGTCGTACACGGGGACGAAGGTCGTCGCCAGCCGGTCCAGCCAGCCCGAGTAGGCGGACGTCGCCACCACCACCTCGCAAGCTCGGACGGTCGCACCGCCGTCGATCACCACGTCGACGCCGCCGGCGCGACGCCGAAGCGCCATCACTCGGCTGCGTTCCCGGACCTGGACGCCACGCTGCCGGGCGACGCGGGCGATGCCGCGACAGAGTTTGGCCGGGTCGACGAGGACGTCGCGACCGGGCGGCCGATACAGGCCGGCGTGCCAGAGCGGCGAGTGGACCTCCTCGCGCGCGGCTGCCCGATCGAGGAACTCGAGCGTCTCACCATGGACCGCCGCCTCGTCGACCCAGGCCCGGAATCCGTCGACCTGGTGCGGCTGGTCGGCCAGGACCAGGGTGCCGGTCTCTTCGAGGTCGCAGTCGATGGCGTTCGTCCTGGTGAACGCGATCAGGTCGCGCAGGTTATCGAGGCCCTCGCGTTCCAGCCGCTCGAGCTCGTCGGGGAAGTGGCGGATCCCATTGGCCAGGCCGTGGGTCAGGCTCGCCTCGCAGAAACCTCCGTTCCGGCCGCTGGCACCGAACCCGACCGACTCCATCTCCAGCACCGCGACGCGCAAGCCGGGGTCGGTGTCGGTCAGGGCGATCGCCGTCCAGAGGCCCGTGAAGCCGCCGCCGATGATGGCGACGTCCACCGAACGGCGCTCCCCGGGCGCGAGCGGCGGATCGGCCGTCCCCGCTGGCGCCGGCTCGCGCAGCCAGAAGGATGTGGGTCGCGGTGGCACCCCGTCATGGTGCCATGGCCATGGTCACTGAGGCTGCGGGATTCGCTCTTCTGTGTCGTCAACGTGACGGGTTTCGTGGCATGGCGTCCGCGGAACGACGAATCGCGTTGACGACCTCCGAGTCCTTGTGCGACGATGGGCGCCCGCGTGTCCCATATCGCGCAACACCCGTCCCATGGACCGGGTCGCGGCGCTGTCTGATGCCCGCCACACGAGGCCCTCATGACGACCGAACCAGCCGCCCGAACGAACCCGACCCTCCGGCGCGATCGCCAACTCGACATGTATCGCCGGGCGACCAAGCGGCTGCCGGGCGGTACGGACTCCAATTTCCGGGCCTGGGGCGAGAGCACGATCTACGTCGACCGCGGTGAGGGCGGCCGGGTGTGGGACATCGACGGCAACGAGTTCGTCGACCTGCGCATGGGCTACGGGCCGGTCATCCTCGGCCATGGCGACGCGCGAGTCGACGATTACGTCAACGAACGGATGCGCCGCGGGGTCAGTTTCAGCCTGACCAGTGAGGACGAGGTCCGCGCCATGGAGCTGGTCGCGGAGCTGACCGGCTGGGTGGACATGGCCCGGATGACCGTTTCGGGCACCGAGGCGACGATGCACCTCATGCGGCTCGCGCGGGCGTTCACCGGCCGCGAGCGCATCGTCAAGTTCGAGGGCCAGTACCACGGGGTCCACGACTACGCACTCATCAGCGTCGGGCCAGACGACATGGCCGAGCTCGGCGACGAAGACGCGCCCGTCGCGCTGGCCTGGGGTCGGGGCATCCCCGGCGCCGTCGCTGAGACGATCATCCCCGCCCGCTACAACCGCATCGACCGGTTGCGCCGCCTCTTCGAGGAGCGCGGTGAGGAGATCGCGGCGATCATCGTCGAGCCGGTGCTGGGCAACGCCCAGGGCATCCTCCCGGAGCCAGGCTTCCACCAGCAGATGCGCGAGTTGACGAAGGAATTCGGCATCCTGCTGATCTTCGACGAGGTCAAGACCGGGTTCCGCTTCGCACGGGGCGGCGCGGCCGAGTATTTCGGGATCACGCCGGACCTCGGCTCATTCGCCAAGGCCATGGGCAACGGCTACCCGGCAGCCGCGTTCGGCGGCCGTCGCGAGATCATGGAACTGCTGCCCGACAAGGTCAGTCACGGCGGCACGTACGCCGGCAATCGGGTCGCCGCGGCGGCCGCAGTGGCGACCCTCGGCATCATCAAGGACACCAACGCGCTCGAGACCATCCACGCCACTGGTCGGACGATCCAGGACGGGCTCAAGGAGATCCTCGACCCGGTCGGGATCCCGTACCACTTCACCGGTCACCCGTCGATGTTCGGGATCATGTTCCGGGACCAGGTGCCGACCGAGTACCGCGACTGGGCGACCAGCGACCACGAGCTGTACGACGCCATCGCCATCGGCATGCATGCCCGTGGGGCGATGCCTGAGCCCGATTCGCGTGAACCGTGGTTCATGTGCGAGGCGCATGCAGATGCCGACGTGATCGATCGCGTGCTGACCGCGTTCTCCGACTCCCTCGACGCCGCCCTCGAGGCCCGCGCCCACGGGGCCCCGAAGCCCATCCCGCACGGCGGGATGGCGTCCCCGTCGGCCGGCTGACGAGCCGGTCCGGGTCGATGGTCCTCGATAGCAACGCCGTTCGCTCGGTCGATCGGGCGGCGGCACTCCTCCTGGCCCTCGGCGACTCCCAGGGCGAAGCCGGGGTCACGGAGCTCGCCCGCCGACTCGGTCTGCACAAGTCGACGGCCTCGCGACTGTTGGCCACGCTCCAGCGACGCGGGCTCGTCGAACAGGACGACGAGACCGGCAAGTACCGGCTGGGACTGGTGGTCATCCGACTCGCCGAGCGGGCCGAACGGACCCTCGACCTCCGCGGGCTCGCGACGCCCGAGCTCGAGCGCCTGGCACGGCTGACCCACGAGACGACCGGGGTCGGGGTGCTCGATGACGAGTCGCTGCTGACCGTGGCCCAGGTCGATGGCCCCAATCTGATCGCCGTCGGCGACTGGACCGGCCGATCGACGCCGCTCCATTGCGTCGCGTCAGGCAAGGTGCTGATGTCGGCGCTGGCCGAGCGCGAGGTCCTGCGCATGGTCCGTCGCGGGCTCGTCCGCTTCACGGAGCGGACCATCGTCGACCTCGAGCCATTGCTCGAGGAGCTCGCTCGCATCCGTCGTCGGGGCTACGCGACCGCCATCGGGGAGTTCGAACTGGGCCTGAACGCCGTCAGTGCCCCGATCCACGATGCGCGCGGCAACGTGATCGCTGCGGTCGACGTGTGGGGGCCGGCGTTCCGGCTCACCCCGCGGCGGATCCCCGAACTGGCGGCCCAGGCGCGCGAGGCCGCGGCGGCCATCTCGGCGAGGCTCGGCGCCACCATCCCCGACCGCCAGCCCGCGCCCACCGCGGTGTCCGCGACGGCCTGATCGGGGCCGAGGCGCGACCAGGCTCCCCGGATCCGGTGTCGCACCGGCGACACCGCTCCCGCCGAGCGCACCACGAGGTGCGCCACCGACTCGGTACCCTTGACGTCGCATGCCTGCCTTCAGCGCCGCCGAGATCTCCGACTTCGTCCGGCACAGCCTGCTCCCGGTCGGCCTCATCGTGGTGGTGGCCCTCGTCGCGGTGCGACTGGCCAGCGTGTTCGTCCACGGCATCGTGAAGGCGCTGCTCGACCGCGAGGCGACCGAGGGCACGGCGCAGGAGCTGAGTGCGGTCGAGGTCAGGAAGCGCATGGACACCCTCGACGACCTCGGTGCCCGAGTCATCCAGTCCTTCATCCTGCTCATCGCCGCGCTGATGATCCTCGGCAAGCTCGGGCTGGACATCGGTCCCGCCGTCGCCGGGCTGGGGGTCATCGGCATCGCCGTCGGATTCGGGGCCCAGACGCTCGTGCGCGACTACCTCAACGGCGCGCTCATCCTTGTCGAGAACCAGTATTCGGTCGGCGACGTGGTGCGACTCGCCGGCGTCGCCGGGACCGTCGAGGACTTCAATCTGCGCCGCACGACCGTCCGCGACCTCGATGGCATCGTCCACACCGTGCCGAACGGCGAAGTCAAGGTCGCCTCCAACCTGACCCGGGTCTGGGCACGCATCAATCAGGACGTGACCCTCGCCTACGGGACCGACATCGATCGCGCGATCGGCGTGGTCGACGACGTCGGCCGTGCGATGCACGAGGATCCGGTCTGGAAGCGGCGGATCCTCGAGCCGCCGCGGGTCGAACGGGTCGAGGCCCTCGGCGAATACGGCGTGACGCTCAAGATCCTAGGCTCGGTCCGCGCCCCCGAGCAGTGGGCCGCCGCGGGCGAGTTCCGCAAGCGACTGCTGGCCGCGCTCCAGGCGAACGGCATCGAGATCCCGCGACCGCAGCGCGTGATCCTGTCGCGCGACCCCCGAGATCCGCGAGACCCGCTCACGACCGTCGGGATCGACGGCGCGAGTGAACCCGGGGGTCCGGGCCCGGACGACCTGGCAGCCGACTCCGACTAGCGCCGGGCCGGCCCGGACCCCGACAGGGATCCCGACGCGAAGACGTCGGGACGACCCGCAGGCGGGGGATCACGACCCGCAGGCGGTGACCGGGATGGAGCGCGTGCTCGTGGTGCCGTCGACCGGGTCGTGCCAGGTCAGTTCGAGTCGTGGTCCGACCTGCGCGGCGGCGAACGTTCCCGCGCCCGGGATGATCGCCGCGGGCATCGGTCGCCAGGCGAGATCGGACGCCCACTCGCCCTGTCGCAGCAGCTCCGCACCCGGCGTGGGACTGGTCTGGACCGGGACCACGTCGGTCGCCAGGACCTCCGTCCCGGCCACCAGCGAGACGGATACGCTCGACACGGTCAACGGCGCGACCCCCTGGATCACAGCCCGGCAGGCGCCACTTCGGTCGACCACATCGACCGTCCATGCGTCGACGGGTGACGCGGCGGCCAGCATGAACGAGCGGGTCGCCGGCGTGGTCGGGACATCGCCGACCCGACTGGTCAGCACGAGGTCGACCGTCAACGGGGCCACCGGGCTGTGCACCGGGAGCGTCACGGAATACGGCCCCGGGGCTAGGTCGACCTCGACGCGGCCGAGGTCGGTCCGCCCGAGGCGCACGGCGAAGGTCGTCGGTCCGGCCCGCTGCGCCTGGCCTGTCACCCGGACGGTCGACCCTCGGACGGTCACCCCGCTCGCCGGCGACGCGATCGACACGCCGTCGAGGTCGACCGCCCGGTCGCCCGACACCGCTCCCGGCGCGACCGACGCCGGTGCTGCCGCAAGGGTCGGCGCCGCGACGACCATGGGCGTCGCTGGTCGGGCCGACGACATCGTGGCGAACGCCACGACCAGGGCGACGGCGCCGAGCACGATGAGCAGCCGCGGGTCGCGCTCCCAGCCAGGTGATGCGCCGTGGAAGTCGGTGATCTCGGGGGTCGGTCCGCCGCGCTGCAGATCGAGGTCGAGGTCGAGGCGGAGGTCGGATGCCGGCGTCGCGGCGGATAGCTGGTGCTTCATACCCGGATTGACGACCGCCCCGGCCGGCAGGTTTGGATGGTCGCTCGACCGACGAGCGCATGACGCTGGTCGCGCACGATGCGACTGGACGGCCAACCTAGGACCCTTGTCGATCGTCATGCTGGTAGAAGGAGGCGCCTCGACCCGTGACCGATAGCGCGATGACCGGCGCCATGGTCCTGCCGGTCGCGGACCTGTCCGTCATCGAGCGCGCGGCGCGCGGCGATGCGGCCGCGTTCGATGACCTGGTCGTCGGCCGGGTCGATCGGATCTTCCGGCTGGCCTACGGCATCCTCCGAAGCGAGGCCGACGCGACGGACGCCGTCCAGCAGACCTTCGTCACGGCCTGGCGAGGCCTACCACGCCTGCGCGACGTCGGGCGCTTCGATGCGTGGCTGGGTCGGATCACCGTCAACGTCTGCCGGGACGAGCTGCGGCGGCGCGGCCGTCATGCGATCCACGAGATCGTCATCGACGACGTCGACGCGGCGAGCCCGCAACGGGGCGATCCTGGGACCGGCGACCCGGGCGCCCACGTCGGGCGCTCCGACTCGATCCGCCGCGCCTTCGCGACGTTGACGGCCGACCAGCGGGCGCTGCTCGTGCTGCATCACGTCGACGGTCGCTCGCTCCAGGATCTCGCTGCGGTCCTGGCCATCCCGGTCGGCACCGCGAAGTGGCGGTTGTTCGCCGCTCGCCAGGCCCTTGAACGGGCATTGGCGGAGGAGGACCGATGACACTCCGAGTCCCGCTGCAGGATGCCGAACTGACGCGAGCCCTGTCGGTCGGGCAGGCGGTCATGGCACCGACCGGTGTCATCGCCTCGATCGCCCAGGAGGTGCGTGCCACCCCGCAGCAGCGTCACCTCGTCGTACGCCTGCCACGGCCGCTGGCCCCGACCTACCCGGACCAGCCGAACCGGTGGATCACGCTGCTTGCGGCTGCGGCACTCATCGCCGCGTTGGTGGTGGGCGTGCTCATCGCCGGACGACTCCCCGATCGGACGCTCCCGACCGGCAACGGCCCCGTCGACCTGAACTTCCGGGGCTCGATCCTGCGCCTGCCGGCGGACGGGTCCGACCCCCGGCTGCGGCCCTTCCCGGGGCTCGATTGGGGCAGCGGCGCCTGGTCGCCGGACGGCGCTACCCAGGCCTTCTGGGGAATCAAGGACGGGACGGCCAGACTGGTCCTGGTCTCGTCCGATGATGTCGTCCAGATGACGATCGACCCTGCGCGCCTCCTGTCGCTCGATACCGGGCTCGTCCCATTCGGCGTCGCCTGGTCACCGGACGGCCGCAGCCTCCTGTTCGACGGGTCCGTGCGGGGACTGACCCGCATGTTCCGCTACGACCTGGCCGATGGTCGGATCCGTGACCTCACGCCGGGCACCGTCTACGGCGGCGCTCCGGCCTGGTCGGTCGATGGCCTGATCGCGTTCACGCCGACCGACCAGGTCGCCTGGGGGCGGACCCCGTGGATCATGACCGCCGATGGTCAGGATGCCCACCCGCTCGGGTCACCGTTGCCCGACGGCTACTTCGCGGGCGCGGCGGTCTGGTCGCCCGACGGCAGCCGACTCCTGTTCGATACCACCCAGCCGGGAGCCAGGCTCTACACCGTGGCTCGGGATGGCACGCTGCTCACCAGGATCGCGCCGTCGGTGCTCGCCCCGTCCGCGGCGTCATGGAGCCCGGACGGACGACACCTGATGTTCATTGATGCCGTCGGGTTGCCGAACGATGTGTTCGATACGTACACGGCCGAGTCGGACGGCTCGGACGTGCGGCTCGTCATGCGCGACAGTCAGCCACTCGGCTTTTCCCCGGACGGGACCGGGATGATCGTCGCTTCGCCCGCCTGCGACGCGTTCATGCGCCAAGCGAATCAATGCGACCAGGGTGTGATCTGGGTCGACGCGACGACCGGTGCCTCCCACGAGCTGATCTCGGCCGGGCATCTCAACGGCTACGGCCCGCCCGACGTCCACGACGGCATCGGCTGGTCGGCGTGGAGGGCCGTCCGCCGCTGATCCGACCCGGGGCAGGGCGCCCCCGGTGCGCGGTAGGATGACCCGACCAGCCGCGACCCCGGAGGTGTGTGCCCGTGAGCCTCGACCAGTCCCCGCCGGCCGCCGAGATCGAGAATCTCCTCGCGGAGGATCGGACCTTCGCGCCAGATCCTGCCTTCGCGGCGCAGGCGAATGCGACGGCCGAGCTCTACGACGAGGCGGAGTCCGATCCCGAGGCATTCTGGGCGCGCCTGGCCCGCGAGCGGATCGACTGGGACGAGGACTTCCACACCACCCTCGAATGGGACCTGCCGTTCGCCAGGTGGTTCATCGGCGGCAAGCTCAACATCGCGTACAACTGCGTCGACCGCCATGTCGAGCGCGGCCTCGGCGACAAGGTCGCCTACCACTGGATCGGCGAGCCGGGTGACACCCGGACCATCACCTTCGCCGATCTCCAGCGCGAGGTGAGCAAGGCGGCCAACGCCCTGCTCGAGCTCGGCATCACGACCGGCGATCGGGTCGCCATCTACATGCCGATGATCCCGGAGCTGCCCATCGCGATGCTGGCGTGCGCGCGGATCGGCGCCCCGCACACGGTCGTCTTCGGCGGCTTCTCTGCGGAGGCCCTGAGCGGGCGCATCAACGATGCCGAGGCGAAGCTGGTGATCACCGCCGACGGCGGCTGGCGGCGAGGCAAGCCTGCGCCGCTCAAGCCGGCGGTCGACGATGCGCTCCGTCAGACCCCGACCATCGAGCACGTCCTCGTCGTCCGGCGGCTGGGCGATTCGGTCGAGGGCGGGACCTCGATGCAGGACGGACGGGACGTGTGGTGGCACGACGTCGTCGAGCGCCAGTCCGAGGTCCACGCACCGGTGCCGCTCGACAGCGAGCACATGCTCTATCTGCTGTACACGTCGGGTACGACCGCCAAGCCCAAGGGCATCATCCACACGACCGCCGGTTACCTGCTGGGCGCGAGCTACACCCACGAGATGGTGTTCGACGTCAAGCCGGACGACGTCTACTGGTGCGCCGCCGACGTCGGCTGGGTCACCGGCCACAGTTACATCGTCTACGGGCCCCTCGCCAACGCGACGACGAGCGTCCTGTACGAAGGGACGCCGGACTCCCCCGACTGGGGCCGGTGGTGGCAGATCATCGAGGACCACAAGGTCACGATCCTGTACTGCGCCCCGACCGCGATCCGGGCCCATATGAAGCAGGGCGCCTCGTTCGCCGAGGCGCACGACCTGTCGTCGCTGCGGGTGCTCGGGTCGGTCGGCGAACCGATCAACCCCGAGGCCTGGCTGTGGTACCACGAGCACATCGGGTCCGGCCGGACCCCGATCGTCGACACCTGGTGGCAGACCGAGACGGGCATGATCATGATCACGCCGCTGCCCGGGGTGACCACCACCAAACCGGGGAGTGCCACGTTCCCCTTCCCGGGCATCGAGGTCGACGTCGTCGACCGCGAGGGCCGGTCGGTGCCGTTGGGCGGCGGCGGCCTGCTCGTGCTGAAACGACCATGGCCCTCGATGCTGCGCGGGATCTACGGCGATCCGCAGCGGTACCGCGATACGTACTGGAGCCGCTTCCCGGGGCTGTATTTCGCAGGCGACGGGGCCAAGCGCGACAGCGACGGCTACCTGTGGCTGCTGGGCCGGGTCGACGATGTGATGAACGTATCCGGGCACCGGCTGTCGACGACCGAGATCGAGAGCGCGCTCGTGTCCCATCCGATGGTCGCCGAGGCCGCAGTGGTCGGTGGCCCCGACCCGATCACCGGCGAATCCATCAACGCCTTCGTGATCCTGCGCTCCGGGAACGAGCCGAGCCGGGAACTCGGCGAGGAGCTCCGCGCCCACGTCTCGACCAAGATCAGCCCTATCGCCCGACCGAAGTCGCTGATGTTCGTGCCGGACTTGCCGAAGACGCGGTCGGGCAAGATCATGCGTCGGCTGCTGCGCGACATCGCCCAGGGCCGTGCCCTCGGCGACACCACGACGCTCGCCGATGCGACGGTCGTGGAGCTGATCAGATCCAACACGGGTGGGACGGAGGAATGACGTGCCCTTCGGCTTCCTGAAGCGCAATCGAGGGGGCACGGCTCCGAAAGCCGCACCGACGACGCAGAGCAGACCCTCGGCACGCGGGATCCCCTTCGATGGTCTGACCGAGGAGTGGCGGATCGTCGGCAACATGCACGTCGGCGCCCGGCTGTCGGACGCGCTGAACAAGCGTGAGCACATCGAGATCTCCGATGTCCAGTGGGCACCGATCGACGGGTCGGGCCCGCTCGAACCGGCCCCCGGCCTCAAGGCGGTCGACCCGTACGACCTGATCATCGTGCTGGCCGGGGAGGCGACCAGGGCCGACCTCACCGACGACGAACGAACCGCCCACCGGGTCCACAAGGTGTCCTATGACGTGGCGCTCGAGGTGCCACCGTTCCGGGTCATCGGCACGGTCCACCTGCATCCCGGCATGGAACCGGAGCGGCTGCTCGATCGCGCCACCGAGATGTTCCTGCCGGTCGTGGACGCGACGGCCTATCTCGGGGAGCGCGCGATCGGACCGGAGATGGACGCGGTCCTGGTCAATCGGTTCTACCTGCGCGGCATCGAACAGGTCGACCGGCGGACGGGTGAACGGCCCCAGACGTTACCCGGAGCGCCGCTTGGCGGCGTCTCCTGGCAGGACCGTTCGCGCTAGATCCACGGGTCCGCGTACGGACCGCGAGCGGACCGCTCAGGCGCGGGCCGGGACCTTGCCGCGGTTGAACAAGCCGAACGGGACCTTGATCGCAGGCGCCGCGGCCGGCGTCCCGACCACGCGGTCGGCGAGCGCGTCGAAGTCCGCGGTGATGCGCTCCTTGGGGAACATCTCGATCACCGTGCGCCCCTCGTTCGCGGCGCGGACGAACAGCAGCCCGCCCGACCGGATGAGCGACGTGGCGGGCATCCCGATCGTGCGTTCCAGGTCGGCGACGGACACGCCGCTGTTGGCCCGGTTGACCACGAGGCCGAGCCGCTCCCGGACGCCGAGCTCTGCCGCATAGTCGGTCAGCTGGACCGCGGCCCGGATGGCGGGCACGTCCGGGGTGACCGGCACCAGGATGCGGTCGGCGATCCTGAAGATCGCCTGATTCAGGTCGCTGTAGGACGGGTGGAGGTCGACCACCAGGAAGTCGCAGCCCCGGCGGGCCTCGGTGATCGCGTCGGCGACGCGGTTCGCCTCGAGGATCTCGGCGTTCAGCGGCGACGACGTCAGCGACACCACGCGCATGCCCGATGGATGGGCAGAGGCGATGTCGGCGATCGACTCGTACGGGGCGCCATCGCGCTGCTCCAGCCAGCTGTCGGCCAGGGTTCGGATGCCGTCGATGCCGAGCGACGAGGGCACGTGGCCCGTGACGGTGTCGGCATCGATGAGCAGGACGTTCTGCCCCCGGCGTGACTGCAGCGCCGATGCGAGATTGGTGGCGATCGTCGTCTTGCCGACGCCACCCTTGGGGTTGAAGACCGCGACGACCGTCGCCCGGTGCGCCCAGCCGTCCGTCTCGAACGGTCCGTTCTGGAGCACCGGCCCCGAGCCGTCATCGACGGTCTGGCTCCGGATGCACATCGCCTCGACCCGCCAGCGGAGCGACTCCGCCGAATATGGTCGGGTGAAGTACTCGTCGTCGACCAGGCTGGCGGCGGTGCTGAACATGCCGAGCGACCGTTCCGTGACGACCATGAGCGCCGGGATCGTTCGCCCACCGTCGCGCAGCAGCGCGTAGTACTCGAGCGCCTCGTCGAAGTCGGTCTCGCCATCGAGGATGGCGACTGCCACGTCGTGACGGCTGGCCAGCAGGGCCTCGAGCTCGTCGGGGTGCTTGAGGCTGGCGACCGTGAAGCCTGCCGCTCGGAGCTCCGCGGCGACGGGAGTCGCCTCGGCGTTGGGCAGCGCGACCGCGATGGCCGGTCTGGCCATCCCTCAGCCCTCGGCTTCTGGGTCGCGCGCCGCGACGGTCAGCTGGCCGGGAGCCTCGTCGGTGACCCGCGTCCCGAAACCGGGCAGCGTCGCGATCGACTCGCTGAGCGCCAGGCTGCCGTCGTGGGTCACCGCGAACACGAACTCGCCGTCGGGGCCGGACGACACGCCGACCGCCTGCACGCCCGGGACCCGGGCGAGATTGCGCTTGAAGCCGGCGATGCTGGCGACGCTCACCAGCCCGGTCACGATGACGCGGGTCGTGGTCGTGTCGCCGCTCGGCTCCTCGTGGACGAGGCCGGCCAGGCGCGCCGCCAGGGCGTCGTCGGCGATCATCGGGATCGGTTCGTCGCTCGTCTCGGTGGCGATCGGAAAGGCGCCGGCCTCGGCCTCGGCGGCCGCCAGATCGGGATCGAGTCCCAGCGCGGTCAGGCGCGGATCGCCCTCACCGGTGGGCTCGACGCTCGCCTCGGGCGATGCCCCGGGCTCGCCGCCGTGGGGCGGCTCGCTGTCGCGGGCCATGCCGAACAGGTCGCCATGGTCGGCCGAGGACTGGTCGGCCGGAGCCTCGACCGGGGTCGGCGTGGGGGCGGCGTCCGTCCCGGGCCAACCGGCGATGGACGACTCGACTGGCTCGGTGCTCGGCGCGGCGTCGCTCGATGTTTCCGGATCGGTCCCGGTCACCGGCGTCGACTCCCACCCAGTGGGAGGCTCGGCGGCGGCCTCGTTCTCGCTCGTGACGATCTCGTCGGGCGCCGACTCGGTGTCGACCGCCGGCGGCTCGATGACGCTGGTGTTCGCGGTCGGCAACGGGTCGTCGTCGAAGGGCGGGGGCTCCGGCAGGCTCTCGGCCATGGCCGCGAACCGCGTGGGGTCCTCCTCGGCCAGGAGTCGCTCGAAGAATTCGGCCATCTCGTGCTCGAAGCGGTCGACCCGCCGCTGGACCCCCTCGATCCTGGCCTCGATCTCGCCCGCGTGGGCTTCGATCTGGCGTTCGAGCTTGTCCTTGCGATGGGCGATCCGCTCGTCCGTCTCCTCACGGATCCGGGCGATCTCGGTCTTGGACCAGTCGCGGATCGCCGCCACGTCGTCGTCGGCCTTCTTGCGCAGCTCGGTCGCCTCGTCGGCGGTGCTCGTGTGGATGCGCTCGATGTGGGTCTTGGCCTCGGCCGTGAACCGTTCGAGCGTGTCGCTGCGCGCCGCTTCGGCGGCGGCCTGCATGGCCTTGGTGAGGTCGGCCATGAACTTGTTCGGCTTGCGCACCGGAGCCGTCGAGCCCGAGGACGACGCATCGGCGGGCGGCGTGGCTGACCCCGACGGCTGGCCCTCGGCCTGGCTCATCGCATCGGTCTCCGATCCGGTCGCCTGCGGCGCGCCATCGCCCCCGTCGACCGGCGCCCCGGCACCACCGTCGGAGTCGTTCCGGTCGGCGCTCCAGGGGAGGCGGAATCCGCTCTTCGCGTCGGTCGTTGCCATGCGGTTGACCCTCGTGTGGTGTTCAGGGAGAGGCGGTCTAGGGACGTAGCGGCATGGTGACGGCATGGTCTGGTGCGGTGGAGTCGGCTAGTGGTACCACGACCGAGCGCCGGTCGTACCGTTGACACGCCGCTGGAAGACCTGTTGTCGGGATGCACCGCCATCGGCGCTACGATACCCGTCCCATGGAACCCCTCGACCGCCTGGGTCGGCCGCTCCACGATCTGCGGATCTCCGTCACCGATCGCTGCAACTTCCGGTGCACCTACTGCATGCCGAAGGAAGTGTTCGGGCGCGACTATGCCTTCCTGCCGAAGGGTGAGGTCCTGAGCTTCGAGGAGATCGAGCGCGCGGCGCGCGCGTTCGTGGGTCTCGGCGTCGAGAAGCTGCGCATCACCGGTGGCGAACCGCTCGTCCGACGGGGCCTGCCGGAGCTGATCCGCCAGCTGGCCGCCCTTCGGACGCCGGACGGGCGGTCGATCGACCTGACCCTCACCACGAACGGGGCCGCCCTGCACGCGCTTGCCCGACCGCTCGCGGAGGCCGGACTCCAGCGGGTCACGGTCAGCCTCGATTCGCTCGACGATGCCGTCTTCGGGGCGATGAACGGCATCGATTTCCCGGTCGCCCGCGTGGTCGACGGGATCGCCGCGGCGATCGAGGCGGGACTGGATCCGGTGAAGGTCAACATGGTCGTTCGGCGAGGCATCAACGAATCGTCCATCGTGCCCATGGCGCGCTGGGCACGCGACCGTGGCGTCACCCTTCGGTTCATCGAATACATGGATGTCGGCCACTCCAACGGCTGGCGTCTCGACGAGGTCGTGTCGGCGCGCGAATTGGTCGACACGGTCACCGCGATCTGGCCCGCCGAACCGATCGCCGCGGGGTATCGCGGCGAGGTGGCCGACCGGTGGCGCTATGCCGACGGTCGCGGCGAGTTCGGGATCATCTCGTCCGTGACCCGGCCGTTCTGCCGCGATTGCACCCGGGCGCGGCTGTCGGCCGACGGCCAGCTCTATACCTGCTTGTTCGCGGTCGCCGGTCGCGACGTCCGAGCCGTCCTGCGGGACGGCTCCACCGACGAGCAGCTGGTCGCGTTCCTCGCCGATGTCTGGCGCGGCCGGGACGACCGCTATTCCGAGCTCCGGGCGCAGTCGACCTCCGATCTGCCGAAGATCGAGATGTTCGCGATGGGCGGCTGACCACCACCCATCAACAGGGTTATCCACACGCCTCCCACAGCCCGACCATTCCCGTGGACAGCGCGCCGACCGCCGGTCCGATGTTGGTGGATAAGCGCGTTGACCCTCCCGTGATCGGGCCGATACCGTAGGTCGTGCCCGAAGGGGCCGACAGGACCGCAAGGAACCCGAGATCGCATCAAGGACCTTTCGTTCCGCCGCCGGCCACTTCGGGCGCTTCGTTGCCCGGACCTGAGCCGTCTCACCACGGCCGGTCGCGGGGTCCCGCCCGACGGGACGTGATCGGCATCCCGGTGTCGATACTTCCGTCGGGCGCTCGAAGCCTCCCTCCACGCTGCCGGCGTCCTGTCATGCTCTGGCGACGCTACGCACGGAGGCCCCCATGTCGGACATCGCCCCACCGATCGACCCTGCCCGCCCGATCGGCCCGGCCGACCAGGCCGAGCGGCTGGCTGCCCTGGTCAGCGCGGTCCGTTCCCGGACCGACCTCGTGCCCGAGGTCGGCATCGTCCTCGGGTCGGGGCTCGGGGGCCTCGCCGACGATCTCGACGACGCGGTCGCGATCCCATTCGGCGAGCTGCCCGGGTGGCCGCCGGCCACCGCGCCGGGCCACGCCGGCCGCCTGCTTCTGGGTCGGCTGGGCGGCAAGCCCGTCGTCCTGCTCCAGGGCCGGTTCCACCTGTACGAGGGCAACGATGTCGGGCTGGTCGTCCAGCCGGTCCTGCTCTTCCACGCCCTCGGCGCGCGCATCGTGGTCCTGACCAACACCTCGGGCGGGCTCGATCCCACGTTCGGACCGGGCACCTTGATGGTCATGTCCGACCACATCAACACGACCGGCCGATCGCCGCTCATCGGTCGTAACGACGATCGCCTCGGGCCGCGCTTCCCCGACATGACCGACGCCTGGAGCCCGCGCCTGCGCGCCGCCCTGCACGCGGCCGGTACCGCTGAGGGCATCGGCCTCCGTGAGGGGATCTACGTCGGGTTGACCGGTCCCAGCTACGAGACCCCGGCGGAAGTTCGTATGCTGGCGGCGCTGGGTGGTCACGCGGTCGGGATGTCGACCGTGCTCGAGTGCATCGCGGCCCGCTGGGTCGGCCTCGAGGTGTGCGGCGTTTCGCTCGTGACCAATGCGGCCGCCGGGTACACCGGGGAGCCGTTGACCCACGAGGAGGTGATCGAGGTCGGCGCCCAGGCCGGCCCTCGACTGGCCCGGGTGATCCGCCGCTTCCTGGTCGACCTCGACGCGGGCTGAGCCTTTCGCGCCCGTGACCCAGACGCTCGACACGCGGGTCCTCAACCGGACGCTCCTCGCCCGACAGGGCCTCCTCGAGCGGTCGGTCCGAACGGCCAGGGATGTCATCGAGGACCTGGTCGGCCTGCAGGCGCAGGAACCGATCGATCCGTACGTCGCCCTGTGGACCCGCGTCGTCGACTTCGACCCGACCGAGCTCAGCGGGCTGCTTGAATCGCGCGCCGCCGTGCGGATGGGCCTGTTGCGCGGCACCTTGCACCTGGTCACGGCTCGGGACGCGCTGGCGCTGTATCCCATCGTCGCGGATGTGATGGCGCGCTCATGGCGGAGCAGTCCGTTCGCGAAGCGGCTCGACGGGGTCGACATCGACGCCGTGCTGCGGGCGGCGCGGGCTGCGGTCGAGGAGCGCCCGATGACGCCATCGGACCTCGGCCTCGCGTTGGCCCCGGGATGGTCGGACCGCGATCCGACGTCGCTCGCCAACGCCGCGCGGTTCCTGCTGCCGCTGGTCCAGGTGCCACCGCGTGGCCTCTGGGGTCGGACCGGCCGCCCGATGAACACGACCGCCGAGGCGTGGCTCGGGAGACCGATGGACCGGACGCCGAGCATCGACGACCTCGTCCGTCGCTACCTGCGGGCGTTCGGCCCGGCGAGCGTGGCTGACATGCGAGTCTGGTCGTGGCTGACCGGATTGCGTCTCGTGGTCGAGCGCTTGCGACCCGGGCTGCGGACCTTCCGCGACGAGGCCGGGCGAGAGTTGTTCGATGTCCCGGACGCGCCCATCGCGACAGGCGAGGAGCGTGCCCCGATCCGGTTCCTGCCGCAATACGACAACGTGTTCCTGTCACACGCCGACCGCTCGCGGATCCTCCACCCGACGATCAGCATCGCCGACATGACGTGGCGCGGCGGCGTCCTCATCGACGGCTTCGTCGGCGCCGCATGGCGGATCGTCCGTCGCCGCGGCGATGCGACCCTCACGGTGACCCGCTACGCCACGCTGGATGGCCAGCAGCGCGCGGCGATCGAGGAGGAGGCTGAGCGACTGCTCGCGTTCCTCGCCCCGGATGCCAAGACTCGAGCCATCGCCATCGCCGACGCGTGATCGGCTGCCCGCTCGTCCGGCCGCGTCAGGCCTGCGGCAGCTCTCGCCCGGCGGCACGAGCTGCGGCCGCCTTCTCCGCCCAGGCCCCCAGGACGTTGTCCTTGTGCGGCCGGATCGGACAGTGCTGGTCGCGGTTGTTGAACTCGTCGCAGTAGCCGAGTGGCACGCACTTGGGCGCGAGGAACGAGCCGAGGAACGGCGACACGTCGAAGATCTGCTGGCGGATGAGCTGGAACAGCCGGCGGATCTCCCACTGCGCCATCGTGCACAGCCGCAGACCGGACATGTGGATGAGCGCCCGCAGGTTGGCGGTCATCACCAGGTTGGTCCGGGTCGCGTTCGGGAAGACGAACCGGGCATCCTCGCCGGGCACCCCGTCGGCGACCATCTCGCCGTACAGCTCGAGCGCACCGGCGACCTGCTCCTCGTAGCGCTCGCGGGTCTCGGGGTCGCCCTCGGCGATGGAGTGGGGGAGCATCGTCGCCGCGCCCTTGAACTTCACGTAGCGCTGGCTCTGCTGATCGAAGGCCACGCCGGCACGGTGCCGGACGAGCTGGTGCGAGAGCGTCCGCGACACCCCGGTGATGGCGAACGTGAAGACGATGTGCTCGATGGTCGAGCCGTGCCCCGATTCGATGACCGAGGCGATGAGCTTCTGCATCTTGGCCGGCTCGACCTCGCCGGTCGTCGCGCGTCGGAAGATCTCCTCGGGCGCCAGCTCCGAATAGCAGGTCCGGCACGCCGTGTACACGAGCGGCACGTAGAACTTCTCGACGATGTCGCGGTCGGGGAAGAGCAGCGTGGCCGTCATCCCGAGGTCGCGCCGGCCCGGGTTCTTCGGGATCCCGGTCTTGGGCCTCGGCGCGGGGATCGGCTCGGCGGTCATCGAGTGCCCAGTCTAGCCGAGGGGACGCGGCGTGCGCCGCGACCGGTCAGTCGGGGTCGGCGTGAGGACGGGACGGCGGCCCGTCCGCGGACCCGAGGGCGTAGCCGACGATCTCGTCGTACGACATGGCCGCCCCCTCGGCCGCCAGCGTCGCCAGCCGATCGGCCGGAAGGACATCGCGTGGGGTCGGGACGTGGAACAAGGCGTTGTTCTGGTCGACGTAGTCGGCCAGGGTCGTGCCGGTCATCTGCTGCAAGTGCCGGGCGGCGCCCCACAGCCGGCCGGCGCGCTCGGGCTGGTCCGTCGAGACCGCGATGATCCCCAGGTCGTCGAGGGTCAGCGTCACTCCCGACACGTCGCCCGCTTCGTAGAAGTGCTGCAAGGCGTGGCGGGCCGTCGCGATGGCCGCGTCGAAATGGCGCTGACCGACCTGGGCGAGGGCGAGCATGTGGAGCGACCATGCTTCCATGGTCCGGTTGCCCGCTTCGCGGTGCAGTTCGAGCGCGCGCCGGTACCAGGGCTCGGCATTGTGGGCGTCGGCGGTGAAGAAATACACGCTCCCCAGGGCCCACAGGATGTTGCCCTGGCCGCCCTTGTCGCCGAGCTCTTCGAAGAGGGCCAGCGCCTCGTCCAGCATCGCCCGGCTAGTCTTCACCTGCTCCTCGACGCCGCGGCCGTCCATGATCACGATCATGTCGGCGTAGGCCCGGTTGTAGAGCGCGTTGGCGATCTCCCGCTGGTCGCCGATCGCGCGCCACAAGCGGAGTGCCTCGTCGTAGAGCCGGAGGGTCGTCGGGTGGTCCGACTGCCAGTAGGCGATGCCGCCGAACGCCTCGTCGAAATGCGCCTGATCGACGGGATCGAGATGCCAACCCTGGGCCTCGAGGACCTCGAACCGCATCCGGGCCTCGTTCAGATAGCCACGTTGCTGCCAGAACCGCCAGAGGGCGAACGCCATCCGGACGCCGAGCGATGGGTCGGGTCGGGCGATCGACCAGTCGAGGACCGCCCGCAGGTTGTCATGGTCGCGCTCGAGACGCTCGAGCCAGAGCCGTTGGTCGGGCCCAGCGAGCTCGCGCGCGGCCCGCTCGGCCAGGGCCAGCATCGCCGCTCCGTGCCGATCGGCGATCGTCGCAGTCTCGTCGCGGGTCGCCAGCATCTCCGAGGCGAATTCGCGGATCGTCTCGAGCATCGCGAACCGGGGTGACCCGTCTGCATCGCTGCCCTCGTCGGGTCGGACCAGACTCTGGTCGACCAGCTCACCCACGCGGTCGACCACGTCGCCGCCGATCTCCTCGCCAGGTCCGCATACCTCCTCGGCCATGGCCAGGTCGAACCCGCCCCGGAACACCGACAGCCGGTCGACCAGTCGGCGCGCCCCATCGTCGAGCAAGTCGTAACTCCAGGCGATGGCGCCGCGCAACGTCTGCTGCCGCTCGGGCAGGTCGCGCGAGCCCGCTGTCAGCAGCGAGAGATGGTGCTCGAGCCGGGCGAGGATCTGGTCGGGCGAGAGGAGCTTGATGCGCGCGGCAGCGAGCTCGATGGCCAGGGGCATGCCGTGCAGCCGGGCGGAGATGGCCGCGACCGCTGGGGCGTTGGCGTTGGTGACGGTGAAGCCCGGCCGCACGGCGCTCGCCCGAGCGATGAACAGGCGGACCGCCTCGAACTGGCCGAGTGCTTCGGCGTCGAGGTCGCGCAGTCCCGCTGGCAGATTCAGTCGCTCCAGCTCGGACAGCCGGCTCGTGTCGGGCGGAGCGGGCAGGCCGGGCACCGGGTACTCCTGCTCGCCGGAGATGCGGAGCGCGATCCGGGTCGTCACAAGGCAACGCAGGTTCGGACAGCGGCGCAGCAGGTCGGCGACCGCGGCACCCGCATCGACGACCTGCTCGAAGTTGTCCAGGACGAGCAGGACTCGCCCCGTGCCGACGCTCTCGGCGATCAGCTCCGCGGCCGTCCGGTTGATGTTGTCCGCGAGGCCGAGCGTCCGCGCGATGGTCGGGACGACGAGGGACGGATCGCGGATGGCGTCGAGCGCCACGAACCAGACCCCGTCGGGATGGTCGTCGACTGCCCCGGCGGCGACCTGGAGCGACAGCCGGGTCTTGCCGGTGCCGCCCGGCCCGGTGAGCGTCAACAGGCGGGTCGTCCGGAGCAGGGCGACGGCCTCGGTCAGCTCACGCTCGCGACCGACGAACGTGGTGAGCTGGATGGGCAGATTGTTGGGCCGGGCGTCCAGCGAGCGGAGCGGCGGGAATGAATCGGGCAGGCCGTCGATGTCCAGCTGGGCCAGGCGCTCTGGTTCGCGCAGGTCCCGCAGCCGATGCTCGCCGAGGTCGTGGAGGCGCACGCCTTCCGGCAGCTCCCCGGCCACGAGTGCCGCCGTGGACGCGCTGACCAGCACCTGTCCGCCGTGGGCGACGGCGGCGATGCGGGACGTGCGGTTGATGGCATAGCCGATCACGTCCCGCCCGACTGCCTCGATGTCGCCCGTGTGGAGGCCCATCCGCACCCGGATGGGGGCGTCGGTCGGCCACGACTCGGCGGCCAGCGCCCGTTGCGCCTCGACCGCGGCCGCGACCGCATCCATCGGGCGGGTGAAGATGACGAAGAACGAGTCGCCCTCGGTCGACTGCTCGTAGCCGCGGTGTGCGGCGAACGCCGCGCGAAGGAGCTCCCGGTGGCGTTCCCGGACGTCGCGATACGGTCCGGTCCCCAGCGCCAGCTCGACGCGGGTCGAGCCCTCGATGTCGCTGAAGAGACAGGTGACCGTCCCGGTCGGCGGACCGGGCGAGCGTGACATGGCGACCGGCCGGTCGGTCAGTGTCGGGCGGCCTCGGTCAGCTCGCGCAGCCGACCGGCAAGCACGCGAAGGACGGCGAGTGCGACCGCGGGCTCGTCGCGGATGACCGCCTCGAAGTCCCACGACGCCAGCGCCAGACAGACGGTCGGTCCGTCGGCCACGACCTGGGCGACGCGCGGTCGACCATCCAGCACGGACAACTCCCCGAAGAAGTCGCCGGGTCCGATCCGGGCGATCGTGGTGCCGTCACGAACGACCCGGGCCGCGCCGCTGGCGACCAGGAAGAAGCCGGTGCCGACTTCGCCCTGCCGGGCGATCACGTGATCCTTCGGGAACTCGACCTCGACCATGCGAGCGGCGATCATCGCGATGCCGTCGGGGTCGACCCCGTGGAGCAGTGGCGCGCGCGCCAGCAACTCGGTCCGCTGGTCCTGGGTCAGGGTCATGGGCGGCCTCCCGGCTCGTCGATGGATGCTGCGCCGTCCCCGGTCGGAGCGTCAAGGCGGAGGATAGCGGCCGGTCCGCTGCGCGATCTCGTGCACGGGATGGACGCAGTCGTGGCACGATGCGCAGGATGGTCGAACAAGCCGAACTCCTCGACTCGATCGCCGGCTTCTCGCTGTTCGCCGACCTTTCGGCTCCCCAGCTCGAAGGCATCATCCACATCTTCGACGAGCGGATGTTCGCGTCCGGGGAGACGGTCCTGCATCAGGGCCTGTCCGGGTCCGGGTTCTACGTCATCGTGGAGGGAGAGGCCACGGTCGCCGTCGACGGACACGAGCGTGCCAAGCTCGGCCGCGGCGACTTCTTCGGCGAGGTGTCGATCCTGCTCGGGGCGCCACCGATCGCCGATGTCATCGCGACGACCCAGCTCCACTGCCTGGTCCTGTCGGGACCGGGTGTGGAGCCCTTCCTGGTCGCCAATCCCAAGGTCATGTTCCGGATGCTCCAGGCCCAGGCGCGCCGGCTTCGGGCGGCGAACCGATGGGGGACGTGACCGAGGGAGCCCGTCCCTTTCCGCCGGGCGCGTATCCGGTCGTCGTCGTGGGCTCGGGCCCCGGCGGATTGCAGGTGTCCTACGACCTGCGCCGTCACGGGATCCGCCACGCCGTGATCTCCGACGATCCGGCGCCGGGCGGCATGTTCCGACGCTGGCCGTTCTTCCAGCGCTTGCTGTCCTGGACGAAACCGCACGCGCCCGCACCCCGCGGGTCGCGCGCCTATGAGCGCTACGACTGGAACAGCCTGCTCGCCGATGAGCCCGAAGCGCGAGCGCTCCAGCCGGAGTTGATGGACGGCTCGTCCTACTTCCCGTCCCGGCCCGAGATGGAAGCGAACCTCGCCAGGTTCGCGGAGCGAGCCAGGATCGAGGTCCGCTACGGCTGCCGCTGGACCGGCACGCGCCAGGTCGAGGACGCTGGCGGCTCAGGGTTCGTCCTGACCACGAGCGACGGTGAGTACCGGGCCGAGGTCCTTGTGGTCGCGGTCGGCGTCGCCCAGCCCTTCACCCCGCCCGGAGTCGGCATGGAGCTCACCCATCACTACGCCGAGGTGCGCCCCGCCGACACGTACGCCGGGCGTCGCGTGATGATGCTCGGCAAGCAGAACTCCGGTTTCGAGCTGGCCAACGGGTTGCTGCCGTGGGCGCGCGAGATCCTGCTCGTCTCGCCATCGACCGCGAAGCTGTCCGTGCAGACCCGCTCGCTTGCGGGGGTGCGCGCCCGGTACGTCCAGCCGTACGAGGACCACGTGCTCGGCGGCGGGGTCGCGATCCTCGATGCCGCCCTCGACCGGATCGAGCGGACGTCGGGCGGGGACGGCAGCCTGACCGTCCACCTCCGTCGGACCGACGGCGGCGGGGATCTCGTGGTCGAGGTCGATGATGTCATCTCGGCGACCGGGTTCGTGACGCCGCTGCTCGACCTGCCGGCGATCGGCTGCACCATCAGTGGCCGAAGCCGCCTGCCGCTGGTGACCTCGTGGTGGGAGAGCACCACGCTGCCCGGAGTCTTCTTCGCCGGCACGATCGGACAGGCCGCCAAGGGACTCGTCAAGCACGGTGTGCCGGCCAACTCGGGCGCGGTCCATGGCGGTCGCTACAACGCTCGCGTCCTGGCCGAGCGGATCGCGACGACGCGGTTCGGGGTCGAACGACGGCGAGCCGCGGTGGCCCCGGGCGACCTCGTCGCGACCATCGCCGGCGAGCTTGCTGAAGCGCCCGAGCTGTGGCACCAGCGCGCCTACCTGGCGCGCGTCTTCAGCACCGATCCGCGGGCAGGCCTGGTCGACGATGGCGTGCAACCGCTGACCTTCTTCCTCGACGACCCGGGCCCGGACGCGATCGCCGTCACCCTCGAGGCGGACGGCAGCGGAGCGATCTACCCCGTCCTGTACACCCGCACGGGGGGCGAGATCCAGGAGCGCAACCTGGAGCCCGATCCCCTCCTGCGCTACGACGGGCCCGACGTGCGCGCGAGCATCGCGTCCATCGTCCGTGAGATCGTTCCGGGAGTCGGGGCCGGCGCGTAGGCGCGTAGGCGCGTCGGCGCGGCGCGACCGTCGCGGTCATGCCCCTGGCGCGACCCGGTCGAAGCGGACCGGGCGCCGGACGCGTTCCAGGCGTTCCGCGGCGGAGGCCAGGGTCTCGAGCCGCTTCGGGAAGGCAAAGCGCACTTTCGTTCGGCCCAGCGCCGGATCCGAGAAGAATGACGAACCCGGCACCGCCGCAACGCCTGGATCCTCGATCAAGCGACGTGCGAACGCGACGTCGTCCTCGCCCGGTTCGGCGAGATCACGGATGTCGGTCATCACGTAGTAGGCGCCCGCTGGCTCGTGGATGCGGAACCCCGCCTGGCGCAGGGCGGGGATCAGGAGGTCGCGGCGGGCCCGGTAGTCGGCCACGAGGTTGCGGTAGTACTCCCCACCGAAGCCCAGAGCCGTGACCGCGGCCGCCTGTAGCGGCGCCGCGGCTCCGACCGTCAGGAAGTCGTGCACGCGACGGATGCCCAGCGACAGCTCGGGGGAGGCGATGGCCCAGCCGATCCGCCAGCCGGTCACCGAATAGGTCTTCGACATCGAATGGATGCTGACCGTCCGATCGGCCATCCCGGGCAGGCTCGCCAGGGGCAGGTGCGAACCGTCATACACGATGTGCTCGTAGATGTCGTCGGTGAAGGCGATGACATCGTGCTCGACACACAGCTGGGCGATGAGCTCGAGCTCGGCGCGCGAGAAGACCTTGCCGGTCGGGTTGTGGGGCGAGTTGACCACGATGCCCCGCGTCCGCGGACCGAACGCCCGGCGCAGCTCGTCCGGATCGATCGACCAGTCCGGCTCATGGAGCGTCACGTAGCGAGGCGTGGCGTCCGACAGGATGGCGTCCGGCCCGTAATTCTCGTAGAACGGCTCGAACACGACCACCTCGTCGCCTGGGTCGAGGAGCCCGAGCATTGCGGCGATCATCGCCTCGGTCGCCCCGCAGGTCACCGTGACCTGGGTCTCCGGGTCGATGGAGCCCAGACCGGGGAACTGCCGCGGCGTGGTGGCGGCGATGGCCTCCCGCAACGGGCGGGATCCCCAGGTGATCGCGTACTGGTTGATGTCGGCGTCGACGGCCTCGGCCACGGCGCGCTTCAGCTCGGGCGGGCAGGCGAAGTCGGGAAAGCCCTGGGCTAGGCTCACCGCGCCGCGCTCGACGGCGATCCGGTTCATCTCGCGGATGACCGACTCGGTGAATGAGGCCGCCTTCCGACTGATCCGGCGCATCGGCGGAGTCTAGCGGGCGAGGGCTCCCTCGAAGAACGTCCCGAGTCGGTCGGCGTAGTCGGTCGCGTGGAGTCGGATCGCCTCGGTGTGGCCAGCGCCGTCGACGAACCATGCGTCGACCTTGACGCCGTCCGCCTGGGCCGCGGCCAGCAGCTGGCGGCCGTAGGTCACGCTGAGCCGCTGGTCGGCGGTGCCATGCGTGATGAACAGCCGCCGGCCGGTCATCTTCGCCACCGCCCCCAGAGGGCTCAGGGAGGTCAGGTCATCGCCGCTGATCAGGCGGGCCATGGTGACCCCGCCGAACTCGAGGATCGTCGGGTAGCCATTGCGTCGCAGCTCGGCCTCGATGGCCACGCCGATGTCGGCGTAACTGGAGTCCTCCCAGGTCGCCACGACCCGCGGTTCCTCGCCGGTGGCGATCATCACCGTGGCGGCACCCAGCGAGATGCCCAACAGGCCGATCCGGTCGACGGCGATCGAGCGGTCCGTCCGCAGCCAGTCCCACGCCCCGAGCACATCCCGATATTCCTCCGTGCCACCGGCGTACCGACCGTCCTCGACCGTCGAGTCACCGTGATCGC
Source organism: Candidatus Limnocylindrales bacterium (assembly GCA_035688805.1). GTDB lineage: Bacteria > Chloroflexota > Limnocylindria > Limnocylindrales > CSP1-4 > SPCO01. The sequence goes on from DASSMQ010000087.1 coordinate 34,634, forward strand.
GCAGGTCGATCAGCAGGGCGGAGATCCCGGCGCGATGGAGCATCCCGGCCGCCAGCAGGACCGCAGGATCGCGTTTGCAGGCGGTGTGGCCGTGGACGACGACGACCGCCGGTGCCTCGTTCCCGGCGGGGATCCACCAGCCACTGATCGAGATCGCGGGATCGCGGCTCGGGAACCGAACGTCCTCCGGGGCCGGCATGCGGTAGGGGCTCGTATCGAACTGGACCGGGGGCTCGTACGCGAAGTGAGTCGGGTCGTTCGTCAGCCACTCGGTGTGGCAGCCGCCGGGCACCCTGGTCAGCTTGTCCCAGACGAAAGCGCTGGCGGCGCCGTAGCCGATCCCTCCGACGGCGACGACCGCGGCCAGCAGCAGGCGCACGACACGGCCCATGTGACGGATCCTCCTTCCGGCAGGCAGACGCCGGAACGGGCGGGCTGTTTCAGGTCCAGCCTACGACCTGCGCGTCCGGTCGCGCAGCGCGGGTCAGACCAGCCGCCTCGGGATCCGTTCCGACCAGGCACGGTCGAAGATCGTCGTGCCATCCGCCCGGACCTCGAGCCGGACGCCAAGGTCGAACGCGGCCAGGTCGCTGGTCTGCCGCGAGACCGCCCGGATCTCGATGTCGACGAGCGCGCCGTTCCGGGTCGGCTCCCGCTCCTGCCAGCGATAGAGGACATCGGCGTGCAGCTCGGCCCTCGCGGGCTCGCTGTCCCAGGCGGTCATCCGGAGGGTCTCGGCGCTGTACAGGCGACGGCCATCCGGGACGATGTCCTCGCCCCCGTCGTGGACGTGGACGGTGACCGACCGACCGATGACGTCCTCCTCGATGCGCCAGACCGGCGGATCGGCGAGCGGCGGCCCTCGACCGTCGATCGGCGTGGCGACGGGCCAGTCGAGGTCGGGTGGGCTCCCTCGCATCTCCGGGACGGGACGATCGCCGGGGCCACCGGCTGGAACGATGATCGGCAACTCGAGTCGGGACGCCCCCCGGTCGCCGCGGTGGATGGCGAGGGTGGCTGGATACGGGGATGGCCAGATGACGGGCCAGGCCGACGACGCGATGGCCAGTCGGATCCGATGACCTGGCGCCCAGCGGTAACCGGTCGTCCGCAGCGGCACGCGGATCTCCTCGACGACGCCGGCTGGCATGGGTTCGGGATCGGCATGGGATCGCCGGTGGGTCAGGTTCAGCAACCCTGCACTGACCAGCGCGGAGGTGCCGTCGGGTGCGACGTCTGACAACCGCACGGCGAGCGTCGCGACCGGCGCGTCCACGTCGACGTGGACGACCACCTCGGGCACACCGAGGATCTCGATCGCCTCGTCGAGCGGCGCCGTCGTGTACGTCGGACCGGCCGCTTCGTCGGGGCGGAGGTCCCGGGCGAGTCCGTTGGGCGCGCTACCCGCGCCCCACGACAGTGACCCGTGGGTCCCGGTGGTCGGCCGATGGGCGAAGGCGTCGACGCCGGCGTCTCCGTCGGTGCCCAGCGTGCCCGCCCCGAGCCGCCACGTCCGGACGCGTGTCGACGGGTGCGGGTACCTCGACGCCGCCCGCCAGCGACCGGGCAGCGAGGCTGGGAACGCTGCGGGCGGCGCGTAGTCGCGCTCGAACCACACGATCGCGGGCTCGTCGTCCCAGCCGTTGGCGATGCCGCGCAGATGCCGGTCGAAGAACCGGGCGACCTCATGCAACTCGTCGACGTTCGGACCCGGCGTCGCCCCGTGCGGCCAGGCATGGACCCACGGCCCGACCAACGTGTGCGATGGGGCCGCGCAGCGAGCCTGCATCCGGAACGCTGGATCGACGTAGCTGTCCAGCCAGCCGCCGACGTTGAAGACGGCCGCCTCGATCGCGTCGTAGTTCGGGGCCAGCGATCCCTGTCGCCAATACGGTCCGTCGGTCTGGTGGCGCAGCCAGCCGAACAGCCACGGCGGGGTCGATTCCAGCCTGGCCAGCCATTCGTCGCGCCAGCTCGTCCCGCGGAAGGCTGCCTCCGGGGGCATCGCGTTCATCGCGACCTGGCTGACCGCGTACTGCGACAGCTCGCTGACCGTGACGCAGCCGCCCCGGTAGTGGACGTCGTCGAGATAGCGGTCGTCGGTCGCCATGATCGGCACGATGGCCCGCAGGTGCGGCGGTCGCAATGCCGCGACCTGGATCGCGGTGAAGCCGCCATAGGAGATGCCCCACATGCCGACGGCGCCACTCGACCATGGCTGCGTCGCGAGCCATTCGACCGCGTCGTACCCGTCCCGCGTCTCGGCGGCCGTGTATTCGTCGAGCGCGACCCCGCCCGACGAACCCGTGCCACGGACGTCGAGACGGCAAAACGCAAAGCCGCGGGCCGCGAACCAGGCGCCGCGGGTCATGTCCGTGGCGCGCCGCCAGTTGTCCTTGCCGTAGGGGATCATCTCGAGGATGGCCGGAATCCGCGCGTCAGGGTCGTCGGCCGGTGGGGCGGGCAGCCACAGGTTGGCCGACAACTCCACGCCATCGCGCGCCGGGATCCGGACGTCCCAGTGCACCACGACGTCGTGCCGTGGGCCGCTGATCGGTCGCGCGCCCGGATCCGTCATGGGCCCGAGTCTAGGACCGACGAGACCGGCGCCGACGAGCGTGCCCGCAGCATGCGACGATGCGCTCGTGGAGGGTCGCTTCGTCCGTCACGCGCGCCGGGTCGCGTACGAGAACGCATGGATCACGGTCTGGCACGACGAGGTCTCCCGGCCGGACGGCAGCCCAGGTATCTATGGTGTGGTCCATTTCGCGAACCTGGCGGCGGGGGTCGTGGCGATCGACGACGACGACCGGATCGTGCTGGTCGGCCAGCACCGCTACACGCTCGGATCCGACTCGTGGGAGATCCCCGAGGGCGGCGTCCCGGCCGACGAAACGGCCCTGGCCGGCATCCAGCGGGAGCTGCGCGAGGAGACCGGCCTCGAGGCCGCCGATTGGCGCGAGCTGTGCCACGTCGACCTCTCGAACTCCGTCACCGACGAGCGGGGCATCCTCTTCGTCGCGACGGGCCTCCGGTCCGGCGAGGCCACCCCTGAGCCGACCGAGTCGCTGGCCATCCGCTGGGTGCCGTTCCAGCAGGCGGTGGCGATGATCCTCGATGGCCGCATCACCGATGCGTTGAGCGTGGTGGCCATCCAGCGCCTGGCGCTGGAACGGGCCGGCGCGACATGACGGAGTTGCACGTCCTGCGCGTCTTCATCGGTTCAGACGGACGCGGAGGCAACCGGCTCGGCGTCTTCCTCGATGGCTCGGCGGTGGAGCGGGACCGTCGCCAGGAGGTTGCCGCCGAGCTTGGGTTCAGCGAGACGGTCTGGGTCGATGCCGTGGACGATCCCGTCGCCCACATCGCGATCTTCACACCGGCGCGGGAGATGCCGTTCGCCGGACACCCGACCGTGGGGACGGCATGGCTGCTGCGCGAGACGGGTCGGCCGGTCGAGGTGCTGCGCGTGCCGGCCGGCGATGTCCGGAGCTGGCGCGACGGTGAGTTGACGTGGGTCCGCGCCAGGGCCGCCTGGGCAGCCGGCCTGATGGATCCCCAGCAGCTCCCCACGGCATCCGAGGTCGAGAGCCTCCAGATCGGCGCCGGCAACCTGTATGCCTGGGCCTGGGAGGATGAACCCGCCGGCCGAGTCCGGTCGCGGTTCTTGGCGCGCGACTTCGGGATCGCCGAGGACGAGGCGACCGGTGCGGCCGCGGTCATCCTGGGCGATCGCCTGGCCCGACCGATCACGATCCGCCAGGGCCTCGGTTCGGAGATCGTCGTGCGGCCTGATTCGCGGGAGCGGACCGTCGACATCGGTGGGCGCGTCGAGCTCGTCGAGATCCGGCCCTACCCGTGACCGTCGACCGGCGCGATTGGGACGTCATCGTCGTCGGCCTAGGTGCACTCGGATCCGCGGCCGCGTATTGGGCGTCGACCCGACCGGGCACCCGGATCCTCGGCCTCGAGCGGTTCGAGCTGGGGCACGGCAACGGCGCCTCGGCGGACCACAGCCGGATCATCCGACTGTCCTACCACCGGCCCGACTACGTCCGGCTCGCCCGTCGCGCGTATGCGACCTGGGCCGAGGTCGAGGCCGAAGCCGGCGAACGGATCGTGACCGTCACCGGTGGACTCGACCTCTGGCCGGCCGGGGCGGCCATCCCGCGCGAGGACTACACCGGGTCGCTCGAGGCGGAAGGTGTCCCGTTCGAGCTCATCGACGCCGACGAGGTCATGCGACGCTGGCCGCCATGGCGCCTCACCCCGGACGTGACCGGGCTGTGGCAGGCCGCGGGTGGTATCGCCGACCCCTATCGGGGCAATGCCGCCCATCGACGGCTCGCCACCGAGCGTGGCGCGACACTCGTCGATCGCACGCCGGTCGATGCCGTCCGTGCGGTCGGTGGCGGCTACGAGGTCGATGCCGGCGGCATCACCTATGGCACCGACCGGGTCATCCTGGCGGCCGATGCCTGGACGAACGACCTCCTGGCGTCATTCGATCGACGCCTGCCCCTGACCGTGACCAAGGAGCAGGTCACCTATTTCGCGTCGCCAGATCCAGAGGCGTTCGCGGCGGACCGATTCCCCGTGTGGATCTGGATGGACGACCCGTCGTTCTATGGCTTCCCGGTCTACGGTGAGGCGGGACCCAAGGTGGCCCAGGACTGCGGCGGCCGACCGACCTCGCCGTCGACCCGCACGTTCGACCCGGATCCGGCCATCGGCGAGCGCGTCCGGGCCTTCCTGACCGATCGCCTACCGGGCGTCATCGGCCCCGAGATCCTGACCCGGACCTGCCTGTACACGCTGACCCCGGAGCGCGATTTCGTGCTCGATCGGCTGCCCGACGCTCCGGGTGTGATCGTCGGGCTCGGCGCCGCGCACGGCTTCAAGTTCGCGTCGGTCATCGGTCGGATCCTCGTCGAGCTGGCGCTCGAGGGCAGCTCGCCGTCGGACGCCGAGCTCACGCAGTTCCGCATCGATCGGCCGGCCCTGCTCGCGACGGATCCGCCGCTTCGGCCGCTGGTCTGAACGGCGGACCATCCTGCGGTCCGTTTCCTTGCGTCGCGACGTTGCGTGTGCCACCGTGGCGGTCATTCGACCCGAGGTCATTCGGGCGCGCCGGCCCGCATGCGCGGATGACCGGCGCCTGGGAGGAGGAGTCGATGCGCACCAGGACAGCACGTGCATTCGGGGCGGTCGCCCTGCTGATGGCCATCCTGTTGCCAGCGGCGGCCGCGCCGGCCGGAGCGGCGAACGACAAGGTCCTCCGGCTCGGCGTCCTGCAGAGCCTCGATTCGATGAATCCCTATGGCACGGCATTGGTCGTCGGGTACGAGGTCTTCGAGCTCAACTTCCAGCAGATGGTCGGTTTCGGCTCGGACCTCGAGCCTGTCCCTGATTTCGCCGCATCCTTCGAGCGGGCCGCCGACAAGCACTCCTGGACGTTCAAGTTCCGACCGGACATGAAGTGGTCGGACGGGCAGCCGGCGACCTCCGCGGACGCCTGCTTCTCCTGGCAGCTGGCGCTCGACGCGATCGCCGCCGACACGAACATCGGTCTCGGGTATCTCGACCCGGCGCTCAAGAACGCCGGCGTCACCAAGGTCGAGTGCCCCGACGCGACGACGATGATCGCCACCACCGACGACAACTCCTCGCGCATCCTGCAGACGTACCTGCCGATCATCCCCAAGCACATCTGGGGCAAGTACACGTACGAGACCATCGCCGAGGACAAGCTGTTCGAGCCGCCGGCTGATGGGAAGGGCCTGGTCGGGTCGGGCCCGTACCAGGCGGTCGAGTGGAAGACGGGCGAGTTCGTCCGCTTCAAGAAGAACCCGAACTATGCCGTGAACAAGGGCTTCGAGGACGAGATCATCATCCGGTTCTTCAGCTCGAACGACACGATGGTCCAGGCCCTCAAGGCGGGCGAACTCGACTACGCCCGCACGATCAGCGCCGACCAGTTCAAGGCGCTCGCCAACGAGCCGAACGTCACGACCGTGAACGGCGCCTCCAACGGCTGGACCGAGCTCGGGTTCAACACCTACGGCACCGGGACGGGCAAGACCATCAAGGGTGGCGGCCCATCGACCAAGGCGCTGCAGGACCCCGCCTTCCGCGATGCGCTCGGCTACGCCATCGACAAGCAGAAGCTGGTCGATAGCGTGATCGGCGGGTACGGCGCCATCGGGACGACCCAGATCGCCCCGGTCCTCAAGGCCTGGCACGTCGAGCCGACGCAGGTCCGGACCTTCGATATCGAGATGGCCAAGCAGAAGCTCGATGCCGCGGGCTACAAGACGGATGCGTCCGGAGCCCGACTCGACAAGGAGAACAAGCCGATCAACCTGCGCTTGGTCATGCCCGACTCGGACGCCAACTTCGCCAAGGACGCGCAGTTCATCGTCGACTGGTTCGGCCAGGTCGGCGTCAAGGTGACCCCCAAGGTCTACGACGAGGACACCCTGATCGACCTGATGCTGCCCCCGGAGGCGGGCGATCCGGTCAAGTACAAGGCCGACTACGACATGTTCATCTGGACCTGGTCATGGGGACCCGACCCCAGCGACTCCCTCCAGGTGTTCAATTGCGACCAGATCGGCTCGTCGTCCGATAGCCTGTGGTGCAACAAGGACTACGACGCCCTCTATCAGCAGCAGCTCGTCGCCCCCGACGACGCCGCGCGACTGGCGATCCTGACCCAGATGCAGCAGATGTGGTACGAGCAGGCCCCGTATCACGTCCTGTACTACGACGACAACCTGCACGCTTATCGAACGGACAAGTTCGCGGGATGGAAGAACCAGCCGGCGAACGGCACGCCGCTGTTCTCGTACAGCATCCTCGGCGAGACGCTCCTCACCGATGCCACCGCGGCGACCGCGACACCCGCGGCGCCATCGACCGCGGCATCCGCGGCCACCTCGGCACAGCCATCGGCGGCGCCGACCACGGGCAGCTCGACCTCGAGCGGGATGACCCCGATCCTCCTGGTCGTCGCCGCCCTGGTCGTGATCGTCGCCGTCGGGCTGACCCTGTCGCGACGCCGGAGGGGGACGGCCGAAGAGGAGTGACCCGGGCGGTCAACGGAGCACCGCCGTTCGAGCGGGCTGAGGGCGGCGCCGCCCGATGAGCCCACGCTACCTCGCGCGCCGGCTGGTTCAGGCCGTCCTGACGGTCCTGTTCGTGGTCCTCTTGAACTTCATCCTGTTCCGGATGATGCCGGGCTCGCCGGAGCGCGTCCTCCTGCGCAACCCGCACCTGACGGCCGCCACGATGCAGGCCGCCCGGGAGCGGTGGGGCCTCGACAAGGCCAAGTTCCCTGTCTCGATCTCGTTCGATCCGCCGGGCATCTCGCTCGAGCCCGAGAACCAGCTGTTCGATTACGTCGCCGCATCGTTCCAGGGCGACCTCGGCTACTCGCTCCAGTTCCGGGGTCGCTCCGTGGTCGACGTCATCGAGGAGCGCTTCTGGCCGACGATCCTGCTGATCGGCCTGGCCGAGATCGTGGCCATCGTGGTCGGGCTCGGCCTCGGCGCGTACACCGGTTGGCGACGGGGCGGGGTCGCCGATCGGATCGGCAATGGGCTCAGCCTGATCGTGTACTCGATGCCGTATTTCGTGATCGGCATGCCGCTCATCATCATCTTCGCCGCGGAGTTGCACTGGTTCCCGACGTCCGGGATGTCGACGCCCGGGCAGGATTACGCCTCGCTCGTGGACCGGTTCGTCGACATCGGCAGCCACCTGGTGCTGCCGCTGGCCACGATCAGCCTCGGGCTCATCGGCGGTTACTCGATCCTGATGCGATCGTCGATCATCGAGACGCGGGCCGAGGATTACGTCACCACCGCCCGGGCGAAGGGACTGTCGGATCGGCGGATCATGACCGCCCACGCCTTCCCGAACGCGCTGTTGCCGACCGTGACCATCGTGGCCATCAACCTGGGCTACGTCGTGGCTGGGGCGATCACGGCAGAGATCGTCTTCAACTGGCCCGGCCTCGGGACGCTGACCGTTGATGCCCTGAAAGCACGCGACTATCCGCTGCTGCAGGGCGTGTTCCTGCTGCTGTCGGTGACGGTCGTCTTCGCCAACCTCATCGCCGACGTGCTGTACGGCTTCCTCGATCCGAGGGTGCGCACATGACCGCCTCGGCGGCCGCGCGTCCGACCCTGCGCGGCGAGCGACTTCGGCTGCGGCTGCGCGACCTGCGCCGCTTCACGCGGCGCTACTGGGGTCGGACCGACGGGGTCATCGGGCTGGCCATCCTCGTGATCTTCGCGGCCCTGGCCATCGCACCGGACCTCTTCGTCGGGCGGCTGGAGACCGTCACCACCGCGAGCGCTCCACCGCTCGCGCCCCCCGGTGGCACGCACCTGTTCGGCTCGGACGAGCTCGGTCGGGACATGCTGAACCTCACGGTCCACGGCGCCCGGATCTCGATGATCATCGGCCTGATGGCGACGTTCATCACGGTCGTCCTCGGTGCCGCGATCGGCATCGCCTCGGGCTACGTCGGCGGGTGGGTCGACAACGTCCTGATGCGCATCACCGACTTCTTCCTGGTCCTGCCGACGTTCGTGCTGGCGGTCATCCTGGCGCCGCTGATCCTGGAGCTCGTCGGTGACGACGCGGAAGTCGTTGGGATCAAGGCCACCCTGATCGTCATCGTCGTGGTCATCGGCCTCACCAGCTGGGCGACGACGGCACGGATCATCCGCTCGCAGACCTTGTCGGTGAAACGCCGGATGTTCGTGGACAGGGCCCGCGTGATCGGCGGCGGCTCCCGCCACATCATGGCCAGCCACATCCTGCCCAACGTGATGAACCTCGTCGTCGCCAACGCGGTCCTGACGTTCGCCGGGGCGGTGTTCACCGAGACGACGCTCTCGTTCATCGGCCTCGGCGACCCCTTCCAGCCGTCGTGGGGCCAGATCCTGTTCGCGGCCGAAGCCGCCGGCGCGCCCGGCCTCGGCGCGTGGTGGTACATCGTGCCGCCGGCGACCTCGGTGGTCCTGGTGATCCTGTCGTTCACCCTCGTCGGCAACGCGCTCGATGAGATCCTCAACCCGCGGTCGCGGGTCCGCCGATGACGGCCCTGCCCCCGCCCGAGGAACCGGTCACCCCGGACGGTCCGGCGCCGCTGCGGGACGATCCGGAGGTCCTCGGCCAGGATGCGACCGACATCTCGGCCGCGGCCATCGCGGCGCTGCCACCGTCGGCCCGGATCCGCCAGGCGCCGCTGCCCAAGCTGGCCGATCCCGATGCCCCACTCCTGGTCGTCGACGACCTGCGGACGTATTTCGATCTGGGCGGCGCGACGGTCAAGGCCGTCGACGGCGTGTCGTTCCGGCTCGACCATGGCCAAGCACTGGGGATCGCCGGGGAATCGGGCTGCGGCAAGACCACGACCGCGCTGTCACTCGTCCGGATCCTTCCGGCCAACGGCCGGATCGTCGGGGGCAGCGTCAAGCTCATGGGCATCGACCTCGTCCCGAAGTCCGAGACCGCGATGCGCCGCTATCGCTGGCGCGAGGTCAGCATCGTGTTCCAGGGGGCGATGAACGCCCTGAACCCGGTCCAGCGGGTACGCGACCAGATCGCCGAGCCCATCGAGCTGCGCCTCGGGGTCCCGCCGAAGGTGGCCCAGGCCCGGGTCAGCGAGCTGCTCGAACTGGTCGGGATCCCCCGCGATCGCGGGCGAGCCTATCCGCATGAGCTGTCGGGAGGCATGCGCCAGCGGGCGATGATCGCGATGGCGCTCGCCTGCAATCCGGCCATCGTCATCGGCGATGAACCGACCACGGCCCTCGACGTGATGGTCCAGGCCCAGATCCTGCAATTGCTGGAGTCGCTGCGCCACGAGCTCGGGCTGTCCCTGATCCTGATCACCCACGACCTGTCGGTCATCGCCGAGACGTGCGACAGGGTGATGGTGATGTACGCCGGCAAGGTCGCCGAGGAGGGGCCCGTCCACCAGGTCTTCCGGGAGCCCCGGCACCCCTACACCCAGAAGTTGCTGTCGTCCTTCCCGAATATCGCCTCGGACCGACGGACCCTGGACGTCATCCCGGGCGCCCCACCCGACCTGCGCGACCCGCCACCCGGCTGTCGCTTCGCGCCACGCTGTCCGTTCGTGATGCCGATCTGTACCGAGGTCGTGCCGCCCGAGACGGTGGTCGATGGCGTTCGCGTCGCCTGCCACCTCTACCCGGCTGAGGCCCGAGCGGTCGAGGTCGCCTCGTGATGGCTGACCGGCCCGAGACCCTGCTCGCCGTCAGCGGTCTCGAGGTCCACTTCCCGATCCGGCGCAGCCTCGGCGAGCTGATCGGGCGACGGCCGCCGCCGGTCGTCCGCGCGGTGGATGGCATCGACCTCGATCTGCGCCGAGGCGAGGTCCTCGCGCTGGTCGGCGAATCGGGGAGCGGCAAGACCACGACCGGGCGGGTGATCGTGAAGCTGACCCGCCAGACGGGTGGCCGCGTGACCCTCGACGGGGAGGACGTCAGCGACGTCTGGTCCGTGGGCGAGCTGCGCGGCTACCGGCGTCGGATCCAGGCCATCTTCCAGGACCCCTACGAGACGCTCAATCCGAAACAGACGATCTTCGACTTCGTCGCCGAACCGCTCGAGGTCAACGGCATCGGCTCGAGGACCGAGCGGGAGGCCAAGGTTCTGGCCACGCTCGAGGCCGTCGGTCTGAGCCCCGCGGCCGACTTCGCGTTCCGCTATCCGCACGAACTGTCCGGTGGCCAGCGCCAACGCGTCGTGATCGCTGGCGCCCTGGTCATGGATCCCGAGGTGATCGTGGCCGACGAGCCGGTGTCCATGCTCGACGTGTCGATCCGGACCGAGTTGCTCCACCTGATGCTCGACCTTCGTCGCGAACGCGGCCTGACGTACCTCTTCATCACCCACGACCTCGCCCTCGCCTGGGTGATCGCCGATCGGATCGCGGTGATGTACCTCGGCCGGATCATGGAGATCGGGCCGGCCGAGGTCGTCATCCGGGCCCCGCGCAATCCGTACACGGCTGCCCTCGTGTCGATCTCGCCTTCGCCGGAGCCGCCGACGGCCGGCGAGCGGGCACGGCGTACGATCCTCAAGGGTGAGACCCCCGATGCCGCGCACATCCCGAGCGGCTGTCGCTTCCACCCGCGCTGTCCGCTGGCCTTCGACAGATGCACGACCGAATCGCCGCCACTGTTCGACCTCGGCGACGGCCACCAGGCCGCCTGCTGGCTGGCCGACCCGGCTCGCGTCGAGGCACCGGCGACATGACGTCCGCGAGACGGCGAGCCGGTCGCTCGCGGGTCTCGCGAGGCACGGTCCTCACCGCGATGATCGGGCTGCTCGCATTCGGGACGACAGCCGCCTCCGCGGCCGGCCAGTCCGGCTCGCCGTCGGGTAGCCCATCCCCGCCGCCGTCCGCCGGGTCGGCGACCGCGCCGTCCATCGCCGCGTCTGCGGCCTCCCTGCCCACGCCGTCCGCTGACCCAGCCCGGACGCTACGCATCGGCACGGACCAGGAGTTCGACTCGATCAACCCGAACCTGGCATTCATCGCCTCGTCCGCAGAGGCGGTGCTGCTCGACTACGACACCCTGGTCGGGATCGGTCCGGATCTGGACTACGCCCCGACCGGGTTCGCGACCGCCTGGTCCCAGGACGGGTCGACCTGGACCTTCACGATCCGGTCGGGCATGCGCTGGTCGGACGGTCAGCCGGCCGATGCCCATGACGTGGCGTTCACCTATCGCTATGTGCTGGCCAGCATGGATCCGGCCTATGTCGGCCCGTGGGCGCCGGACGGCAACGATCGGCCGAAGGAGGCTGGCACCCGCAGCGATGGTGTGCCCGACGACCCGTTGTCGCTCTACGGCGACCTACTGAAGACCGGCATCGGCCTCCGCTCGGTGGAGGCGCTCGACGCGACGACGGTGCGGATGACGACCGCGGCGCCCACCACCCTCCTGCTCGGTGCGGGCGTGCCGATCCTCCCCGAGCACATCTGGTCGACGGTGACGTTCGCCTCGGCGGTCACCGATTTCGGGGCCGACCCGCCGGTCGTCGGCAGCGGTCCGTTCCAGGCCGTCGATTGGACCCGCGGCGCCTCTGCCCGGTTCGCCCGCAACCCCGACTATTGGGGTGCGCGTCCGTATCTCGACGCGATCGACTTCCGGTTCTACCCGGACCAGGGCAGTGTCGCCGACGCGCTCCGGTCCGGCGCGATCGATTACGCCCGGCCGGTCGCGCCAGCCGACTTCGACGGGCTCGACGCCGATCCGGCCATCGTCGGGCTGGCCCGACCCGGCCGGGGCTACACGCACCTGGCCTTCAACACGTACGCCAAGCCGATCGACCGAGGCGGCGCGTCGACCACGGCCGTCCGCGATCCGGCGTTCCGCGATGCGCTCGGCTACGCCATCGACGGCGCGGCCCTCATCCGCGACGTGCTCGACGGGCACGGCGCGCCAGGCTCGACGATCATCCCGCCGCTCTTCGCGCCGTTCCATGTCGAACCCAGCGGGGCGCGCCGGTTCGACCTCGCCGAGGCGACGCGCCGGCTGCAGGCCGCCGGCTATCGCGATACGAACGGCGACGGGATCCGCGAGGACGCCCAGGGCCGGCGCATCGAGCTGCGCATCGACCACCCGACCGACGACCCGAGCTACGGTCGCGCGGCCGCGCTGGTGGCGGGTTGGTGGCGCCAGGTGGGCGTCGCCACCAAGGTCACCGGCTACCCGTCCGACACGCTGGCCGAGCTGATGTACGCGCCCGAAGCCGGGGGCACGGCCGACTACGACGTCGAGCTGTGGGGCTGGACCGGTTCGCCCGATCCGGATTTCCAGCTCGGGCTGCTGACCACGGGCCAGATCGGGGTGTGGAGCGACAGCAACTATTCGAACCCGGCGTACGACCAGCTGTACCTCGACCAGCAGCGGGCGCCGACGGTCGAGGCGCGGCGCGACATCGTGGGGCGGATGCAGCAGCTGGCCTACGACGAGGCCCCGTACCTGATCCTCTACTACGCCGACGATCTGTCTGCGTACCGGACCGACCGCTTCGAGGGCTGGACGGCGGAGCCCAGCGCGACGGACCGACCGACCGGTGGGCCGTTCAGCTATGGCGCCCAGGGATACCTCGACCTGGTCGCTGCCGGCAGTCGAGCGACACCGACCCCGGCGCCGGCCGTATCCCAGCCGGCGACGCCCGGTGCGGCGTCGGTGACCCCCGCCCCGACGCCGGCGCCGACCGGCGGGCTGCCAGTGGATCGCGCGGCCGTCGTCGGGGCCGTCATCGCGGTCCTCGCCGTGGTCGCTCTGGGGGCCGCCTGGCTCGCCCGGCGTCGACGGTCGCGTGGGCCCGGCTAGCCGCTAACTCACCGGGGCGGGTTCGTCCTCATCGAGGGCCATGAACACCGCCCAGCCGACGATGGCTCCGAGGATCGGTGCCACGAGGTAGATCCAGAGAGCTCCCAGGTTTCCACCGACGAGGGCCGAGCCGATCGACCGCGCAGGGTTGACGGACGCACCGGAGACGGTGGCGGACCCGAAATGGATGGCGATCAGGGTCAGGGGGATCACCAATGGCGCCAGGCCCGGGCTCCGCTTGGTGGCGGTCAGGATCACGGTGACGAAGCCGGCCGTCATGACCACCTCGAGGATCAGGGCACCGATGTCGCTGATCCCGGAGCCGGGCTTGGTCACGCCGGCCGCGACCGCGCCCTGGCCGGCGACGATCAGCACGACCGCCGCCGCGGCGATCGCCCCGATGACCTGGCCCACGATGTAGCCGACGGCGTCGTTAGCGGTCGTCCGCCGGTCGAGCACCATCGCGACGGTGACGGCCGGGTTGAAGTGACCGCCGGAGATATGCCCGAACGCGAACAGCGCCGCGAGCAGGCCGAGGCCGAACGAGAAGGGGACCACGAGCAAACCTGGGGCGCCGGCGATCCCGAACGCCGCCACCGACGCGTAGCCGATGGTCATGAACAGGAACGTGCCGATCGCCTCGGCGAGGTACTTGCGAGTGTCCATGCTGCCTCCTCCACCGCCGGCGCTGGGTGCCGGTCCGAGCGGCTCGATGCTACCCGGTCGGGCATGCCCGGCACCGGTCCGGGACGACACCTCGGGCGAGAGCGGCGCGCCCGTACCATCCGCTGATGCCCGAACCGCAGCCACTGGCCGGGAACCGCGATTTCAAGGTCCTCCTGGCGTCGCAGGGAGTGTCGGCGCTGGGTGATGCCGTGAGCTTCACGGCCCTGCCCCTGCTGGTCCTCGCCCTCACCGGGTCGGGGCTGATGATGGGCATCGTCGGCGCGATCCAGACACTCCCCGATCTGCTGTTCGGTGTGGTCGCCGGGGCCCTGGCGGACCGCAGCGACCGCCGCCGGATGATGTTCCTGGCCGACGCCGGTCGAGCGGTCCTCACGATGCTCATTCCGATCTCGGTGGTCCTTCACGGGCCGACCATGGCGGTGGTCCTCGTCGTCGCGGCTCCGATGAGTGTGCTCCGGACGTTCTTCCTGTCCGCCTACACCGCCTCCGTCCCAGCGCTCGTCGGGCGCACCCAGGTCGCGCGCGCCAACTCGATCTTCGAGGCCATCTACTCGACCGGCTATATCGTGGGACCGGCGATCGCCGGGCTGCTGTCCGCGACGATCGGGCCCGGTCTGACGATGGCCATCGACGCAGTCTCATTCGGGGGCTCGGCGATCGCGTTGGCGGCCGTCCGGGGCGACCTGCGCGCCCCGATCGACCGAGCACCCGGCAGCCTGCTTGCCGACGTCCGGGAAGGCATCGTCTTCGTGCGGCACCACCCATTGCTGCGCTCGATGATCGCCTTCTGGGGTCTCGTGGCGATCACGACGGCGCCGCTCGTGACGGCACTGGCGGTCCACGTCACGCGTGACCTGGCCCTGACCGACGCCGTCCTCGGCTTGCTGCTCACCGCCTACGGCATCGGCACGGTCGTCGGCTCGTTGCTGACCGCGCGCTGGGCCCGCGGTCGGCTGGCGCCCGCGCTGCTCGGCGGCACGCTCGTGACGGGCGTATTGCTGGTGGCGCTCGCGCTCACCAGGGATGTCCCCATCATGTTGGGAATCGCAGGCATCGCCGGGGTCAGCCAGAGCGTCGTCCTGGTCACGTACCTGACGACCCGCACGTCGCATTCGCCCGACGCGCTCCTGGGCCGGATCGGCAGCGTCGCGCGAACATTCTCCCTGGGCCTGCAGCCGCTCGGCCTGCTTGCCGGTGGCGCCCTCATCGATCTGACCGATGGTTCGACGACAGTCGCGGCGATGGGCACGCTCCTGATCATCCTGGTCCTGGCGTTCGTGCCGGTCCGCGCCCTTCGCAGCGCGACGGTCACGCCGATCGCCCGACCGGAGATCTAGGCGGCTGCCTCGAGGGCGAGGTAGTCCGGCGCGATCTCGACGTGGAGCGTGCAGCCGTCGCAGGCGAGGGTGGTCAGCTCGTCGTCCAGCGTGGCCTCGCCCGCGCAGATGGGGCATTCGGTGGTCAACATCCTGTCGTCACTCCGTGGCGGGGTCCTGATGCCACGAAGACTCCGCCGAACCTGCGACAGCTAGGCTGTCACGCCGTACCGGAAGCAGCCGGGCAGGTGATCGTCGACGAGCCCGACACTCTGCATGAAGGCATAGACGATCGTGCTGCCGACGAATCGGAAGCCGCGCCGACGCAGGTCGGCGGAGAGCACATCCGACCCTGGCGTCGAGGCCGGGATCGAGCCGGCCACGGCATCGGGCGGAAGCCGCGTCGGCGGGCCCGGGATCATCCCGGCGAGGTACGAATCGAACGAGCCGAACTCGTCGGCGACCTGCAGCACGCTGACCGCGTTGCCGATCGTGGCGTCGATCTTGGCCCCGTTCCGGACGATCCCCGCGTCGGCCATCAGCCGGGCGCGGTCGGCATCGTGATAGGCCGCTACCACGACCGGGTCGAAGCCATCGAACGCCGCACGGAAGGACGCTCGCTTGTTCAGGATGGTCGACCACGAAAGCCCGGCCTGGAATGACTCGAGCGCGAGCCGCTCGAACAACTCCACGTCGTCGTGGCACGGCACGCCCCACTCGGTGTCGTGGTAGTCGACCATGCGCGGGTCCGCCCGGGGACCGCCGGCGCCGGCCCACGAGCAGCGTGGCCGCGGATCGATCATCGCGGCAGGCTACGGCACGGGACGCGTATCGAACAGCGTGCTCCGCAGCATGGGATCGCCCACCGGTCGATGGGCGTTGAAGATCGTACGGAAGACCTCGCCCGACACGGTCTTGGAGCCGAGCGATCCGATCAGCGTGACCCGGATGAGTCGACCCGACACCCCTCGCCAGCGCAGATCCAACGCCTGGAGCGTGCCGACCGCGGTCCTCGGGTCGGACCCGAACCACGCGGATAGCTGACTGCGGCTGTAGGTCGCGGTCCGCCACGTCGCGTACGGCGACGATGAATCGTACGGACTGCCGTCCGGCCGCCGA
>DASSMQ010000088.1:0-4495 GCA_035688805.1 Candidatus Limnocylindrales bacterium
ATCCAGGGCAGCGACGGCCACCGGATGATGGTGCTGTTGCGCCTCGGACTGACCGGCGCGCTGTGGGGCCTCGCCGGGCTCGGCGGACTGCGTCGCATGCGCAACGGCCGCTGGGACGTGACCGCGGGCGCGCTGGCCCTCGTCCCGCTGCCGCTATTCGCGGTGCAGGCTTACGGCGGCGAGATGCTCCTGCGCATCGCGCTGTTCAGCCTGCCGTTCACGGCACTCTTGGTCGCGCTCCTGGTGCTGCCCCGGCCGTCGGTGACGACGGGGCCGGTGGCCCGGTTGATCGTCTTCGTGCTGGCGTTCTCGATGATGGTCGGGTTCGTCGTCACGAGGTACGGCAACGAACGCATCGAGTCATTCAGCAAGGACGAGATCGCGGGCGTGGCCAAGTTGTACGAGGTCGCCCCGCCAGGCTCGTTGTTGATCGGCATCGTCGGCAACCTGCCATGGAAGTCCGTCGGGTACGAGTCGTACCGCTACCGGCCCAACGGCGACGACACCTATTTCGAGCAACTCGACGCGATGATGACCGTGATCAGGGATCACGACGGCCCGGCATACCTGATCCTGACCCGTGGTCAGGAGGCGTACATCCAGATGATCCTGAACAAGCCGGCGAGCGCCTGGGACGCCTTCGTGCAGACGGTGATGGCGACCGGCCGGTTCACGGTCGTCTACCGGAACCCGGACGCGATGATCGCTCGCTACGTGCCGGCGGCGACCACCCCATGACCTCGACCGAGTCCTCCCCCGTGGACCAGGCGGCTCGCCCCACCATCGCGGACGTCACGGTCGTCGTGCCCACCCGCAACGCGAGTGACATCCTCGAGGGCTGCCTGGCCTCGATCCGCGCCCAGGGCCGGATCGGTGAGCTCATCGTCGTCGACGGGCTGTCGACCGATGACACGCTCGACATCGCACGGCAGTTCGGGGCGCGGATCCTGTCGGATGAGGGACGCGGCCTGCCAGCGGCGCGCTCGATCGGTGCACACGCCGCGGGCACGCGCTACATCGCCCTCGTCGACGCCGATGTGGTCCTGCCGGACGGCTCGCTCGCTGCTCTGCTCGATGAGTTCATCGACAACGCATATGGCGCCCTGCAGGCCGGCCTCGAGAGCGAATCTGGCCCGGGCTACTGGGGACAGGCGCTGGCCTATCACCACCGGACCGGTCGAAGTCGGTACTGGTTCGGACTCGTGGCCACGATCTTCGAGCGCGACACGCTGCTCGAGCACGGCTTCGATGCCGCCTTCGAGTCCGGCGAGGACATCGAGCTGCGCTGGCGCCTGGCCCGCCAAGGGGTGCGCGCCGGGGTCTCGCGCGACGTGGTCGTGCGCCACCGGTTCGGGGACACCTGGGAATTCGCGCAGGGCCAGTTCCGGGCCGATGGCAAGGGCCTCGCCCGGATGGTCCGCAAGCACGGCCTGGGCGGCGCCCGCCTGCTCCTGCTCCCCGGAGCGGCCGGTCTGCGCGGCATCGCGCTGAGCCTCGTCCGGCGTCAGCCGCGCTGGATCCCGTACTTCGTGGCGTTCGCGGCCCTGAACTACCGGGCGATGATCGGGGAGTTGGCCAGCCGTGGCCGCTGACGTGACCTTGCTGGCCCGGCTGCGCGACCGTATGGGGGAGCGCGCCGGCGATCGCAGCGCGCTGGAGGTGCTGGTCAGCTCGCTCATGCTCGTTGCCGGCAAGGTCGCGACGATGGGCTTCGGCTTCCTCGCCTGGATCGTCGCCGCCCGTCTGTACCCAGCTTCCGAGGTCGGACTGGCGTCCGGGGCACTGTCCGCGGTGACCTTATGCGCCCAGTTCGCGCTGATCGGCGCGGGCTCCGCGGTCATCACCCTTCTGCCGCGGTTCGATCGTGAGCCCGGCCGGCTCCTCGATACGTCGATCTCGCTGCTGACGGTCTCGGCGCTCGTCGCGGGGCTCGCGTTCCTGGTGTTCGCCCAGGGCCTCCTGTCCGAGCTGCGGGTCGTCGCGGCGCAACCGAGCTATGCGTTGCTCTTCCTCGTCATGTCGGTGGCGGGCACGCTCGGCGTGCTGTTCGACCAGGCATCGACCGCGCGTCGGCGGGGCCACCAGGTGCTGATCCGCGGCGTGCTGGCCGGCGTGACCACGCTGGTGGCCATCGTCGTCATCGGCCGGGCGCTCGGGGGCGGCGATTCCGAGCTGATCTTCGTGGCCTGGGTGATGGGCGGGCTGGTCACCTGGTCGCTGGGCCTGGTCATGCTCGGTCGGGCCTTCCCGGGCTATCGGTACCGGGCGCGCTTCGAGCGCCCGTTGGCCAACGAGGTGGTCCGGGTCGGCCTGCCCAACTACATCCTCACCCTGACCGAGCGGGCGCCCGGATTCGTCCTCCCGATCGTCGTGACCGAGCTCCTCTCACCGGCCGACAACGCTCACTGGTACATCGCCTGGATGATGGCCTGGGTCGTGTTCGTGATCCCGATCCAGGTCGGCATGACGTCCTTCGCCGAGATCGCCCGCGCGGAGCGCGGGCTCGGCGCCGTGGTCCGTCAGGGCGTGCGGACGTCCCTCGTGCTCGGGATCGCCTCGGCGCTCGCCCTGGCCGTGTTCGCTGGGCCGGTGCTGGGCATCCTCGGCGCCGGGTACCGCGAGGCAGGTGAGATGCCCCTTCGCGTCCTGTTGATCGGCACCATCCCGCTCACCTTCATCCAGGCGTACTTCAGCGTCTGCCGGGCGCGGCAGCGACTGCGCGAGGCGATCCCGATCGGGACCATCAACAGCATCGCATCGGTCGTGGCACCGGCGATCGTCGGGCCGACGGCCGGGCTGGTCGGCATGGCCATCGCCTGGCTGGTGGTGCAGCTTGTGACGTCCGTCGTCGCCGTCGCCCGCCTGCGCGCCGTCGCGCGTGCCTAGGGACCGATGACCGATCCCACCGTGCACGCCGACCTGTCGGGTCGGGCGACCATCGCGCTCATCGATCCGGAGGCGCGGACGCGAGCGGTCGTCGAACGACAGATCCGCCCGTTCGAGCTGCTCGATGGGCCGCCTCCCGGGACGCCGACCCTGGTCGTCGACCGTGCCGTCGATCCCGAGTCATCGCTCGAGGAGCTGCAGGGCCCAGCCACCGACGACACCACCACCGCGACCGACGGGGAACGCCTCTGGCTGTTCCGCGGGGACCGTCGCTGCGCCATCCCGGACGCGACCCTCGACGATCCGGCTCGCGTGACGCTCGGGGCAGGGTTCGATCTGGGTGGGATCTGGCGCTCGACCGTCCGGCCCGCCCTCCAGGTCGCGATGGCGTCGGCCGGCCAGGCCGTCGCAGCGCACGCCGCGAGCGTGACGCTCGACGGACGGGCCATCCTCGTCGCCGGTTGGTCCGAAACCGGCAAGACCGAGGTCGCACTCGGGCTCATGGAACGGGGCGCGGGGTTCCTCTCCGACAAGTGGACGCTGCTCGGTCCGGACGGCGAGGCCTCCGCATTTCCGATCACGATCGGCATCCGGCGCTGGGTGCTCGACTACCTGCCGACGCTCGCCCGCTCGCAGACGACGGCCTCGCGTGCGCAGTTCGTGGCGGCGCGCGCGGCGTCGGCCATCATGCGTCCCGTGGCGCGGGTCGGTTCGGTGACGCGGCCGACCGCCCTCGTCACCGGGCTGCTGGGCCGCACCGTCGGGCTGGCGGATCGGAGCGCCTACGAGATCGCCGACCTCCGCGCGGCCTACGGGCAGACCGACGATCCAACTCGACGCGCCCCGACCGGGTGCCTGGTCATGCTGGTGACCGTGCCGACTGACCGGATCAACGTGGCGGACGCCGATCCGGTCTGGGCCGCGACCCGACTCGCCCGGACGGCGGCCTATGAGCGGCGCTCGTATCTGGGCCTGCTGGACCGCGGCGCCTACCTCCGGGCGAGTGCCGAGTCCGCCACGGATCGGGCGATCGAGGCGGACCAGGCGGTGCTGCGCGGCGTCCTGCCGTCGCTGCGCATCCTCCGCGTCGAGACCCCCTTCCCGACCGACCCGACCCGGGTCGCCGACGCGATCCTCGGGGCCGTGTGACCGACCCGTCCGAGGCGAGCTTCCGGCTGGCCGACCGACTCGTCCTCCGTGTCTCGGGCGACCCCGCGGCCGTCGACCAGACCCGACGAGAATATGGCCCGACCGAGGTGGTGGGGTCCGCGACGGGCGACCCGGACGTCGACGTCGTCTATGGGCGCCCGGCGGGCGGCACCGAGCTCGGCCCGGTACGCCGAGGCGGCCACAAGAGCGTGCGTTGGGGCGTCCGACTGGGCGACCCAGTCGCCGACGTCCTCCGTGCTTCGATCGCCATCCGCGGCTGGCCGGGAGCGTTCGCCCGATCGCTCGTCCAGGGCTTCGTCGTCGAGCCGCTGTTGTCGGTGGCCGCGGCCCGCCACGACCTCGTCCTGCTGCCGAGCGCCGGGATCGTCGGGCCGGATGGCCTCACGGTCATCCTGGGTCGGTCGCGGGCGGGCAAGAGCACGATCGCCGCGCGGGCGGC
>DASSMQ010000089.1:0-14026 GCA_035688805.1 Candidatus Limnocylindrales bacterium
GCCTGCTTGCCGATGTCCTCGATCCGACTCCGGTCGACGCATGAACCCCGGCACCGACCTCACGATCCTCCTCGCGCTCGGGGGCGGCCTGTTGAGCTTCCTGTCGCCCTGCGTCCTGCCCCTCGTGCCGGCCTATCTCGGGCAGCTCAGCGCGATCGCCGTGGCCCGCACCGAGGCGACCGCCCCGGACCGCTGGCTGGCGATGCGCCACGCGATCGCGTTCGTGCTCGGCTTCACGACGCTGTTCACGGTGCTCGGGGTGACCGCCACCTACCTGACGCAGGGTCTGGTCGATGTCCTGCCGGCGATGCGCGTCGTCGGTGGCGCCGCGCTCATCGTGCTCGGCCTCAACCTGGCCGGCATCCTGCGGATCCCGGCGCTGGAACGGACCTGGCGCCCGCTCGATGCCGGCGCCGCGGGCAGCCTGGCGACGACGACCGGGTCGATCGCGCTGGGCTCGACCACGTCGGCGAGCGGCCCCAGTCTGGGCGATCGCCTCGGCGGACGGCTGGTCGGCACGCGCGGCGGCTGGCTGGCCTCATTCGGCCTTGGCGCCATCTTCGCGGTGGGCTGGACGCCATGCATCGGGATCATCCTCGGCGGCATCCTGACGATGGCCGCGACCTCCGGCACGGTGCTCCAGGGCGCCATCCTGCTCATCGCCTACTGCCTCGGACTCGGGGTGCCGTTCGTCGCCATCGCGCTGGTCTACGACCGGGCCCCGGGCCTGCTGCGCCCGTTGGTGCAGCACGGTCGGACCGTCGCGCTGATCGGCGGGCTGCTCGTGACCGCCATCGGCGTGGCGATGGTCCTCGACCTGCTCCGACTGCTGCCTCGCTACTTCACGTTCCTCACCGCCATCTGAGCCGTCGTTGTCGACCGATCGACCGACCTTCGCCCATCGGCCGGCGCGCCACGGGTTGATCGGCCCGTTCAGCGGGCGGCAGCTGTTGCTGGGGGCCGTGGCGATCCTCCTGGTGGCGGTGATCGGGGTGGTGGTCACGACGCCCCTCGGCAATACCGCCAACGGTCCGAACCTCGTCGACCCGCTGGCGACCCCATACCTCATCGGGGACGCGCCGTCGGAGGGGCTGCACGCCGGTGCCGCAGCGCCCGACTTCAACGTGGATCTCGGCGGAGGCTCGACCTACCAGCTGCGAGACCTCCGGGGCCAGCCGATCTCGCTCGCCAAGCTGCACGGCAAGGTCGTGTGGCTCAACTTCTTCGCGTCGTGGTGCCCGCCCTGCCAGCAGGAGACCCCGATCCTTCGCTCCCTCGCAGACACGTACGGTGATCGCGGGCTGGCCTTGATCGGGATCAGTGTCCAGGAGACGACCGTCGCCGACGTCGCCGATTACGCCGACCGCTATCGCCTGCGCTACACCATCGGCTTCGACGGGACGGGTGACGTCCTGCGCAAGTACAAGGTGTTCGCCCTGCCGACCCAGTTCTTCATCGACGCCGAGGGCGTCATCCGCGAGGTCGTCAGCGGCCCGGTCGACGAGCGAGGAGCGAGGGCGCTCATCGAATCGATGCTCGCGGAGGCGCGCCCCTCCTGACGAGGTTACGCCGCCTCGAAGCGGAAGCGGTCGCGATCGGGGACGAGCCGGCCGACCGGCGTCCGTCGCTCGTGCGAGAGGACGATCAGCCAGTCCTCGTCGACTGCCTGGCGGAAGAGCTCGGCCTTGCGCGCGACCGAGTCGAGTGGGAAATCGTCGAACGCGGTCACCCAGCGCGGATTGGCGCCCCACGGCCGCATGAAGAGGTCGCCCAGGAACGCGAGCGTGCGACCGGTCTCGCCCGTGCCGCGCACGAGGATCGCCTGGTGCCCGGCGGAATGACCACCGGTCGGGACCACCGACACCCCGGGCAGCAGCTCCTGCTCGCCGTCGGCCCAGCCCTGGGTCCCCCAGGCTTCGACCAGGCGCAATTCGGGCTGGACATACGAGGCGACGAGCCGCGGGTTGTCCCCGAGGGCGATGTCCCATTCGGCGCGCTGAGCGACGATCCGGGCGTTCGGGAACGCCCGCGCGCCGTCAGAGCGGAGCAAGCCTCCCGCGTGATCGAAATGGAGGTGCGTCATCGCCACGAGGTCGACGGTCTCCGGCAGGAACCCGGCGGTCTCGAGAGCCGGGACGATGGCCGGGCCATCGTAGGCGCGCATCGCCCGGGTCTTGTCGTCGACCCGCTCACCGATGCCCGTCTCGACGAGCACGCGCCCCGCCGGCGTCTCGATGAGCAGACAGTTGAGCGCCTGAAGCAGGCGATGCTCGGGGTCGAGCTCGTCGCTGACGAGGGAGCCCCACAGGAGCCGCGGGACCGGCCCGAACAGCGCGCCGGCATCGGATCGGAAGGTGCCGGCCTGGACCAGCGCGACCTGTGTCCCTCCGCCGAGGTCGGTCCGCCAGTCGACCGCGTCGTTGATCGCCACCGTCAGCGATCGCCGTCGTAGTCCCGGTGGAAGGCCGACGCCGTCGGCTCCTTCTGTCCCTGGTAGCGGGACCGCAACTCGGGCGAGCCGTACGGTCGCTCCACCGGCGAGGACATGCCGAAGAACGAGATCTGGCCGATACGCATGCCGTAGTACAGCGCGATGGGCAGGTTGGCCACGTTCGACAGCTCGAGCGTGAGATTGCCCTTCCAGCCCGGGTCGACGTACCCGGCCGTCGAGTGGATCAGCAGACCGAGCCGCCCGAGACTCGACTTCCCTTCGAGCCTGGCGACCAGGTCGTTCGGGAGCTCGACCCATTCGAAGGTCTGGCCGAGCACGAATTCGCCGGGATGGAGGATGAACGGCTCTTCGTCGGCGATCGTCAGCAATTCGGTCAGGTCCGGCTGGGGTGCCCGCACGTCGATGTACGGGTAGCGGTTGTTGCGGAAGACCCGGAACGAGCGGTCCAGGTGGAGGTCGACCGACGACGGCTGGAGGTCCTGCGGGTCGTATGGGTCGATCTTGACGGTGCCCGCCTCGAGAGCGGCACGGATGTCGCGATCGGACAGCACGCTCACCGGGCGACGGCTCCCGTGCCCTTCTCGGCGTACAGCGTGTCGACCTCCCGTTTGAGGTCCTCGAGGTCCTCGAAGCTCTGATAGACGCTGGCGAACCGGATGTAGGCGATCTGGTCGAGGGCCCGAAGCTGCTCCATCGCCAGCGCCCCGACCCGCGACGAGGGGACCTCGGTGACGCCCGCGGCGCGCAGCTCGGCTTCGATGCGGTCGGCCGCGGCCACTGAAGCGTCATCCGGGACCGGGCGTCGGGTCAGGGCCTTGCGCAGTCCGGTGACGAGCCGCTCGCGATCGAATTCCTGGCGCGTGCCGTCGCGCTTCACGACGACCAGCCGGGCGGCCTCGATCCGTTCGTAGGTGGTGAACCGCATGGTGCAGGCGTTGCATTCACGGCGACGTCGGATCGTCGCGGAGTCGTCCAGGTCGCGCGAGTCGACGACCCGAGTGTCCCGGTCGCCGCAATTGGGGCAGCGCATCGCTCTCCTGTCGCTCGACCACCACTACAACTTGTGGTGTACGCCGAGGATACCACTACATGGTGTGGTCAGGGTCGCGGTTGCCCCGCCGGCAATGACCGTGTGGGCGGCTCCTCGAGCGGTGGCAGCGCGAGGTCCTCCGCCGCTGCCGCGTGGCGGACGATGGCCTCGCGAGCGTGGACCAGATTGAGGTAGCCGCGCTTGATGGAGGTCTGTGCCTCGAGCTCGCGACCTCGGCGTCGAGCCTGGGCAAGGATCTTCGCGCCGTGGTCGACCATGGCCAGCGCCCGCTCGGCCCGCTCCAGGTCCTCGACGATCGCGTCCCGGACCGGGGCGGCATGCGGCGGGCCCTTCACGGACTTCGCTTCGCCCGCATAGCGGCTCACGGCGTCCGTCGCGGCCGCGATGGTGGGGCCGATCGTCTCCGCCCCGAGTTGCCCGCGGCGGACCGCGTCGACTCGACCGGCGGCTCCTTCGAGCGACTGGTCGATGCGGGTCGTCAGCTCGCGGATCGATGAGCGGAAGTTGTCGAGCTCACGCGTCCGGGCGACGATGCGGCCCGCCCGGCGGATGACGATGGCGAAGCCCGCGGCCAGGGCGACGAACGCGAGCAGTGGCAGCGCCACGAGCAGGTCCGGCACGCCGCGCATCCCCGGGTCGCCGATCAGCCCGACCGAGCCCGTAGCTCGGCGAGCAGCGCCTGGCCGACCTCGACGAGGTCGCCGATGACGATCATGTCGGCGAAGTCCGCGATCGGCGCGTCCGGATCACGGTTGACGGCAACGATCGTCGAGGCCGTCTGCATCCCGACCTTATGCTGGATCGCGCCGCTGATGCCCATCGCGAGGTACAGCTGCGGCTTGACGATCTTGCCGGTCTGGCCGATCTGCTGGCTATACGGGATCCAGCCCGAGTCGACCGCTGCGCGCGTCGCCCCGACCGCCCCGCCGAGCGCCGCCGCCAGGTCGGAGATCAGCCCGAAGCCCTCGGGCCCACCGACCCCGCGACCGCCGGCGACGATGATCCGCGCGTCGTCGATCGAGGCGGCCTTGGATTCCGCGGGTAGCCGCTCGACGATCGGCACGGCCGGCTGGGCGAGATCGCCGGCGGCCGCGACCACCTCGACGCTGCCTGCCGTGCCCGCCGGCTCGGCGGTCACGCTGTTGGGTCGGACCGTGATGATGCCGTTCCCCGACACCAGCGCGCTCTCCGTGATGAGCTTGCCGCCGAACACGCTGTGAGTGGCGACCGGGCCGTCCGACGTGGCGCGGACTGCGGTCGCGTTGGCCAGCACGCCCAGGCCGGTCAGCGCCGACAGCGCCCCGGCCAGGTCACGCCCCTCGGGCCCCGCCCCGATGAGGATCACATCCGGCTGACGCTCCGCGACGAGGGTCGCCAGCCGCTGCGCGACGATCATCCCAGCCGCGTGGTCGGCGGTCATGGGTTCCGTGAGGGCCAGGACCCGGGGCACGAACTCGGCCAGGGCCTCGGCCGCGGCGGCTGGCTCCGCGCCGATCACCACACCGGTGACCTCGCGAGCGCCATCGGCGGCGATCGATCGCGCCAGCGTGGCGGCTTCCGTGCTCAGCTTCGTGAGCGAGCCGTCTCGGGCGATCTCGCCGTGGACCCAGATGCCGGCCATCAGATGATCCTCCGCTCGGCCAGCAGCGTGACGATCCGTTTGGCGGCCTCGTCGGGCGCCTCACGGACGACCTCGGTGGCGCCCCGCGGAGCCGGAGCGCGCCAGTCGGTGACCTTGGTCGTCGCGCCATCGACGCCCACCGCCGAGGGCTCGATGCCGATGTCGGCCAGCGATAGCGTGGTGATCTCCTTCGACCGCGCGGCCATGATCCCCTTCAATGACGGGTAGCGCGGCTCGCCGAGGGCCTGGGTGCCGGAGATGATCGCCGGCATCGGGGCCTCGAGGACCTCGAACCCATCCGCCGTGATGCGTCGCACGCGAACGGTCTGCGCCGCGGCATCGGGCTCGATGGTCGCGGCGTAGGAGAGGAACGGCAGCCCCGCGAGGGCCGCCACGCCCGGAGCGACGACCCCGGCCGTGCCGTCGGACGTGTCGACACCCGCGAACACGAGATCGAACGACAGCGTGCTGAGCGCCGCCGCCAGGACGCGCGCCGTGGCGACCGTGTCGGAGCCGGCCAGGGCCGGGTCCGATACGAGGACCCCACGGGTCGCGCCCATCGCGAGTGCCTTGCGCATGGTCTCGGGCGCGGTCGCCGGAGCCATCGTCAGGAGGATCACCTCGCCCTCGCCGGCCGCTTCGATGAGCTTGAGTGCCTTCTCCAGCACGTACTCGTCGTTGCCGTTCACGACGGCCGGGCTGTTGGCCCGATCCAGGCGACCGTCCGGCCCGAGGCGTTCACCGCCGGACGCGGGGTCGGGCACTGGTTTCGTGAGGACGACGATTCGCAAAGCCGATGGACCTCCGCTGGGCGACGCCGCGGTCAGCCGCTCTTGCCGAGCAGCGCGCGGGCGATGACGAGGCGTTGGATCTGCTGGGTCCCTTCGTAGAGCTGGGTGATCTTCGCATCGCGCATCATCCGCTCGACCGGGAACTCGTCGATGTAGCCGTATCCCCCGAGTACCTGGACGGCGTCGGTGGTGACCCGCATGGCCGTGTCACCGGCCACGAGTTTACACATGGCCGACCAGCGCCCGGCATCGGGCGCCCCGGCATCGATCTCGCTGCAGGCCGTGTACAGGAGCCGGCGCGCGGCTTCGGTCGCCGCGTCCATATCGGCGAGCATCGCGCCGACCATCTGGAAGTCGCCGATCCGCTGCCCGAACTGGGTCCGGTCCCGCGCATACGCCGTGGCCACCTCGAGCGCGCCCTGAGCGATGCCGACGGCCTGCGCGGCGATGGCTGGGCGAGACCGCTCGAAGGTCCGCATCGCGATGTCCCAGCCATCGCCTTCGGCGCCCAGGCGGTTGGCAGCCGGGACGCGCAGGTTCGTGAATGCGAGCTCTGCGGTCGGGCTGCCGCGGATGCCCATCTTGTGCTCCAGCCGCGTCACCGCGAAGCCGTCGGACGGGATCTCGACCACGAACGCGCTCAATCGGCGATGGCGCGGCGCCGCGGGGTCGGTCACCGCGAAGACGACGACGAGGTCGGCGACCGAGCCCTGGCTGATGAAGCGCTTGCCACCGTCGATCACGTAGGTCTCGCCGTCCGCATCGAGCCGAGCGGTCGTCCGGGCGGCGGCCACGTCGGAGCCAGCCTCGGCCTCGGTCAAGGCGAAGGCGATGAGGTGTTCGCCGCTGGCGAGCTTGGGGAACCAGCGGGCCTGCTGCTCCGGCGAGCCGGCCAGGGTGATCGGCAGCGAGCCCAGCTCCTGCACGGCGAGGATGAGGCCGGTGGTGGCGCACGCCCGACTGAGCTGCTCCACTGCGAGGCATACGGTCAGCAACTCGCCGCCCAGGCCGCCGTGCTCGACGGGGAACGGGAGGGCCAGGACGTCGTGGCTCGCGAGGAGGCGGCGCAGGTCGTCAGGGAACTCGCCGGTCCGGTCGATGTCGGCGGCTCGCGGCGCCACCTGTTCGTCGGCGAGGACGCGGACGGCATCGCGGAGCATGGCCTGCTCTTCGGTCAGCCGGAATGGCCCGGGGGCGCGGGTCGCACTGGTCACCGGGCGCATGCTACCGCGGCAGACTTCGTGCAAGGGCCTACGCACTGATCGAGGCTGGTCGACCGAAGCCCGACGTCGTACCCTTCTGGCCAGCCCGAGCCGGGCGCGGGGGCCCGGCCCGAAGGCCGAGAGGGATGGCATGGATCAGACCTCGGCATTGCTCGTCGTCGTCGTGGTGGCCGTGCTCGGACTGGTCGCGGTCCTGGCCATCCTGCGTCGGCAGCGTCATGACGACGAGGACGCCGGGCGCGAATCGCCGTTCGCCGCGAGCACCGAGGGCATGAAACGTTGCCCGAACTGCGGGACCGGCAACCTCGTGACCGACTCGACCTGCTCGACCTGCGGCCGGCGCCTGCCCGGCTAGCTCAGGCGCGGCGCAGCCGCCAGATCTCCTCCGCCGGCCAGCGACGCGCCCAGGCGAGTTCGTGCTCGTCGCGGTACGTGCTGGTCGCGTCGGGGGCCGGGCGCGGTTCGATGAGATCCTCGACCACGAACCCGTTGGCCCGGAACACGCGGATCCACTCCCCGTACGGCAGCTGGAACGTCGATGTCTCGCCGTCGTCCAGCCGGTGCATCCCGAAGTAGTCGAGCGCCAGCCGATCGCCGACCGTGTCCGAATCGAGCGGCCAGGCGATCGACTCGATGGGGCTGCCATGGCAGAACGCAAACAGCCCACCGCGACGCAGGAGCCGCGCCGCCTCGGGCACGGTCCGATACGGATCGGCGAAGGTCATCGCGCCGTGATCGCAGAACACGATGTCGAACGACGCATCGGGCAGCGGGACGCGCTCAGCGCTCGCGTGGATGAGCGGGAAGTCCGCGCCCGCCTCGGCCATGAGCCGTCGGGCGTGCTCGAGCTGGCGCTCGGACAGGTCGACGCCGACGGGCCGGGCGCCCAGTCCGGCCAGGGCGATCGACCACTGGGCCGCTCCGCAACCGAGCTCGAGGATGTCCTTGCCCACGACGTCCCCGAGCACCCGCAACTGCGACTCCGGGATCTGGGTCACGCCCCAGGCGAGCCCGGTACTCGCCGCCAGCTGACCACCGTGGCGAGCCTGATAGTCGTCGCTGTCGGCGTCCCACGACGCCTGGTTCTGCGCCTCGTGTTCGCGAAGGTCGGCGAGGCTGCCGTCCGGCCGGTCCGTCATCGCCCGGGCGCCTCAGACGACCGGCAGCTGTCGCTCGACGGGCACCGAGGCCAGGCGCGCCGCCAGGACCTCGCTGATGTCCATCGCGGCGACCGTCCCGCCGCCAACCTCGGCCAGCCCGTCGGTCATCATGACCATGCAGAAGGGACAGGCCGTCGCGACGGTCGAGGCACCCGTCTCGAGGACCTGGCGGGTGCGCTCGGCGTTGATGCGCGTATGCCCGCGCGTCTCTTCCATCCACATCCGGCCGCCGCCCGCGCCGCAGCAGAACGTGTCCTTGCCCGACTTGGGCATCTCGGTGATGGCCACGCCGGCTGCGCCGAGCACGGAACGGGGTGCTGCGACGATCCCGTTGTACCGCGCGAGATAGCACGAGTCGTGGACCGTGACCGCGCCCGGCCGGTGGTCCCCGGTCGACGTGGTCGCATCCTCCGGCACGGTCGCCAGCCGCCCCGAGGAGACGAGCTCCGCCAGGTACGTCGAGTGGTGGACGACCCGATACGACCCGCCCAGCTGGCCATATTCGTTGCCGATCGTGTTGAAGCAGTGCGGGCAGGCCGTGACGATCGTCCGCTCGCCCATCCGGTAGCGCTCGAGGGTCTCCACCGCGCTGCCGGCCAACATCTGGAACACGTAGTCGTTGCCCATCCGTCGCGCCGGATCGCCGGTGCACGACTCCTCCTGGCCGAGCACGGCGAACGACACGCCAGCGGCGTGCAGGCATGTCGCCACCGCCCGGGCGACCTTCTGGTTGCGCGGGTCGAACGCCGCTGCGCAGCCGACCCAGTACAGGACATCGAGCCGATCGAGCTCGCCGGCCGCAGCGACGTCGGCGACCGTCCGAACCTCGAATGGCAGCGGCCTGGTCCAATCGAGCCGGGTCGAGGCCGGCTGCCCCCACGGGTTGCCCTGGCCCTCCATCGACCGGAAGGCCGCGGTGAGCTCCTGTGGGAACCGCGATTCCTCGAGGACGAGGTTGCGCCGCAGGCCGACGATCTTGTCGACGTGCTCGATGAGCACGGGGCAGGCCTCGACGCAGGCGCCGCAGGTCACGCAATCCCAGACCGCGTCGTAGGGGATGGCGTCGTCGACGATCGGCTTGGCCATCGCGGTGGCGGCCGGGCGCTCATCGGCGAGGCCGTAGGTTTCGCGGATGATCGGCGAGTTGGGGATGAGGTTGAGCCCGTGCTCCGCCTCCACCGACATCTCTCGGATGCCCATGATGAATGCCTTGGGGTTGAGCGGTTTCCCGGTCGCGTTGGCCGGGCAGGCCTGCTGGCAGCGACCGCACTCCGTGCAGGTGAAGCCGTCGAGGAGGTCCTTCCAACCGAGGTCCTGGAGCGACTTCAACCCGAACGTCGCGTTCTCGTCCTCCAGATCCATCCTGGGCAGCTCGCCGCGTGGCGCGAGCTTACGGAACCAGATGTTCGGGAAGCTGGTCGCGATGTGCAGGTGCTTGCTGAACGGGAGGTAGACGAGGAACGCGGCGACCAGCGCGATATGCGCCCACCAGAGCAGGGCGAAGAGGCCCTGGTTCGTCCCGGCCGACAGGCCCGACCGAAGCGGGCCGGCGATGAGCGACGCCACGAACGCGCCCGGCTTGTCGCCGTGCGCCGCGAACTCGAAGCATTGGGCGAGCAGCTCGGTCGCGACGACCCCGCCGATCATCGACAGGATGATCAGCGCGTCCCGGTTGTAGGTCAGTCGCTTCGGCTTCGTCACGAGGCGGCGCAGGAAGGCCCAGCCGATCGACACGAGGACGATGACCGCCACGACGTTCTGCATCGCGCTGACGAGCGTCCAGATCAGCCCGTCGAACGGGATCGACAGGATCTGTTCGATCAGCCCGCCGACGACGATGTTGGCGGTTCCGATCGTGAGCAGGACGAAGCCCCAGAAGATGCCGGCGTGCATGAGCCCGGCCCGCGCATCCTTGAACATCTTGGTCTGCACGAAGGCATACCGGATCAGTCCCACGAAGCGGCGAGGGATATCGGCCAGGGGGTCCGGTCCCTCGACGCGCACCGCGGCGAAGACCCGGAGATGCCGGGCCATCGCCAGGACGAAGATGACGACCGCGCCCCAGAACAACGGAAAGACGAGCGGGTAGAGCGGGACCTCGCGGAACGGGCCGAACAGGGTCATCGGTGCTCGCTCGCGGCGTGGTCGTCGGCACGATCGTGATCGAACGGCCCGGCCAGTGTCTCGAGCGCGTGGTCGAGCGTGGGTTCGATGGCGCCCAACGATTCCAGGGCGCCGGTCGGGCTGCCCGGCAGATTCACGACCAGCGATCGCCCGATGACCCCGACCACCCCGCGCGACAGGTCGGCGAATGGCGTCACGGCCCGACCGGCGGCGCGCATCGCCTCGGCCAGGCCGGGCACCTCGTAGTCGATGGCGTCGCGGGTCGCCTCCGGCGTGACGTCGCGAGGGGTCAGGCCGGTCCCGCCGGTGGTGACGATGAGGTCGTGGCTGCCGGCAGAGGCCCGCAGGACGTCCGTCAGGGCCGCTCGCTCATCCGGTAGGACCGCGCGCTGGACGGTGAAGCCGAGTGCCTCGAGTCGGGCGCCGACGCCGGCGCCCGAGGTGTCCTCCCGGACGCCCTCGCTGACCCGGTCGCTGGCCGTGATGACGAGCGCGCGCCTCATCCCGATCGACGGCCTCCGGTCCGCGGCGTTTGGCGCGGGCCTTTCGCGATTCGGCCGGCGCTGCGGTCGCCCGGTCGTCGGCCGGGGGAAAGCGGTTCATCCCGGTCCGGCCGGATCCACTCCCCACTCTTGCCGCCACTCTTGGCCAGCAGCCGGACCGCGCTGATCGTCACGCCGCGCTCGACGCCCTTGACCATGTCGTAGACGGTCAGCGCGGCGACCGAGGCGGCCGTCATGGCTTCCATCTCGACCCCGGTCTGGCCGGTGGTGGCCGCCTCGGCGCGGATGCGCAGGGCACCGGCGGCACGATCCGGCGTGATCGAGACCTGGAGGTCCGTCAGGGCGAGCGGATGGCAGAGCGGGATGAGCTCGCTGGTCCGCTTGCCGCCCATGACCCCCGCCAGTTCGGCCACGCCCAGGACGTCACCCTTGGCCCCGCCCCCATCGATGACCAGGCTGAGCGTCTCGGGCGACATCGACACGATCGCCTCGGCGCTGGCTCGCCGGGCGGTGACGGCCTTGTCCGACACGTCGACCATCCGCGGGCGACCGGTTCGGTCGACGTGCGACAGCCGGCGGCGCTCGGACCTGGGCGGGAGCGACCGGCCGGCCTTCGGGTCCATCACCCGTCGAGGATAGCGGCTCGCGATCCGCGCCTCAGGCCCGGTCGAGCCACCAGACCTCGACCTCCGCGCCCGCCGCCGACCGATCGTCGGTCTCGGGGATGACGGCCAGGGCATCCGCCTCGGCCAGCGCCGAGAGGACGTGGCTCCCTTGCCCGCTCGCGCCGCCAGCGAGGCCGGCCCGCAATCGACCACGGTCATCGCGGACCGGCGTGCCTAGATCGTCGCGCTCGATGGTGACGCGGACGAACGCCCGCCGGCCGGCGCCCTTCGTGACGTCGTCGCGCAGGACGGCTCGGTCGGTCGGACGGAACCAGCGCTCCGGACCATGACCGGCGAGGCGCCGGATCACTGGCCGGACGAACAGCTCGAACGTCACGAACGTCGAGACCGGGTTACCGGGCAGGCCGAACAGCAGGGTCGGTGGCGCCGACGGATCGGCGTCGTCACCGGGCGCCCTCGCGGTCCCGAACGCGAACGGTTTCCCGGGCTGGACGGCGACCCGCCACAGGTCGATGGTCCCGAATTCCTCGAAGGCCGCACGGACGACGTCGTACGGTCCGACCGATACGCCGCCCGACACGATCACGAGGTCCGCGCCGCCCACGAGGCCGGCGCACAACCGCGCCCGCACGTCGTCGAACCGATCGGCGGCGATGCCGAGCGTCCCCGGTTCGCCGCCCGCCTCCTCGATCATCGCCATGAGCGCGGGGCCATTGGCGTCGGGGATGCCGGCCGGCCCGAGGTCGATGCCGGCGGTCCGGACCTCATCACCCGTGGCAAGGACGCTCACGCGCGGCCGGCGATGGACGTCCAGCTTGTCCACCCCGACGCCGGCAGCCAGGGCGATCGCCGCCGGTGTCACGACCGCGCCGCGCCTCAGCACGATCCGACCACCGAGCAGATCGCTCCCGGCGCGTCGGATGCTCGCGCCGGCCGGGACGGCGGCATGCGCCCCGATCGCTGCGGGACGTGGTCCGGTGGCGTCACGACCGCGCGGGCCTGTCGGCGCGCCGGACGCGTCAAGCGGCGTGGTCTGCTCGACGGGGATGACCGCGTCGGCCCCGGGTGGGACCGGCGCGCCCGTCGCGATCCGGACCGCCGTGCCGCGGCGGACCGTGACGTCGGGCGCCTGTCCGGCGCGAACCTCGCCGATGACCTCCAGCACCGTCGGGGCGTCCTCGCCGGCCGACGCGACGTCGGCGGCCCGGATCGCATAGCCGTCCATCGCAGAGTTGTCCCACGGCGGCAGCGACAGCGGGCTGATGACGTCGCTGGCCAGGACGCGGCCACGCGCCTCGGAGAGCCAGGCGACCTCGGGACCCGTCGGGCCGGCGATCGCGGCGAAGATGCGGGAGCGAGCCTCCTCGACCGTCAGGAGCCGGTCGGCCGTCACGATCGCGAGCCCTCTGGCGCGGGACCTGCGCGCACCGTCGACGTTGCGGGTGCCTCGCCGCGACGCCGTGCGATCACAGCAACGAGCGCCGCCGCCACGATCGCGACGGCGCCGACCGCGACCGCCGTCTCCTGCCAGAACGCGAACGGGAAGAGCTGGACGAGCCGTTCCGTGCTCGGGTCGAAGTCGTAGGACCCCCCCGGGAAGAAGATCCGATGGAACGTCTCGAACAACGCGTCGAACGCCACGAGGGCGACGACGCCGGCCACGACCAGGACTGCGATCAGACCGAGCGCCCCCACGCGAACGGCCCGCCAGGCGGCCGGACGGTCAGCGCCGCCTCGCCGTGCAGCCAGCGATGCCGCGGTTGCAGCGGCGACGATGGCGATCGCGAAGAACCAGACGAACACCCCGCGAACGTCGCGCATATGGGCACGCTCGCGCTCGTCGAGGACCGGCACGCCCCCGACCTCGACGTCGAACTCTGGTGGGCCGACGACGAGATCGGCCAGGATCGAATCGGTGGCTCGGCGGAGGTCCGGCTCGCCGAAGCCTGTCCAGGCAGCCGCCTGCGCTCGGCCCTGCTCGAAGGCCACCCACCAGGGGTTCAGGAAGAGCGGGATGGTCAGCGCGAGGATCGCCAGCGCCGTGGCGAGGGCGATCCAGGCATCGGCCAGTCGGCCGGAACGGGTTGGCACCGCCGCATCGTAGCCCGGCGAAGCATGGTGGGCCGGCCGGGCGGGTGTCGCTCCGGTTACTCGTCCTCGAGGGTCTTCGCCTGCTCCCACCAACCGCTGAGGGTCAGATCGGTCGGGGCGGTCGTGTTGAGCTCGGTAGCCGCTCGATGGACGCGTTCCCGGAACGCGTCGAGCGAGAGACGCAGGATGTCGCGGAGGCCGTCGATCCGAGCCTGGAGGAGCAGCTGGTGGTCGTCGGGGCCGAAGCTCGCCAGGTTGAGCATCAGCGCCTCGTCCCGCCAGTCGAGGATGTCGTTGGTCGTGGCGTCGACCTGGTCGGCGAGGTTCTGGCGCCGTGTCGGGGTCTCCGACACCTCGAGCAGCAGGCCCGTGGTGAAGATCCCC
>DASSMQ010000090.1:0-20910 GCA_035688805.1 Candidatus Limnocylindrales bacterium
CGCACACGTCGACGCCGACCGCTGGGCGGGACGTCGGCTCGATCTGCGTGGACGGCCGGATCTGGCCGAGTTGATCCGCGCGATCGACGGACTACGGACCGCTGACGGCCGTCCGGCCATCGGGCGACTCCGGTTCGTGACGTCGCACCCATGGGATCTGTCGGATCGACTGATCGGTGCCCTCGCCGATTGCCAGAGCGTCTGCGAGCACCTCCATCTGCCGGTCCAGTCCGGCGACGACGGCGTGCTTCGGCGGATGGGCCGTCAGTACACGATCGACCATTACGAGGAGCGGCTCGAGCGGATCCGCGCCGCGCTGCCGAAGATCGCTGTTTCGACGGACGTCATCGTCGGATTCCCTGGTGAAACGGAGGCACAATTCGAGGCCACCCTCGAGCTGTTGGGCCGGACCCGCTACGACCAGGTGTTTGCCGCGGCCTATTCGGCCCGCCCGGACACGCCGGCGACTCGACTCGCGGACGACGTGCCAGCGGAGGTCAAGCGCCGCCGACTGAACGACCTGCTGGCTGTGCAGGAGGCCATCGGGCTCGCTCGGAACCAGGCTTGGCTGGGACGCGACGTGGCCGTCCTCGTCGACTGCCTGGCGCCCGCTCGGTCGCACGACCACGACGAGCCGACGGCCGTCGTCGAGCCAGGGGTACAGGTCCGGCTGTCCGGTCGGACCCGCGGCAACAAGCTCGTCCATCTCGTGGGCGAGCCACGAATGCTGGGTAGCGAGGTGACCGTCCGGGTCAGCCACGCGGGCCCCTACGCGCTGCGTGGTTCGGTCGTGGACCACGAACCGGATCCAGCGCGTTGACACGCGCCGGAAGGCGCCCTCACTATGGCGCCTTCCGGTGGAGTCACATGCGGACCGTCCGCCAGGATGGTGGTGCGAGGCATCACGGGTCCGTCACATGGTCGAGGAGGATCAGCACCATGGACTACTCCCGCCTGGATCGGGTGCGCCGATCCGCGACACCGCTCGAGCTCGACCTCGTCGAGGCCTTCGCGCAAGGGCGGATCACCCGTCGCCAGTTCATCCAGCGCGGCACGGTGCTGGGACTGTCGCTGGCATCGATCAGCGCGGTCATCGCGGCCTGCTCGTCGACGCCGTCGGCCAGCACCGCCCCGAGTGCCGCGGCCAGCGCCAGCGCTGAGGCCAGCGCGGGGGCCAGCAGCAGCACGGCGCCCGCGGCGGGCGGCTCGATCAGGGTCGCCATCCAGAAGCCGGTCAAGGTCGATCCGATCCAGATGCAGGATCTCGGCGGGTACGGCATCGTCGCCCAGTCGTTCGAGTTCCTGTGCACCCTCGACAAGAACGGCTCCGACATCGCCCCCGGCCTTGCCGAGAAGTGGACGCCCAACGACACGGGTTCGGTCTGGACGTTCAACCTGCGCAAGGGCGTGAAGTGGCAGGACGGCTCGGACTTCACGGCCGACGACGTCGTGGCCACGATGGGCCGCCTTGTGGCGGCGGGCAACTCGGGCCTCAAGGGCATCATCGACGAGAAGTCGGCGGTGGCGACTGACCCGAATACGGTCACCTTCAACCTGCTCAGCCCGAACGGCAACTTCCCGTACCTCGTGTCGGTCTTCAACGCGCAGACCGTCATCACCCCGAAGGACTACACCACCGGGACGACGCTCGATGCCAAGCCCAACGGCACCGGCGCGTGGAAGCTCGACAGCTTCAACCCGACGACTGGAGCGACCTTCTCGCGCAACCCGACGTGGTGGGGCGGCCAGACGCCACTCGACTCGGTCGAGTTCGTGTTCTTCGATGCGACCGGCCCGATGGTCACCGCCTACCAGGGCGGACAGGTCGACTGCATCGTCCAGTTCGACGTCCTGTCGGGCGAGGCGCTGCTGTCGGACGCCAACACCAACGTCATCGCCACCCGCGCCGCGCTCCATCGCCAGATCTGGATGCGCGTCGACACCGGCCAGTTCACCAAGAAGGAGGTTCGCCAGGCCCTCGCGCTGTCGCTCGATCGCCCGGCCATGATCGAGCAGCTGTTCAAGGGCAAGGCCGACCTGGGAAATGACCACGTCATCGCCCCGATCTATCCGTACTTCGACGACAGCGTCCCGCAGCGGACCCGTGATATCGCGAAGGCCAAGTCGCTGCTCGCCGCGGCCGGCACGCCGACCATCAGCGCCAAGCTGCACGCCGGCCAGCTGCTCGAGATCCCGGACCTCGCGACGCTGATCAAGAGCCAGGCCGCTGAGGCCGGCTTCAACCTCGAAGTCGCGGTCGAGAGCCTCGACACGTTCTACGGCGCGCAGTGGTGCCCGGAGACGCCGAAGGATCCGCCGTGCTCCGGCGCGGCCGAGCTCGGCATCGTCGACTACGGCCACCGCGCCACCCCGGACGTCTACCTCAACGCAGCGCTCAAGTCGAAGGGCATCTGGAATTCGTCCCAGTACAACTCGCCTGAGTTCGATGCAGCGTTCGGCGAGTTCCAGGCGGCCATCGGCGTCGACGCCCAGAAGGCGGCGTGCAAGAAGATCGAGACGATCCTCAACGAGGACGTGCCGATCGCCCTGCCGTATTGGTACAACTACCTTGCCGGTAGTGCCAAGAAGTACAGCGGCATCTACTCGAGCGCGCTCGGGCAGATGTTCTTCTCTGCCGCGTCGCAGTCGGCCTGACATCCTGAAACCGGGGGAGGGGCGATTGGCCGCTCCTCCCCGGGTCCCTTCCGTCGCGATCCACGAGGGCCGCGTGAGACGATGATCCGCTGGCTGCTGCGCAGGCTGGTGCTCTCACTCATCACGCTGTGGCTGCTCGCGACCATCGTGTTCGTCATCGCCAACGTCCTGCCGAATGACGTTGGGCGGACGATCCTCGGTCCGTTCGCGCCACAGGAGAGCGTCGACGCCCTCAACGCGAAGCTCGGCACAGACGATCCGTTGCCTGAGCAGTACGTTCGGGCGCTGCGCAACCTCGTCACCTTCGATTTCGGCAACTCGTTCCAGTCCGGGCGGCCGGTCATCCCGCTGATCGTGGCGGCGATCGGTCGGTCCGGGTTGCTGGCCGCCTACGCCCTGCTGCTGACGATCCCCATCGCCATCGCCGCCGGGTTGTTCGCCGGCAGACGGCGCGACCGACCAGCCGACCGGGCCATCGTCCTCGCGGGGCTGACCCTGTCGTCGATCCCCGAGTTCGTGATCGGTACGTTCCTGGTCGTCGTCGTCGGTGTCCAGTTGCGGCTGCTCCCGGTCCTGGCCACCCCGCCCCCGAACGCCAGCATCGTCGACCTCGCGCGGTTCCTGGCCATGCCGGCCCTGGCCATGGCCATCGTGTACTTCGGCTACATCGCCCGGATGACACGAGCGGGCACGATCGAGGTGCTCGAGTCCGACTACATCAGGACCGCCACGATGAAGGGGCTGACGACGGGCCAGACGATGCGCCGCCACGTGCTTCGCAACGCCCTCGTCCCGACTGTCGCCGTCATCGGCGTCCAGATCGGCTACCTCTTCGGCGGCATCATCGGCGTCGAGAAGATCTTCAACTACAACGGGATGGGCCAGCTGATGCTCTTCGCAGCCCAACGCAAGGACATCCCGGTCCTGACGGCCGGCGTGATCGTGATCGGCATCGTGTACATGGCGGCCACGCTCGCGGCCGACCTGATCATCGCCTGGATGAACCCGCGCGCTCGGGCAGAGAGTGGGCGCTGACTGATGGCCGCGACCACGACTGCGGTCGATATCCGCTCAGAGCGGGCCAAGGCGCGCCGAGAGTCTCGGGCGGTCCTGTTCCGCAAGCCCGGCTTCATCATCGGCCTCGCCATCCTCGCGATGTGGGCCGTGTTCGCCGTCGCGGGCCAGGCGATCACCCCATACGACCCGTTCAACGACTTCGCCAAGGGCCATCTTCCACCAAACCCCGAGCACCTGTTCGGCACGGACCGGCTCGGCCGCGACGTGCTGTCGCGGGTGATGATCGGGGCGCGCGACGTGCTGATCGTGGCGCCCCTGGCGGCCATCCTGGGGGTGACCGCCGGATCGCTGCTGGGCCTGATCATGGGCTACTACCGGGGCATCGTCGACGATCTGGTGAGCCGCGTGGTCGAGGCGTTCCTGTCGCTGCCGGTCATCCTCGTCGCCCTGCTGACCCTGGTGGTGCTGGGATCGTCGACGTTGGTCGTCGTGCTGGTCGTCGGCATCCTGTTCACGCCGATCGTCGCCCGGACGGTGCGGGCCGCGGTCCAGACCGAGCGCCAGCTGGACTATGTGACCGCGGCCAAGCTGCGCGGCGAATCCGGGCTGTACATCATGGCCCGGGAGATCTTCCCGAACGTCCTCGGCCCGATCGTGGTCGAGCTCACGGTCCGGTTCGGCTACGCGATCTTCACCGTGGCCACGCTATCGTTCCTCGGCGTCGGCATCCAGCCACCCTCGCCCGACTGGGGCCTGTCCGTGAGCGAGGAGTACACCAACATGATCTCCGGCAAGTGGTGGCCGACCCTGTTCCCGGCGCTGGCGATCGCCAGCTGCGTGGTGGCCATCAACCTGATCGCCGACGCCCTCCAGTCGGTGTCGAGCGAATGACCGCCGTCCCGGTGCGCGACGCTGCCCCGCCGGCGCCGTCGTCGGCCGCCGCGCTCAAGGTCGAGGATCTCGAGCTCGCCTACCTGGTTCGGGGCATCCCACGTCCCGTGCTCCGCGGCGTCTCCTTCGAGATCCGCCCGGGCGAGTCCTACGGCCTCGTCGGGGAATCGGGCTGCGGCAAGTCGACGACGGCCTACGCCGCGGTCCGGTACCTGCCGCGCAACGCCCGGATCACGGGCGGGCGGATCCTCGTCAACGGCGATGACATCGTCAAGAAGTCGGGCGACGAGCTGCGCCGGTTCCGGATGCATCACGCGTCGATGGTCTACCAGGATCCCGGCGCCGCCCTCAATCCGACGACCAAGATCGGGCCGCAGGTCATCGAGGCATTCACCGTCCTCGGCCAGCAGGGCGATCAGGCCGAAGCCAGTGCCCTGGCCGCGTTGCGCCGGGTGCAGATCGCCGATCCCGAGCGGGTGCTGACGCGCTACCCACACCAGCTCTCGGG
This sequence comes from Candidatus Limnocylindrales bacterium, assembly GCA_035688805.1. Lineage (GTDB taxonomy): Bacteria > Chloroflexota > Limnocylindria > Limnocylindrales > CSP1-4 > SPCO01. Next base: position 5,072 of record DASSMQ010000090.1, read on the forward strand.
CGGGATGCAGCAGCGCGTGGTGATCGCCATGGCGCTCGCGAGCGACCCGCAGTTGCTGGTGCTCGACGAGCCAACGACCGGGCTCGACGCGACGGTCGAGGCGAGCGTGCTGGACCTCGTCCGCGGGCTCATCTCCGAGACGTCGTCGGCGGTCCTGCTGATCGCCCACAACCTGGGCGTCATCCGGACCATGTGCGACCGGGTCGGGGTCATGTACGCGGGCAAGATCGTCGAAGAGGGGGACGCGGCCCGCGTCTTCGAGCGACCGCGCCATCCGTACTCGGTCGGCCTCCTCCAGGCGCTGCCTCGCCACGGCGTGCGCAAGAGCCAGCGTCCGCTGGCCACGATCCCGGGCACCCTGCCGCAGATCGGAACGCCACTACCGACCTGTGTCTACGTCGATCGCTGTCCGCTCGCGACCGACCTGTGTCGCGAGGTCGTGCCACCCGTCGTCGAGGTGGGGCCCGGCCAGTGGAGCCGCTGCCATCACGTCGACCGGATCGGCGAGATCCAGGCCCCCCAGCCCGGCACCGGCCAGGCCGTGACCGCCCACGACGAGCTGACCCTCGAGATGGCCAACGTCTCCAAGACCTTCCGGTCGTCCGGTCACGACGTCCCGGCGCTCGTGGGCGTCGACCTCCAGATGTTCGACGGTGAGACGCTCGGTCTGGTGGGGGAGTCCGGCTCCGGCAAATCGACGCTGGCCCGGACGATCCTGGGCATCGAGGGGCCCGACGCGGGCAGCCAGATCACGCTCGGTGACCACGACCTGGGAGCCGTCGCCACGCAGCGCCCGAGCCGCGACAAGCGCCAGATCCAGATGGTCTTCCAGAACCCCGATTCGGCGCTGAACCGGGGATGGAGCGTGCGCAACATCCTCGGTCGCTCGGTCAGCAAGCTGACCGGCCTGCGCGGCAAGGAGGTCGATGCGCGCGTGGACCGGCTGGCCGAGAGCCTGCGCCTGACCCAGCGCCACCTGGACCTCAAGCCGCGCCAGCTCTCCGGCGGGCTCAAGCAGCGCGTGGCCATCGCCCGAGCCTTCGCCGGCGACCCGCGCATCGTCGTCGCCGACGAGCCGACGAGCGCCCTCGATGTGTCCGTCCAGGCGGCCATATTGAATGTGCTCGCGGAGCTCCAGGCGGAGAGTCGGACGAGCTACCTGCTGATCTCCCACGACCTCGGGGTCGTTCGCTATCTCGCCGACCGGATCGCGGTCATGTACCTGGGTCGGATCCAGGAGGTCGCCGACGCGGAGAAGATCTTCCAGGGCCCCAACCACCCGTACACCGAGGCGCTGCTCTCGGCCGTCCCGAGCATCGACGGAGAGGAGCGGACCCGGATCCGCCTCGATGGCGAGGTGCCCAGTCCCGCCAATCCGCCGAGCGGCTGCGTCTTCCACACCCGCTGCCCGCGACGGATCGACGGCCTGTGCGAGGTGACCGAGCCGCCACTCGCCGAGGTCGAGCCCGGGCACCTGATGAAGTGCCACATCCCGCTCGAGGAACTGCGTCGCCTCCAGGCCGAGCGAAAACCGCTCGTCGTCGAGGAGCAGACCGTCGGGCCGATCGACGCGGTCTAGCTTCGGCGACGCGAGGCTGCCTTCGACCTAGACGTCCGAGTCGGGGAAGCTCGCCCGGCGCTGCTCGATCCAGGCGACGAGCTCGTCGTGGATGCCCTCGTCGAGCGGCGGCCTCTCGTACTCCGCCAGGCGTCGCTTCCAGCGCAGGTTCGCCCGCTGCGCGGCGTCAAGGGACCCGTCGAGTTCCCACTGCTCGAAGCTGTCGTTGTTCGACAGCTCGGAGCGCCAGAAGGCGTTCTCGAAGTTCGCCAGCGTATGCGGCGAGCCGAGGAAGTGCTGCCCCGGGCCGCCGCCCAGCATCGCATCGAGCGCGTAGCCGTTGTCGGTCGTGTCCACGCCGCCGATGTAGGCGGCCGCCATCGACGCCTGGTCCTCGTCGAGCATGAATTTTTCGTAGCCGATGGCCAGGCCGCCCTCCAGCCAGCCTGCGGTGTGGAGGTTGAAGTTGACGCCGGCCTGCATCGTGGCCATGAAGCTCACGGCGCTCTCATAGGCGGCCTGGTAATCGGGGACCTTGGAGGCCGTGAAGTTGCCACCGCTCCGGAACGGCACGCCCAGACGGCGGGCAAGGGCCGCCAGGACGAACAGCACGAGCTGCGGCTCAGGCGTGCCGAAGGTCGGCGCCCCGGTCTGCATCGACATCGACGACGCGAACGACCCGAAGATCACCGGCGCCCCCGGGCGGACCATCTGGCAGAAGGCCATCCCGGCCAGCGCCTCGGCCAGCGTCTGGGTCGCCTGTGCGGCCACGGTGACCGGCGCCATCGCCCCGCCGAGGATGAACGGCGTGATCAGCATGATCTGGTTCGCCTCGGCGTACGCCTTGGCCGAGCCGAGCATGTTGAAGTCCCAGGACATCGGCGAGTTGGCGTTGGCGAGCCCCATGATCACGTGCTCGCGCTCGAGCGTGTCCGCGCCGAACACGATGCGCGCCATCTCGACAGAGTCCGCGGCCCGCGACGGGTGGGTGACCGAGCCCATGAACGCCCGGTCCGAATAGCGGATGTGCGAGTAGACCATCTCGAGATGGCGCTTGTTGACCGGCAGATCGACCGGTTCGCACAGGGTCCCACCGCCGTGATGGAGCGTGTGGCTCGTGTAAGTCAGCTTCACGAAGTTGCGGAAGTCCTCGATCGTGGCGTAGCGGCGGCCTCGGTCGATGTCATGCACGAACGGCGATCCGTAGGTCGGCACGAGCACCATGTGCGGGTCGCCGATGACCACGTCGCGCTTCGGGTTGCGGGCGCGCTGAGTGAACACCCTCGGCGCGGACGCCTGGATGATCCGTCGGCACATGCCCCGTTCGAACCGGACGCGCGAGCCCTGCACGTCGGCGCCGGCGGCCGCGAAGATCCCGAGCGCCTCTGGATAGTTGACGATCTCGATGCCGACCTCCTGGAGGAGGGTGTCGGCGTTGTGCTCGATGGTCTCGAGGCCGTCGGTCGAGATGACCTCGACCGGTGGCAGCATCCGGGTCAGGTAGGGCAGGGAATCCATCGCCCGCGCAAGTCGTGCGGCCTGCCTGGCTTCACGCCCCCGACGGGCCGGTGCGGGGTGGTCGATCTCCTGGGTCGTCATGCTGGTCTCCTCGTGGACCATGGTACGGCCGAGCGGCTCAGAGCCGACGGGCCAGTTCGCGGGCTTCGTAGAACGCCAGGCTCGCTCGTCGCGGTGCCACGACATCGCCGACCGCTTCGAACGGAACACCGGCCGCGCGAAGTGCCTCGGGCAGGGCGGTCTCGGAGACCGCGGTCTCGGCGATGACCAGCGCATCCGCCTCGAGCTCGTGGTGCGATCCGTCAAGCACGGACCGCACTCGGGCTCGGCCGTCGCCCCAGCCGTCGATCACCGTGCTCGGTGCCGCCTTTCCGCCGGCGGCCGCGTAGCGGCGGCGCAACGGGCCGTCGGCGGCGCTGTGGCCGAGGCCAGCGGCGATCACGGGAGCCGCTGTCACCAGGGTGACGTCGTGACCGCGTTCGGCGAGGCCGAGTGCGGTGCCGGTGCCGCGCCAATCGCCGAGGTCGTCGAGCACGACCACCCGCCGCCCGGGTGTCCACGTCCCGGCCAGCACGTCGTCGATCGCGAACACGTCGGGGCCATCCACGCCGGGCAATCGATCGACCATCGGAGCCGCGCGCTGCCAGCCGGCCCGTGCCGGCCGCGCCCCGGTCGCGACGACGATGCGGTCGGCGCCGAACTGCGCCACGCTTTCCGCGTCGAGCTCCGTGCCGAGACGCACCTGAACGCCCAGCCGGTCGAGCTCCCGCTCGAACCACGCGAGCAGGTCGCCGATCTGCTCGCGCGACGGCTGCAGCCCGGCGAGCCGGAACTGGCCGCCCAGGCGATCGGTGTGCTCGACGAGCGTGACCTGGTGGCCGCGCGTGGCGGCGACCCGAGCCACCTCGAGGCCGGCCGGCCCGCCACCCACGACCAGCACGTGCCCAGGGACGGCCGCCAGCGGGAAGGGTTCGCCGCCCCACACAGCCTCCCGCCCGGCCGACGGGTTGACCAGACAGGAGATCCAGTAGTCCCGTGACCGCCGAGCCCAACACAGTTGGTTGCACGACAGGCAGGGCCTGATCTCACCCGCCCGATCGTCCCGCGCCTTGGCCACGAGGTACGGGTCGGCGATCTGGCCGCGGACGATGCTGACCAGATCGGCCTGCCCCGCTGCCAGGACCGCCTCGGCGGCCTCGGGCGTGCGGATGTGGCTCTCGGCCTGGACGAGGGCGTGGCGGACGACCTGCTTGAGGGCGGCCGCATACGGGGCGCCGAGCTTGGGTGGGAAGAGCGACGTGGGGATGATCTGGTAGAAGTCGACGTAGGAGCCGGTCCCGCAGGTCACGTAGTCCATCAGGCGGCGTTCGTCGTGCCAGGCCACGACCACCTGGAGCTCCTCGACCGACAGCGTGGCGTCGGTCGTCTCGTCCACGCTGACCGCCAGCCCGATGATGAACTCCTCGCCGCAGCGCTCCCGGATGCCCGCCAGGATCGCGGCCGAGAACCGCATCCGAGCGTCGAACGTGCCACCCCAGTCGTCGGTGCGACGGTTCGACCAGGGCGTCCAGAACTGGTCCACGAGGCCGTGATACGCGGCGAAGATCTCGATCCCGTCGAACCCTGCCGCCTGGGCCCGCGCCGCTGCGGCGACGAACGCCGCGATGATCTCGTCGATCTCGCCGGCCGTCATCGCGTGCCCGCCGTCGGCGTCGTGGTAGGACGGCCGTCCCGAGGGCGACCAGTTCGGGGCGAACGAGTTGTCGGCGTCGCCGTGCTGACCGACGTGATAAAGCTGCTGGATCAGGACGATGTCGGGTGAGGCCTGGCGGCATGCGTCGACGAGACGGCGGAACGCCGGGATCACCGCGTCGTCGTCGGGTCGGAAGTTGCCGCGTGTCAGGACCGCCGTCCGGTGGACCGGTACCGGCTCGACCACCATCATCCCCGCACCACCGATCGCCCGCTCACGGTAGTAGCCGATGTGACGGTCACCGGGCAGCCCGGCTTCACTCATGTTGGCCGTATGCGCCCCGAACGTGATGCGGTTGGCCAGCGTCCGATGGCGCAGCGAGATCGGTGAGAACACGTGCGGGAAGGGCATCGCCCGTGCAGTATGGCCGGATGTCCGGCCTCCCTCCGCTCGTGGTCGTCGCCGGTGCCACCGCCACCGGCAAGACCGAACTCGCGATCCGACTGGCCGAGCGGTTCATCGCGGCCGGCCGGCCCGCGACGATCATCTCGGCGGATTCACGACAGGTCTACCGTGGCCTCGACATCGGCACCGCCAAGGTCGACGACGCGGACCGCCGGCGCGTGCCGCACGAGGGATTGGACCTGGTCGATCCCGACCAGCGGTTCACCGTCTCGGACTTCGCCGCGCATGCCGCAGCGGTGCTCGAGGCGGTCGGGGAGCGCGGCGGCGTCGCCCTCCTGGTCGGTGGCACCGGGCTGTACCTGCGCGCGGTCGCGCGCGGTCTCGACCTCACGGCGATGCCCGACGATCCACGGGTGCGCGCTCGCCTCGAGGCGGAATTCGCCGCGGAGGGGCTCGAACCGCTGGCCGACCGACTCCGGCGCACGGCGCCCCGTCTGGCCGCCGAGGTCCACCTGGCCAACCCGCGACGGGTGATCCGGGCCCTGGAGCTCGCCGAGATCCGCGGGGACGGTCCGCGGCCGCGACCTCGTGGCTACCCCGGGCGCTCGGTCTGGCTCGGGCTCACGGTCGAGAAGCCCGAGCACGCCCGTCGCATCGGGCGTCGCGCCCGGGCCCAGTTCGATGCCGGGCTGATCGACGAAGCCGTCAGTCTCCGGGAGCGCTACGACCCCATGCTGCCGGCCTTCTCGGCGATCGGCTACCACGAGGCATGGTCGGTCGCGGACGGGACGGCATCACTCGAGGAGGCGATCGCCGTCGATGCCCGACGGAACGTGGCGTTCGCCAAGCGCCAGGCGACATGGTTCCGGGCCGAACGCGACGTGACCTGGCTCGATGCGACCGATGGGCTTCCGGTCGAGGGTGCTCTGGGCGCCGTCGGCGAGGTCGTCGACCGCGCGTAGCGGCGTCAGGCGGCCGAGGACACCGTTCGGTCGGCCTCGTCGTGGGCGTCGGCAGCGTCGCTGGCCGCCTCGCTCGCGGCGAGCTCGGCGACCGCGGCGTTCGCTCCGAACAGCGCCAGCGCCAGTCGGCCGCGTTCCTCGAACTGCCCGGCATCGAACTCGAAGCCGATCATCGTCCGGCCTTCGTCGTCGGTCCAGGTCGACCGGCTGTGGCCTTCGAGCGTGATGGCCCTGGCGCGATCGGCATCGACGACGAGGCGCCCGTGTTCCGCGACGACCGTGCTGTCCGGGACCTCGACTCGCGCCCCGGTCAGTGACAGGTCGCGGACCCAGGCCTCGATGCCGTCGAGCCGCCCCGAAAGGTCGGTCGTGAACCGCACGCTCGAGCGGCGCTCGCCGGCGAACTCGGTCGAACGGACACGTCGGATGGCCAGCCAGACGAGGGCGACGTTCACGAGCGTCCAGGCGAACGCGGCGTGGGCCGCCCACGGCACCGGATAGCGCGTCGGCGTGAGGCCGGCCAGGGTGGCCGCGTACCAGCCCACCGCCAGGACCGACACGGCCAGGGCGCCCACCAGGAGCCGGGGTACGTGGGCCCGGATGCGGCCCGTCCCGGTGCGGCCCTTGGGGGTGACCCGGAAGGTTGCCCGTCGGTTCGTGAACAGGGTCAGCGTGGCGAGCAGGTTCGGGGTCATCCGCACGAGCTCGAACAGGATGGACAGGACCGGTCGGTGGGAGCCTCGCGAGAGCACACGGAGGGCCAGCTGACCGAGAGCGAACGTGGTCACGAAGGCGACCGCGAAGGTGAGCGGGTCCGCCTTGATCGGGACGGCCCCGGTCGCGAGCACGATGGGCGGTAGGATCAGGTAGCCGAGCGATCGCCATGCATCGAACCAGCCGAGCAGCGTGGCCGCGTACGACAGTCGCTGCGGCACGGTCAACCCGGATACCACGAGGGGGTTCTCGCGACGGAGGACCTGCATCGCGCCCGTGCCCCAGCGATGACGCTGGAGCTGGTATGTCGCGGCATCGGAGGCCGCCAGGCCACGAGCCAGCACCTCGTTGTGATAGACGGTCCGCCAGCCGTGCCGATGCAGCCGGATCGTCGTGTGGATGTCCTCCGTGATCGTGTCGGTCGCGACCCCACCGACGTCGCGCAGCGCGGCCACTCGGACCACGGCGCCGGTCCCGCACCAGAACGCCGCATCCCAGCGGTTCTTGCCTGGCTGGAGGATCCGGTAGAACAGCGTCTGCTCATGGAACCGCAGCGTGCTCGCATCGTCGGGCCGCTCCGCCAGATGGGTGTGCGGTCCGCTCTCGTGCTCGAACGACTCGAGGTTGTAGAACTCCTGCGGCGTCTGGACGAGGGCCACGAGCGGGTCGTCGAAGTAGCCGAGGGTGTGCGCCAGGAAATCGGGAGAGGCGACGTGATCGGCGTCGAGCACGCCGATCAGGTCGGCGTCGATGATGGACAGCGCGTGGTTGAGGTTGCCGGCCTTGGCATGATCGTGCTCGGGCCGGGTGAGGTACTTCGCCCCGAGATCGGCGGCCAATCGAGCGACTTCGGGACGATCGCCATCGTCGAGGACCCAGGTCTCGTGGGGCACGCGCATCGCGAGCGCGGCGGCGACCGTCGGGACGAGGACCTCGAGGCCCTCGTTGTACGTCGGCACGAGCACGGCGATCCGCCGATCGGTCGTGGCGACGTCATCGGTCGCCGGGCGGCGGTCGACGTCCCACAGCGAGAAGGTGAAGAGCGCCAGGCCGAGGGCAGCGTGGACCTCGAGCACGAACAGCGGGATCGACAGCCACCACACATCCAGAGGGATCGTCGCGGTCAGCCGCCAGGCGAGGTAGACGAGCGTGGCGGCGAGGGCGATGACGCCGATCGAACGGATCAGCAGCCGTCGTCGTGGGCTCTCCGGGAGCGGCAGATCGCGGCCGGGGACCGTGGCGCGGAACCAGCCGGCGACCGAGAGCTGGGTGGGGTGGTGCGACATGGCACCGATGGTCCCTGCGTGAGACGCCCGGCTCTATAGGACGGAACACCCCCTCCGACCACTCCGAAAGGCCCATCACGCTATCCTGCTGGCGCATGCCGACCACCCTCATCGATCTCGAGCCCCCGGTCGAGAAGGTCTTCCTCGTGGCCGTCGATACGGGAGGCGAGGATGGCTGGACCGCCGAGGAATCGCTGACCGAGCTGGCTAATCTCGCCAGCACCGCGGGCGGCGACGTCGTCGGGGCGGAGTGGCAGAACCGCCGCCACGTCGACCCCAACTGGTACATCGGCAAGGGCAAGGCGGAAGAGCTCGCGGCCGCACGCCGCGAGACCGGATTCGACGTCCTGATCGCCGACGACGAGCTCTCGCCGGCCCAGCAGCGCTCGCTCGAGGAACTCCTGCGGGTCAAGGTCATCGACCGAAGTCGCCTGATCCTCGACATCTTCGCGCTCCACGCCCAGACCCATGAAGGTCGGCTCCAGGTGGAGCTCGCACAGCTCGAGTACCAGCTGCCGCGGCTGACCAAGTTGTGGACGCACCTGTCGCGGACCCAGGGCGGCATCGGCTCGCGCGGACCGGGCGAAAGCCAGCTCGAGACCGACCGGCGCACCATCCGCACGCGCATCGCCAAGATGAAGGAACGCGTCGAACAGGTCCGCCAGCAGCGGGCGACCGCCGCGCGCGGCCGCGATCGGCGGTTGTGGCCGACGGTCGGCATCGTCGGGTACACCAACGCCGGCAAATCGACGCTGTTGAACGCTCTCGTCGGCGCCGAGGTGGCCCGGGCCGAGGACAAGCTCTTCGCGACGCTCGACCCGACGAGCCGGCAGGTCAAGCTCGGCGACGGCCAGACCGCGATCGTCACCGACACGGTCGGCTTCATCCACAAGCTCCCGCACCAGCTGGTCGACGCCTTCCGGGCGACGCTCGAGGAGGTCAATCGAGCCGACGTCCTGCTCGAGGTGGTGGATGCCGCCGATGCGCACGTCGAGGAACATCGGGCCACGGTCCAGATCGTCCTCGACGAGCTGGGCGCGGGCGACAAGCCACGCCTCGTCGTGTTCAACAAGGTGGACCTCGTCGACACTGCGGCGATGAACGGTTCGTCGGTGGCGCCGTCGATCGCGGGCGCGGTCCTCGTCTCGGCCCTGACGGGCTACGGGATGGAGACCCTGCGCGCGGAGACCGCGGCGCTGCTCGCGTCGCTGTGGGCCGACGTCGACGTGCTGCTGCCGTACGCCGCCGGCGAGCTGCTGGCCCGCGTCCGGGAACGAGGCACGATCGACATCGACTACCGCGAGCGTGACGTGCGCGTCCACGGTCGGGTCGCGCCGTCCCTGGCCGGTGAGCTCCAGGCGGCCGCCGAGCGTTGGGCCGCGGCGGCAGGGGAGGGGACGACGCCGGAGCCCACCGCCGCTCCCCGCCGAGCAGGCTGAGCGCCATGTCGCGGACGGTGACACGGCTCGGCGGGCGCGCGCGGACCATCGACGGAGCGACCATCGTCTGGAGTCGCGCGGATGGCGCGCGCGGGACGCGCTGGCGCGAGGCCCTCGAGCGCGATGGCCGGCTGACCCGGAGCGTGCTCGTCGAAGTGTCGGCCGGGGTCATCAGCCGACTGGAGGTCGCCACGAAGGCCGGCCTCCTGACGCTGCATCCGAGCGCCGATGGATCGACGCTGCACGGGAACGTCGTGACCCCGAGCGGGATCCGCCACCTGTCGTTCCCGTGGGGAGCGGACCGCGACATCATGCTGCTCGGCTCTCCGGCGATCGCCTCGACCACGCTGTCGCGCCTTGCTTCGGACGTGCCCGTCGGGCAGGCGATCGATATGGAGATGCTGGTCATCGATGACGCGCTGGAGCCGCGACCGATGACGTGGCGCGTCGAACACGAGGACGAGGCGACGTGGGACGTCCGCCAGGAGGACACCGGCCAGGTGCGGCGCCTGACCCTCGATCCGAACGGCTACCCGGTGCTGGCTGACGCCCATGTCTGGCCGCTGGAGCCCTGATGTGGGAAGCGTGTGGACAACGCCCTTGGCCGCGAGACATTTGCGATGAAAGTCGTGGATAAGTGCCTTGCCGCCGCGCCGTCGGGGGCCGTACAGTAGGTCTTGCCTGAAGGGGCCACGGACATCTAGTGATCTGGTCGGTGTTTACATTGACTGGACCATCTAGTGATCGAGGTTCCTTCGGGCGTTTTGTCGTGCGCGGGGACCGTCGACCTGGGGCCCGTCACGAACCTGGACCCCTCCGGACCGCCCGTTAGCGACGCGCCCGTGGACGGCCTGTGGACGAACGCCTCGCTCAGAGCGCTGATTCTCCAAAGTCGTGGATAACCTGGTTCCCTCGACCCGATCGGACCGCATAGAGTCAGTCCTGCCCGGAGGGGCCTTGATCCGCAAGCTGCAGTGCCGGTGCTTGCATCGGTACGGCGCTACGGACCAGCGGTTCCTTCGGGCGTTTCGTTGTGCCGGTCTCGATCCGGGGAGGACACGCCGGTGCTGACCCGACCCCGGGACGATCCATCGGGTGGGCGCCTCCGGGGCGTGCCGTGGGCCGAGATCGCGCTGGCGATCGCCGTCGTCGCGGTCCTGCTGCGATTTGTCGCAGCCGACCCGACCATCGGGGTCACGGGCAGCGACAGCCCATTCACCGACGAAGCCTGGAACGTCGTCAATGCCCGGAACCTGGTCCTGCTCGGCACGTGGTCGACCGACCAGTTCAACCTCCACCTCGTCAACGGGCCGTTCAGTCTCCTCGAAGCAGGGATCTTCTCGGTCCTCGGCGTCGGGATCGTCCAGGCGAGGTTGCTGTCGATCCTGTCGGTCGGGCTGACGACGTTCGTCCTCGGGGTGGGCCTTCGAAGGGTGGTTGGACGAGGGCCGGCGCTCCTTGCCGCGGCCGCGTTCGCATCGTCCGGACTGGTCCTGTTCTATGGACGTCTGGCCTACACCGAGACCCTCGTCATGCTCGAGCTGACCGCGGCCGTGATCCTGATCGGCCGAGCGGAGGAGCGCCCGTATGCGGATCGCTGGGGTCTGCTCGCTGGGGTCCTGTTCGGCCTCGCGATCGCGACCAAGGCGAATGCGGCATTCGGCGTCACGGGCGCGCTGCTGGCACTGCTCATCCTCGAAGCCCGCGGCACGGCCGCGGTTCGTCGCTGGTTGGTGGCCAGCGGCGTCGGGCTGACGCTCATCGCCATCATCTGGGTCGTCGCCGCGCTGCTCCCGAACCCATCTGCGGTGGCGATCGACCTCGGCATCTGGGCCCACCAGGTGGCGCCGCGCTCGATCCTGGATCTCGCGCGCCGGATCCTCGCCTACCCATTCCGGAGCGACGGCGCGCTACCAGGCCTGATCCCGGTCGCTGTCGGAGCCGCCATCGGGACCGCAGCGACCGCGATCGGATGGCGAGCGATGCCGCCGACCAGGCGGCGCATCGCGGTGGCGGCGATCGGCTGGGTCGCGCTCCAGGTCGCTGTCCTGTTCGTCGCCAATTATCGGCCGAACCGCTACCTGCTCCCAGCGCTGCCGGGGGTCATCCTCCTTCTCGGCGTCGGGGCTGCCTCCGCCGTCGATCGGTGGAACGAGCATCCGGTGCCTCGTGGACGACGCATGGTCCTGGCCGGAGTGGCGCTGGCCGCCCTCATCGTGCCCGGGATCGTGACCTTCAGCGGGTGGATGAGCCGAGCCACCGAGCGGCTGGAGCCCATGCAGCGCACCGTGGCGGCGCTCCTGCCCCAGGGTTCGACAGTGTGGGGCGGGTACGCTCCACTCGTGGCGATGACCGCCCGCGTCACGACGATCGTGCCGTGGCCCCCGGCCGCGGCCAATGATGGCCCGGGCTATACGAGCCGACCGGCCCGATGGGTCGTGACCGGCAACCACGAGCCGAGCTGGATCGTCCACGACAGATCGCTCTGGGCTGCCCGTCAGGAACGGGCGTGCTTCGAATGGGACGGCAAGCCCGTCTGCCTGGTCGAACTGCCCGCCAGGCCATAGTCGGGACGCGGTCGCAACGGAAGCGTCGGCCGTGTCCGCCGGGCGTCTTGTGCCGGGGCGGGTGCATGGCATCATCGGGCACGTGCCTGATGCCCAGACGCTCCTGTCGGTCCCCGAACTCGAACCGTCGGCCATCCGAGCCGCCGCGGAGACGATCGACCCGGCCTTCCGGCACACGCCGCAGTTCGTCCACGATGGCCTGACGGCCCGGCTGGGCGCTCCGGTCGTCGTGAAGGTCGAGACCGTCAACCCCATCCGGTCGTTCAAGGGTCGTGGGACGTGGGTCGCTGTCCTCGGCCTGGCGGGGGAGGGGCGGATCGGACCGACGCGCGCGGTGGTCGTCGCGTCGGCCGGCAACTTCGGGCAGGGCGTGGCGTATGCCGCGGCTCGCGTCGGCGCCGAAGCCATCGTCTTCGCCTCGCGCCACGCCAATCGGGCGAAGATCGCCCGGATGCGAGCGCTCGGCGCCGCGGTCAACGAGGTGGGGGAGGACTTCGATGACGCCCGGCTGGCGGCCGAGCGATACGCCACCGAGCACGATGGCGAGCTGCTGGTCGATGGTGATGACGTGAGGATCTCGACCGGCGCGGCGACATTGGCGCTCGAGGTGACCGAAGCCATCGAGGCCGGCAGCCTCCCGCCACTGGCCGTCGCCTCGGTACCGGTCGGGAACGGTGCGCTGATCAATGGCGTCGGCGCGTGGCTGCGGCACGCGTCCCCCGGAACCCGCGTGGTCGGGGTCCAGGCCGATGGCGCCGACGCGATGACCCGCTCGTTCATCGCCGGGCGGCCGATCGATACGCCCACCGCGTCGACCTACGCCGACGGGATCGCGTCCAGGGTGGCGGTACCGCGGGCGGTGGCACTGATGGCGGGGCGCGTCGACGCCATGCGGACCGTCTCCGAGGACGCGCTCCACGATGCCCAGGACGAGCTGACCAAGGCACTCGGGATCACCGTCGAGGGCGCGGCGGCTGCTTCCTGGGCCGGCCTCCTGGCGGTGCCTCCGCCGGTCGGGGCGGCGCTGTTGATCGTCACGGGCAGCAACCTCTGACCGGGGCCGGGTGCGGCCACGACCGGATCGCAGCGATGAGGCGTCACCGTCGTCGATCCGGCATGACGCCGCGCGACGGTGCGACCGTATCCTCGCGGTCGTGGATGTCCTTGACGACCTCCGTGAGGCCAAGAACCGCGAATGGGAGCGGGTCCTCGGCTACATCCTCGGGAACCAGGCTGCATGGATCGTCGACATCGGGCTACGCACGGGCTTGATCCGGACCATCGCCGACGCCGACGGCACGACGAGCGAGGTCCTGGCCGAGGCCCTGGGGTTTGATCCGCACCTGACGGGGATCTGGGCGCGTGCGGCATACGCCCATGGGATCGTCGATTGGTCGGAAGAACGCGGCTACTCCCTGGGCGACGCTCTTCGGGCCATCTTCCTCGATCCAACCGATCCCCAGTTCCTCGGTGGCCGGCTCCAGTTCTACACGGCCCTGTACGAGGACTTCCGGGCGTTCCCCTCCTACCTTGCGACGGGCGGTCGCTGGGCCCGCAGCGAACACGACCCCTGGCTGCTCGTCGCTCTGGCCAATCTGTCCCGCCCCGACGCGTCGATGATCACCGACCACGCCATCGCGTCGTCACCGCGAGCGCTCGACGCGTTGACCGGCGAGGGGTCACTGCTCGACGTGGGTAGCGGCGGGGGGCACCACCTGGTCCACTACGCCAAGACGTATCCGTCAGCGACGATCGTCGGGCTCGAGCCCGACGCAGCCAGCCGGGGACTCGCCGCCCAGGCGATCGCCGATGCCGGCGTCCACGAGCGCGTCACCGTCATCGACGGGGATGCGAACGACCTCGACGGGACCGGTACGTTCGATGTGGCCACGCTCAGCATCACGTTGCACGAGACCGGGGGACCGGGAGAGTGGAGGAACGTCCTCCGACGTGTATTCGGCGCGCTGCGACCGGGAGGGACCGTCATCGTGTCCGAGTTGCCGTACCCGGACTCGGTGCTCGACTACCGCGCGGACCCCGTCTACAAGATGCTCGCCGGCGTCCAACTCCACGAGGCGATCGTCGGCTGCGGAGCGATCACCCAGGGCACGCTCGCGCATCTCGTGCGCGACGCCGGATTCGTCGGCGTGCGGGTCGTCGACCAGCCGATGAAGGCACGGCACGTGGTGATGGGCGAGCGGCCGGACTAGAACGGATGAGCGATCTGGGCGTTGTCAGGCGCTCCCGTCCTCCGCGCCGAGGCGGTCGAGATTCCGCCTGATCGCTCGGAGGTTCGGGTGATCGGGCTCCACGGCGCCCTCGAGCAGCACGATCGCGCGCTCGTACTGCGCACGGGCGTCGGCGACGCGACCGCGGGCCCGCAGCACGGTCCCGAGGTTGTTGATCGCCACCGCGAGCTCCGGTGAATCGGGACCGAGTCGATCGGCCTTCGCCTTGAGGGCCTGTCGATAGAGCCGCTCGGCCCCGTCGAGGTCGCCGCGCCGCTGCAGCAGTGCCGCGAGGTTGTTGCGACCGACCGCGACCTCGGGGTGGTCGTCGCCGAGGGTTCCGGCCAGATCGTCGAGGATGTCAAGGATCTCCGCCTCGGCCTCGTCGAATCGGCCCAGACCGTCGAGGATGGCGGCGTGGGCGCTGCGGTCGAGGAGGACCGCGACGTCGCGAGTGCCGAGCGCACCCGAGCGGATCTCGATCGACCTTCGTGCATGACCCTCGGCTTCGGCGAAGTCGCTTCGGGCGTGGGACAGGCCGCCGAGGTTGTGGTACAGCGCGGCCAGGCTGTCGGCGTCGGGCGTGGTTTCGGACTCGATGATCGCCAGCGCTCGCCCGTAGGCGGCCTCGGCGTCAGCCAGACGCCCGGCGTACTTGTACGTCATGCCGAGGTCGTTCCAGAGTTCGCCGACCTCATACGAGGCCGGCCCGAGCGCCGCTTCCGCTGCCTTCAGTGCATGCTGGAACGCCCGTTCGGCGGCGGTGTATCGACCACGCGATCGCTCGGCGGTCCCCAGGGCCCGGAAGGCCAGGTGCGTACCCCGATCGGTCGGGTGGCGCTCGGCCTGTGCCACCGCGTCTCGGGCGTGCACGAGCGCGGTGGCGATGTCACCGGACTCGACCGAGCGCATCGCCTCATCGGCAGATCGATCGAGCTCGCCGGCGACATCGAGCTGGGCTGTCGCCGGGCGATCCGTGCCGGCAGCCACAGGTCGGTCGTCCGTGACCGCCACTGGCTCAGGCGTCGACGAGGATCTCGGTGTGGTTGCGGGTCAGCGATCGGCGTGGACCGGGCGTCGGATCTTCCTCGTTGGCTTCCGGGTCGGCGGGCGCATCGCCGTCGATCAGGGTCTCGTTGTCGTTGGTCGCGAGCCGGTGACCCTCGGTGTCCTGGTCATCATCGTCGGGCACGATCGTCTCGCTGTGGTTCGTCGCGAGCCGGTGGCGACGGCGCTCCGGCCGGTCGACGACGATGGTCTCGTTGTGGTTGCGGGTCAGCGCTTGGCGCGGACCGGGCGTCGGGTCGTCCTCGTCGGCTTCCGGATCGACCGGCGTCGCTCCCTCGACGACCGTCTCGTTGTCGTTGGTCGCGAGCCGGTGACCTTCGATATCGAAGTCCTCGGTCTCGTCCGGCACGATCGTCTCGTTGTGGTTGGCGGCCAGCCGATGGCGGCGGTGGTCGGTCGGC
>DASSMQ010000091.1:0-49840 GCA_035688805.1 Candidatus Limnocylindrales bacterium
CGCGGGCGACGCCGGCGGTCCGGTGCCGTTCGGGCGGACCGCCGATGACCCGGTCCGGATCGGGATCCTTGCCCGCGACCGGACCCTCCCACTGCGGGTCCTGCTCGGACGCATCGACGCCGGCCTGCGCGACTGGTCCGACCGCCTGACGACCCTCAGCGAGACGGAGGGCCAGCGACTCGGGTCGCACCCGCGCTTGGGCGCGATGCCAGCCTCGGGGATCCTCGAGCGGTTCGTGGTCGGCCACGCCGAGGAGCACGTGCGACAGCTCGAGGAGATCCTGGCCGCGCGCGGCGCCTGACCCTCGGTCGCAGCCGGATGTTCATCCTCTACGGCATCCCGGTCGGGATCGCCTTGGGCTACCTCGTCGGCGGTCGGCTCGAGCACCTCGAGGAGCTGCGATTCCGGGTGGCCTGGCTGGCCGTGGCGGGCCTGCTCGTGCAGCTCGTCCTGTTCTCCGGTGTCGCGGATCCCGTCACGGGGGGCGGGATCGGCGAGGCGGTCTACGTCGGATCGACGGCGGCCGTGCTCGTCGCGGTCCTCGCCAACGTCAGGGTTCCCGGCGTCCTGCTGGTCGCGATCGGCGCGATCTCGAACCTGGTGGCGGTCGTCGCCAACGGCGGGGTCATGCCGACCACGGTCGCGGCCCTCGAGGCGGCCGGCTTGTCGCCCCGCGACGGCTTCTCGAACAGCGCGGTCCTCGTGAATCCATCGTTGGCGCCGCTCACCGATGTGTATGCGGTCCCGGCCGGGATCCCGCTGGCCAACGTGTTCAGCGTGGGGGACGTCCTGATCGGGGTCGGCATCGTGGCGGTCATCGCGTTCGGGATGCGTCGACACGACTGACGTGAGGTCCGACGGGCACACGTTCCGAGGTCATCGCGGTGGTGCGCACTCGCACCCCGAGGACCGTCGGTCCAGGCGTGACCGGTACCGATGGCCTATGGCCGGCGACGCCCAGGACTCGTAGGTTGCGGTCTGGGGACACCCTCCGTCCCCGGAATCATCCGTCAACGAAGGGGCCACGATGAAGATCATCAAGTCGGGGGCCTTCCGGATCGTGATGCTGCTGTCCGCACTCGCCAGCTCGGGCCTCGCGCTCGAAGCGGCGCGCCGCTGGTAGCTCACCGCTCCGGGAACCCCACCGCCGGCGATCCGCCGGCGACCGCACACGAACGACGGCCGTCCACACTGGACGGCCGTCGGCGATTCTCCGTGGCTCATGTCGCAGCCGACCGGCTAGAGTCCGAGCATGCCGTCCCTGCCCGACATCGGCTCGAGCCTGCCCGAGGTCGCCCTCCGGACCGCGATCGTCTACGTCTTCCTCGTGGCGGCGATCCGCCTGACCGGCAAGCGCGAGGTCGGGCAGATGTCCGTCCTCGAGCTCGTGGTGATCCTGATCATCAGCGATGCGGTCCAGAACTCGATGGTCGGGGAGAACACCTCCGTCTGGAGCGGCATCGTCGCGGTGACGGTCCTGCTCACCCTCGACATCGTGCTCCACGCACTCACCGGCCGGTCGCGCCGAGCCCGTCGGGCCATCGAAGGCGAACCACGCCTGATCGTCCGAGATGGTCGGGTCCTGGACAAGGCGATGCGCCAGGAGGGCATCGACATCGACGATGTCCGGACCGCGATCCGCGCCCACGGGATCGACAGCGTCCGGGACGTCCGGTTGGCCGTGCTCGAGACCGACGGCTCGATCAGCGTGATCCCGCGCGAGCGGGACGCGGCGACCGGTCCGGGCTAACGGCTGCCCGACACCGGCATATGGCGCTGGAGGAAGCCGAGGATCCGCCCGAACGCGTCGCGCCGATTCTCGCGTCGCTCCCAGCCGTGGCCTTCGTCGTCGTACCAGTGCACCTCGTGGACCTTGTCCTCGATCTTGAGCGCCTCGACCATCCGCTCGGTCATCAGCGGCACGACGCGTAGATCCTTCCGTCCGTGGAGGATCAACAGGGGCGCCTCGATCCGTTCCGCACGATAGACCGGGGAGCCGCGCCGGAAGGCGTCAGAGCGCGTCGGATCGTCGGGCATGCCCATCATCTTCTGGAGGTCCAGCCGCCCCGGCCGGTCCCCATGACGGAAGCTCTCGGCGATCTCGGAGTCCCCGTACAGGTCCACCCCTGCTTCCCACATGGACGGCTCTTCGACCAAGGCCGACAGCACCATGTAGCCGCCATACGAGCCGCCGTAGATGGCCAGCCGACCGTCCGACCATGGCTGGGCGCGGACCCATCGGCCGGCATCGATGAGGTCGTGGACGTCGGCATGGCCCCATTCGCCGTGGTTGGCCTGACGGAACGCCCGGCCATACCCGGTCGACCCGCGGAAGTCCACGTCGAGGAACGCGTATCCCTCGGTCGCGAGCAGCAACTTGAACGGCACGAACGCGCGATAGGCCTGGGCCGTGGGACCGCCGTGCGGGAAGACGATGGTCGGCACGCGCCGGCCGCCGCGCTTGCCGGTCGCCCCGGCCGGCCGCCACAGTGTGCCCTCGATGCGGAGCTTGTCGCGTGCCGCGAACGTGATGCGCTCGCCGGCCGGTACACGGCCAGGCGTCAACGCCGCAGCCAGCACGGCCGGGCGCGAATCCGTCACCTGCCTGGGGCGTGACCCGTCCGCCGCCGCCCCCGGGACCGGCAGCAGCCACAGGTCCTGCGGCCGCGTCTCGCTCTCACCGATGGCCGCGACCCACGAGCCGTCGGGAGTCCAGCCGATGGCGCGCCATATGCCGTCCCACGGCGACACCTTCGTCGAGGTAGTGGTCGATGCGATCGTGCGCGGCGTCTTGGGCGGTCGGCCGCGCCCACGCTTGGGCGGCGGGCCGTCGGTCAAGGGGCGGACGAACAGGTCGATCAGCCCATCGTGGACCTCGATGTGGACGACACGTCGGCCATCGGGTGATGGCAATGGCGCGAAACCGTAGCCGCCGGACGGCTCGCCGTGCTCTCGCTCCCCGGCGGTCAGCACGATGTGGTCCCGTCCATCGGGCGTCCGACGGACGACCTGGAACCAGCCGTCCGCATCATCGACGTAGACGAGCGATCCGTCGGACGACCACTGGCCCCCGGCGGTGTGGCTCTTCCGCCCGGCGACGATCTCGACCGTCCCGCCGCCGGCGTCGACCAGGCCGATCTGCCACGTCGTGAGATCCTCAGGCGCCTGTTGGCCCATGACCGCCAGCCGCGACCCATCGGGCGACCAGGCCACTCCGTCGACGTCGAACCCGGGGCCGGTCAGCGCCGCTGCCTCGGGCGGTCTCGGATCGCGTTGCGGGCGACCGCGACGCGGGACGGGAGCATCGATCAGCCAGACCTGACTCCAGCCACGGCGCCGAGAGAGGAAGGCCAATCGCCGACCGTCCGGCGACCAACGCGGGTCGCGCCCACCGCCGGGTTTGGCGACCACCCGGGTCAGCCGTGATCCGTCGGCCTCGACGATCCAGATCTCATCGTCCCGCACGAACGCGAGGCGCCGCCCGTCGGGCGACCACTGCGGGTCGCTGATCGCCTGCTCCGAGGCCGTGACCTGGATCGGCGGCGCCCCGGTGCCGCGCAGCGACAGGATGAACAGCTGCCGGGCGCCGCCCGCCTCGGCGGTATAGGCCACCGTTCGATCGCGCGGGTTGACCCGGAATTCGCGGGGCGCCTCGACGGCGACGATCGACTCGACGGTGATGCCGGCGGCGCCGGTCCCCGGTGGGATGGCGGCCGTCGATCCGGGCTCTGCCATCAGTCCCTCGGCCATGCGGCGGACGCGCACCAGCGCCCGACCATCGCGAGGTGCTTGCGGACGTGTCCGTGCAGACAGTCGTAGGTCCAGCTCCAGCCATCGGGCGAGCGCACATCGTCGATCGACATCGTGGCGACGGCGGCGAGCAACTGGGCCCGGCCCGCGTCGTACCGGCCCAGGGTCTCCGCCGGCGTCTCCCCGCGACTCGCGATCACGTGCCGCTCGTTCCAGGCATCCGTGCCCTCCTCGGGGTCCGCGAGCCAGCGACCCTCAGCCCGAAAGATCTCGATCGCCCGGACCCCTTCGGTCATCCAGTCGGCTAGGTGGGCGATGTGATCGCGGAGGGTCCACCGGGGCGTCACCTCCGTGGCGTCCCAGGCCGCCGTCGGAAGCTTGCGGACGAGCGCATCGAAGGTCGCGTCGATGGCTGCCGCGTCGGCCGCGAAACCAGCGTGATCGACTGGCCGAGGATCGGCGACGAACGGATCGCCGTCGACCTGCCGGTGGACGAGCGCGTCGGTCCACGGGCCGATCACGCTCAGGTGGTCGAGGTAATGGCCGTGGAGCGTCATGTAGATCCAGCCCCACGCCTCGTCGCCGCGGATGACGTCCATCGACAGCCCGCGCGCGGCCCCGAGCAGGCGCGGCCGCGCGGCGGTCAGCCGTTCGACGATCGAGCTGGAGGGCATCGTCGTCCACGGCGCCCGGCGGCGCTCGTTGAAGCGATCGAAGTCGCCGCCGTCGAAATCGTCGTCCGAGGGCCATCGACCGGTGCCGAGGGCGACGCCGATGTGGCCGATCGCGAGCTCCTGCCAATCGGCCAGGTGCCCGACGTGTTCGGCCAGTGACCAGTCGGGGCCGCCGGCGTCGGACGGGGCAGCGCCGGGCAGGTGCCAGGCCGCATCGTCGAGACCGGCCCAGGTCACCACCAGCCGATCCCACAGCGCGGACTCGTCCGCCCAGAAGTCACGGGTGGTGGCGCGCAAGTCGACCGTTCGAAGCTGCGCCAACGGGGAGCGGCGCAGGTCGATCGAGACGTCGGCGGCGTCGCGGGTCGAGGGACCGGCGGTCACGATCGTTTGCACCGCGTCGCACCGGTGGAGCGGCGCGGGGAGGTCGCGCGGCGCCGATCGCGCTCGGTGCCTCCCTCGGACCGAGCCTCGAGGCTCGCCTCCAACTGATCGCCCAGTTCGACGGTCCGGCGGAACGCCGCCCAGACCGCCTCGGACAAGACGGTCCGCAGCCGGCCGCTCTCGAGCTCGTGGAGAGCCGCGGCCGACGTCCCGCCGGGCGACGTGACCATGTTCCGCAGCTCGGCCGGGTGCATCCCGGACTGCCGCGCGAAGAGGGTCGAGCCCTCGAGCGTCTCGATCACCAGATCGTGGGCGATATGCCGGGGGAACCCGAGATGCACCGCCGCATCGATGAGCGCCTCCATGACCAGGAAGACGTACGTCGGGCCCGTGCCGCTGACGGCCGTGGCCATGGCGACCATCTTCTCGTCATCGACCTCGAGCTGGTGGCCGAGGGCACCGAGCAGGGTCGCCGCCTGGGCCCGCTGCTGGTCGGTGGTCTCGGGCGTCGCGTACCACACACTGACGCCCTTGCCGAGCCGGGCGGGCGTGTTCGGCATGCTTCGCACGACCTGGTCGTGGCCGAGGATCCCGGTCAGGGCCGCAGTCGTCGCCCCGGCCAGCACGCTCAGGACCAACTGACCGCGCCGAAGGTGCGGTCCGATATCGCGTCCGACGCGGTCGAGCATCTGCGGCTTGATACCGAGCAGGATCACGTCGGCGTCACGGACCGCGTCGGCGTTGGCGCTGACCGTGCGGATCGCGTACTCCCGTTCGAGCGCTTCGCGACGCTCGGCCCGTGGGTGACTGGCCACGACTCGATCGGGCGTGACCAGCCCGCCGCGCAACAAGCCGGCGATCATCGCCTCGGCCATCACGCCCGAGCCGACGGTCGCGATCGTGGCGTTCGAGAGGGGGGACATCGGCCCGGAGTATAGCGACGGACCTGGTGCGGGCCGCGGCCGCCGCGTCAGCGCGCCAGCCCGGACCCGAGTACGAAGAAGCGACCGGTGGTGCGCACCTCGACGCCGTCGAACCCGGCCGCGCCAAGCGCGTCCGCCAGCTCGTCCGGGCGGCGGTAGACCTTGACGATCGTGAACGATCGGCCATCCTCGAGCCGCCGGACCGACCGATCGTCGGCCGGGGTCGGATGATCGACCGCGCCCGAGGCCCCATCGCTCAGCGAATCGATGAACGCCAGTCGACCGCCGGGGCGCAGCCAGCGCCGGGCGAGACCGAGGAACTCCGCAAGTCGGGCACGCGGGACATGGCTCAGCCAGAACCCCATGAACAGGCCATCGACCATCCGATCGGGTGCCGTCCAGGCGTCGCGCACGTGGAGGTGCGCCCGGAGGCCATGCGCGACGAGCCGGTCGCGCGCCCGGTCGAGTGCGGCGGGTGAGGTGTCGTACAGCGACAGCTCGCCGCGTGATGCCAGGAGCGGCGACCACCAGCCGGTGCCGGCGGCCAGCTCGACGAGCTCGCCGCTCCACGGCAGCCCGTCCAGCCACTGACCGGCGCCGTCCAACTCGGCGTTCCACACGGCATCATCGATCGCTCCGTGGCTGTACCGGCCGCGCCGGAGATACCAGTCGTCGTACTCCGGCGCGCGGGCCTCGTAATAGGCGACCATCTCGTCCGGGGGATCGGCGGCTTCATCGACGGGCGCCGGCGTCTCCGTCGGTGCCGAGCCGACCATGACCCCGGCCGCCACCGAGGAGGCAGCGGACCGCTCCCGTAGTGCCTGACGCAGCCGGAAGCGGAGGAAACCGTTGTCACCGGCCTTGCCGACGCAGTCTGGGCAGAGCTGGGCCCAACCCTCGAGGTCGTCGGGCGAGCGCGGCGTGTAGGAGGTCCCGCACCACAGGCACGAGAAGGTCGCGTGGAACGGCACGTCAGCGGACCGGCAGACCGACCGGTGTCCACCCACCCGGCGGCGCGACATCGACGAAGCCCTCCGGATCCATGATCTCGGCCAGGAGCTCGATCCCATCGATGACGCGCGGGCCGGGTCGCGAGAAGTACGCCGACCCGTCGACGGCGACGACCGCACCGCGGCGGACCGCGGGGACCTCGCCCAGCCAGCCGGGGACCGGCGTCCGGGCCCACTCGCGCACGGTCTCGGCGAGGTGGAAGCCACAGGGCATCAGGAAGATCATCTCCGGGTCGACGTCGGCCACGGCCTCCCAACTGGTCGGGTGCGCCGCGTCGCCGTCCGCGCCGAGCAGGTCCCAGCCACCAGCGCGACGGATCTGTTCGGGCACCCAGTGCCCGACGGTGAACGGCGGGTCGAGCCATTCGAGGCCGACCACCCGGGGCGGTCGCCGCCCGCCGTCGCGACGGATGGCCACTCGCTGCTCGATAGCGCCGAGACGCTCGCGCAGGGCCTCGACGACGTCGATGGCCGCGTCCTCGACCTCGGCCATCGCACCGACCGTGGTGATCGAATGGAAGATCCCCTCGATCGAGGTCGGTTCGAGCGACACGACCGCGATATCCGCATCGATCCGGCGCGCAACCTCGTTGACCTCGCGGTAGCTGACCGCGCAGACGCGGCACAGCTCCTGGGTCAGGATCAGGTCCGGATGGGCATCGGCCAACGCGGCGTCGTCGAGTTCGTAGAGCGACGAGCCACCGTGCATCGATGCGCTGACCCGGGCGTCGATCTCGCGGGACGTCGCGTCGCTCGACGGGTGGACGCTCCGGGTGACGACCGGTTTGCCGACGACCGACGGCGGCCAGTCGCATTCATGGGTGATCGCGACGAGCTCGTCTTCGAGCCCGATCGCACAGACGATCTCGGTCGCTGATGGCAGAAGGGACGCGATCCTCATGCGGTGGGGCCGGCCCGACCCGGCCGAGAGATCAGCCCGCGGGCTTGAGCTTGTCGACTTCGGCGCGGGCGGCGGCCTTGTCCGTGTACCAGATCGCGTCGATGGCGGTGTAGTTGGCCCACTCCGGAGGCAGGGACTCCTCCGGGAAGATCGCATTGACCGGACACTCAGGCTCGCACGCGCCGCAGTCGATGCACTCGTTCGGATCGATGAACAGCTTCCGATCCGTACCTTCTTCGTAATGGATGCAGTCGACGGGGCAGACCGAAACGCACGAGATGTCGAGCACGTCGATGCACGGCTCGGCGATCACGTAGGCCATCGGGTCCTCCTGGCGTGGTTGGGTGGGTTCGCGCGGTCGCGGTGGACGGAGCCAGAGCGTACCACCGAGCGTCGTCCGAGCGTGGTGACCGCCACCGTCGCGACATCCGCGTCACGCAGGACGCATCCGCCTTGACACGCACGAGGGGCTCGTCGCACAGTGCGCGCCACCCGTCACCGGTCGCCGGCATCGCCCCTCGAGGTCTCCGTTTGGCGCTTCCGACCGCTTCCCATACCGAATCCGGAGCGTCGCCGACCCCCGGCACGACACCAGCGGTCCGCCTCGAGGGCGTTCGCAAGCAATACGGCGATGACGCCGTGGGACGCCGGGTCGCCCAGTACATCGACACCGGCGGCGTCTATCCAGTGGTGGCGGTCGCGGGCATCGACCTCGAAGTGCGCGACGGCGAGTTCTTCTCGATGCTCGGACCCTCGGGCTCGGGCAAGACCACCACCCTGCGGATGATCGCCGGGTTCGAAGTCCCGACCGCCGGGCGGATCCTGCTCCACGGTCGAGATGTGACGCGCGTCCCGCCGTTCGACCGCGACGTGAACACCGTCTTCCAGGACTACGCGCTGTTCCCACATCTGTCAGTGGGCGACAACGTCGCCTACGGTCTGATGGTCCGCAAGGTGCCGCGTCCGGAGCGCGCGGCAAGGGTCGCCGAGGCCCTGCGCATGGTCCGGCTCGAGGGCTACGACCGGCGCAAGCCGTCGCAGCTGTCCGGCGGCCAGCGACAGCGCGTGGCGCTGGCCCGCGCGCTCGTGAACCGGCCGCGGGTGCTCCTGCTTGACGAGCCGCTCGGCGCGCTCGACCTCAAACTCCGCGAGGAGATGCAGATCGAGCTCAAGGCCATCCAGCAGCAGGTCGGCATCACCTTCATCTACGTCACCCACGACCAGGAGGAGGCGCTCACGATGAGCGACCGCCTGGCGGTCTTCAACGCCGGACGCATCGAGCAGATCGGGGCGCCCGCGGACGTCTACGAGCGACCGGCGACGCGCTTCGTGGCCGGCTTCGTCGGCACGTCGAACCTGCTCACCGGTGACGTCGCGAGGTCGGTCCTCGGGCGAGACGGCACCTACACGATCCGACCCGAGAAGATCCACCTGCGCGAGCCCGAGGCGGCGGTCTCCGCCGACGAGACATCGGCAGCCGGCATCGTCCATGACGTCGTCTACGTCGGGCCCGACACCCGGTACATCGTCGATCTCGACGCCGGCGCCCGCCTGGTGGTCACCCAGCAGAACCTCGCGACGTCCTCCACGGAGGCGCTCGCGCTCGAAGGCAAGGCTGTCCGCCTGACCTGGAAGCGACAGCACGAACTACCCATCGCGGATGGGTCGACCTGACCGAGCCGGCGGTCCCGGCTGGAGGAGGAGGAACCAAGCATGCGCGAACGGAAGATCGCGGTCGGGCTGGCGACGCTGGCCCTGATCGCGGCCGCCTGTAGCAGCGGTGGCGGGGCGACCACGGCGCCCTCGACCGCCGCGTCGTCGGAACCCTCGACGGCCGCCAGCGGTGAACCATCGACGACGGCGAGCGCCAGTGCGGCGACGGTCGGAGAGGGCGAAGGTGCCCTGAACCTGGTCGCCTGGACGCAGTACGTCATGGGTGGCTCCGGCGGCGAGCCGGTCCCGGACGGGGGCTATGACTGGGTGACGCCGTTCGAATCGGCGACCGGCTGCAAGACCACGGTCAAGGTCGGTCAGAGCTCGTCCGAGATGGTCCAGCTCATGAAGACCGGCGAGTACGACGGGGTGTCGGCCTCCGGTGACGCGACCCTGCGGCTCATCGCCGGTGGCGACGTCGCGGCCGTGGACACGAGCCTCATCCCGAACTACGCCAACGTGTTCGCGGGCCTCAAGGGCCAGCCGCACAACACCGTCGGTGGCAAGTCCTACGGCGTGCCCCACGGCCGCGGCGCGAACCTGCTCATGTTCAACAAGGACGTCGTGAAACCCGCACCGGATAGCTGGAGCGTCGTGTTCGACGGCGGCTCGGCCTACAAGGGCAAGGTCACGGCCTACGACTACGAGATCTACATCGCCGACGCGGCGGTGTACCTGATGGCCACCAAACCGGACCTCAAGATCACCAATCCGTATGCGCTCGACGACACGCAGTTCAAGGCGGCCGTCGACTTGCTCAAGGCGCAGCGCCAGAACATCACCACCTACTGGGGCACGGCCCAGCAGGAGATCGACTCCTTCACGAGCGGTGACATGGTCGTCGGGACCACCTGGCAGTACCAGGTCGGCGTGCTCCAAGCCGGCAAGGTGCCGGTGGAGGCGGTCAA
Source organism: Candidatus Limnocylindrales bacterium (assembly GCA_035688805.1). Lineage (GTDB taxonomy): Bacteria > Chloroflexota > Limnocylindria > Limnocylindrales > CSP1-4 > SPCO01. The sequence continues at coordinate 10,264 of DASSMQ010000091.1, forward strand.
GCCCAAGGAGGGCGCCACAGGCTGGTCCGACAGCTGGATGATCTCCAGCAAGGCCAAGCATCCGAACTGCATGTACAAGTGGATGGACTGGATCATCAGCCCGACCGCCAATGCCCAGGCCACCGTCTGGTTCGGCGAAGCGCCGGTCAGCGAACAAGCCTGCGCGGAGGCGGAGAAGCTGTCGGCCGGCCATTGCGACCTGTTCCATGCCAAGGACGAGGCCTACTTCAAGGACGTCTACTACTGGAACACCCCGACCGTCGAATGCCTCGATGGCCGAGGGTCGATCTGCAAGGACTTCTCCGAATGGACGAAGGCCTGGACCGAGATCAAGGGCTGACCCAGCCCGAGAGACGCTCCCGGACCCCGGGCTCTGAACGAGTCCGGGGTCCGGCGTCTCGCCTACGCAGCAGGTGACCGCGCCAGTCCCGGCATCGCTGCCCCGGCCGCCGGCGTCCTTGGCCCGGCGGCTGGCGGCCGCCCTCTACCGTCGGCCACGGATCCAGCTCGGGATCCTGCTGTCGGCGCCACTGGGCTGGCTGCTGATCGCCTACATCGGCTCGCTCGCATTGCTGGCGATCTCGGCGTTCTGGCGGCTCGATGCGTTCTCCGGGAAGATCGTGACCGAGCCGACGCTCAAGAACTTCGGCGACCTGCTCGGCACCGAGATCTACCGCACGGTCGCCATCCGGACGATCGCCTTCGCCGCGATCGTGACCATCACCGATGTCATCCTCGCCTTCCCGATCGCCTACTTCATGGCCAGGGTGGCCTCGCCGCGGACGCGCGCGTTGCTGGTGGTCTCGATCCTGCTGCCGTTGTGGTCCGGCTACCTCGTGAAGGTGTATGCCTGGCGCCTGATCCTGAGCGAGAACGGGCTGCTCAACTGGCTGCTGGCACCGTTCGGACTCCACGGACCCGGATACGGCGAAGTCGCCGTCTGGCTGGTCATGTCGTACCTGTGGCTGCCCTACATGATCATCCCGGTCTTCGCCGGCCTCGAGCGCATCCCGCAGTCCCTGCTCGAGGCATCGGGCGACCTCGGCGCCCGGAGCGGCACCACGTTCCGGCGGGTCATCCTGCCGCTGGTCTTCCCGGCGATGATCGCGGGCTCGATCTTCACGTTCTCGCTGACGCTCGGCGACTACATCACCCCGACGCTCGTGTCGAGTACGACGTTCGTGGGCAACGTCATCAGCTCCAATGTCGGTGTGGCAGGGAACCAGCCCCTGGCGGCCGCGTATGCCTTCGTGCCGGCGGTGGTCATGACGGTCTATCTGCTGGTCGCTCGCCGGCTGGGCGCGTTCGAGGCTCTGTGATGGAGTCGCGGGGCAGTCGCATCGGGCTTCGGCTGGCCGCCGGCGCGACCTTGGCGTTCATCTATGTGCCGATCGCGGTGGTCGTCCTGTACTCGTTCAATGCGAGCTCGCTCGTCCGCTGGCCGATCACCGAGCTGACCGCCGAGTGGTACGTCAAGGCGTTCGCCAACGAGGGCATCCGCAAGGCGCTGACCGCGTCGCTCGAGGCAGCGATCGGCGCGACCGCCATCGCCCTGGTGCTCGGATCGATGATCGCCTTTGCGGTCCACCGGTTCAGCTTCTTCGGCCGGGACGGGATCTCATTCCTCGTGGTCCTGCCGATCGCCCTCCCCGGCATCCTGACCGGCATCGCGCTCAACACGACGTTTCGGACCTTCGACATCGATTTCGGGCTGCTGACCGTCATCGTCGGCCACGCCACGTTCTGCGTCGTCGTCGTCTACAACAACGTCATCGCGCGATTGCGGCGCACGGCGCGATCTGCCCAAGAGGCGTCGATGGATCTCGGCGCCGACACGTGGCAGACGTTCCGACGGGTCACCTTGCCATCCATGGGCACATCGCTCGTGGCGGGCGCGCTGCTGGCATTCGCCTTGTCGTTCGACGAGATCATCGTGACGACGTTCACGTCCGGCGCCGGGATCCAGACCCTGCCGATCTGGATCTATTCGAACTACTCACGGACCAACCAGCTACCGCTCGTCAACGTGGCGTCGGTGCTCGTCCTGCTGCTGTCCATCGTTCCCGTGTACATCGCGGCGCGGATCACCTCCGACCCGACGGTCGTCGCCGGCAGTCGCAACTAGCGGTCGCGACACGACCGTCCGCCTCGAGCAGTACGCGGCGGCGGCCCTCCGCCCCGCCGCGGCGCTCGTGGCAACCCCGCATCGCGCTACGACACGAGGCTCCAGCGTCGCGCCAGCTCGAACCAGACGGCGAGCACCGTGATCAGCACGGGAACGGACAGTCGGATCCCGGACAGACGTTCCATCGGACACCTCCACCACCGGCTCGCGACCGGCGGCATGGACCACGGCCGATCCCGTCGAGGCGTGCCCGATCGAACCCGCGGAACGCGAGTATCGCGGCGACCGCTTAGCTGCGACTCATCTGCGGCGCTCGCCAGCGCTCACATCGATGGCTCGTAGTCCGGGTCGAGGTATTTCGCGGGGTCGTCCTGGAACTCCAGGCGGCAGCCCTTGCCGCAGAACCAGTACACCGTCCCGTCGTACTCATACGAGTTCAGCGCGGTCGCGGTGTCGACCTCCATCCCGCAGACAGGATCGATCTCGATGGCCATCCTGGGCCTCCTTGTCATACTCCTGGACAGTATATCTGCGCGTGACCGGGGCCGGTCGATGGCGGTACAGTCGATCCGTGGATACCCCGGACCGCGAGGTCGTCCGAGCGACCCTCAGCCACGAACGCGAGCGCTTGATCGCGGAGCTCGGCGAGGCCATCGTCGCGCCGGGGCAGATGACCTACGGTTCGCAGGCGGCCGCGGCCAGCCAGGTCTTCGAGCAGCAACGCGACCTGGCCCTGCGGGATCGGGCGATCGCCCAGCTCGCACTCGTGGACGCGGCCCTCGCCAGGCTCGACGATGGTTCGTTCGGCGTCTGCCTGCGCTGTGGCAGGCCGATCGCGCCAGGCCGTCTCGAAGCGCTGCCGTGGGCCGCCCACTGCATCGACTGCCAGACCGCCATCGATCGTGGCCGTCGATGATCATCGACGACCTCGTCACCCTCGGGCAGATCCAGACCGCCGCCGAGACCCTCCGTGGGATCACGACGGTGACGCCGCTCGTGCCGTTCGGACCGGCTGCGGCGAGGACCTGGCTCAAAGCCGAGAGCCTCCAGCCCATCGGCGCCTTCAAGCTGCGTGGTGCCTACGTCGCGATCGCCTCGCTCGACGCGGAGGCTCGCGCCCGGGGCGTGATCACCTACTCGTCCGGCAATCACGCGCAGGGCGTCGCTCGAGCGGCGCGGCTGCTCGATGCGCCCGCCGTCGTGGTCATGCCCGACGATGCCCCGGCGATCAAGGTCGAGCGAGTCAGGGCCGATGGCGCCGAGGTGGTGGTCGTGGGCCCGGCTTCGGACGAGCGCCAGCAGCGCGCCGAGGCGATCGCTGCCGACCGCGGCCTCGCCATCATCCCGCCGTACGACGACGACCGGATCATCGCGGGCCAGGGCACCATCGGCCTCGAGATCCTGGCCGATCGGCCGTCGACCGACCTCGTCCTGGTGCCGATCGGGGGCGGCGGCCTCGCCAGTGGCGTCGCCACCGCCGTCAAGGCGCTCCGCCCGACAGCCCGGATCGTCGGCATCGAGCCCGAGCTGGCCGCGGATGCGCGGGACTCGCTTGCCCGCGGAACGATCGTCCGGTGGTCCGCGGAGGACGTCGCCCGGACCATCGCCGATGGCACGCGAACGCAGTCCCTCGGCCGGCGGACCTTCGTCCACCTGCAGGCGCGGCTCGACGGGATCATCACCGTGAGCGAGGACGAGATCGCCGCGGGGGTCCGGCTCGCCGCCGAGCAGTCGCGACTCGTGGCCGAGCCGTCGGGTGCATTGGTGGTGGCGGCGCTCGCCTTTCATGCGGAAGCGCTCGGTCTCGACCGGGTGGCTGGTGACGTGGTCGGGGTCGTCAGTGGCGGCAACGTCGACCCAGGGCGGTACCGCGCCTACCTCGAGACGCCGCTCCCGGGCTGAGTCCCGTCGCGTTCGCGGGACAGGCGCTCGGCCAGTCGAGCCTCACGATCGCGGATCCCGGCAAGGTCGATGGCCGCCTGTCGATCGGCCCGAGCGGTGTCGCGACTTTCGGCCCGCGACCAACCAACCAGGATGGTCATGATCGCCCCGAGGAAGATCAGGTCGCCGGTCACCCACATGATGGCGGCTGCCAGCTGCTGGTCAGCGAGCGGCGGCAAGCCCCACGGGCGGACGAGCGTGGCGTAATGGTGGTAGAGCACCTCCTGGACGTTCAGGAGGACCACCGCCAGGAACGTGTTCTGCGACATCTGGAGGAACGTGTACATCGCGCGCACCGGGTGGCTCATCCGCCACGGCGCGGGGTCGCGGGCCACGGCCGGCCACCAGAACAGGAGCGCCGCGCCCAGGTACAGCCCGTGCTCGATGTCGTGGATGAGCGGGTCCTCGAGTGCGGCGTCGAACAGCGCCGAGAAATGGCTGACCCACATGACGATGGCGAGCACCAGCCAGGCGACGACCGGGAAGGCCAGGATGCGGGTCACGCGCGCGTGGAGGATCGGCAGGAGGATCGTCCTGCGCGTGTGTGGCGAGGCGGCGCGCAGGGCGAGCGTGATCGGCCCCGACAGGGCGATCAGTGGCGCCGCGACCAGCGTCAGCAATACGTGTTGGACCATGTGGACCGAGAACAGGGCCGTGTCATAGCGGTCGATGCCTGACAGCAATGCCACGGCGATCGCCGCCATGCCGCCGACGAAGGCCAGGGTCCGGCTGCGTGGGACCGGGTTGGCCGGATGGGCGATGTCGACGCAGCGGACGGCCCAGCGCCAGACGAGCAGCGCGACCGTGATCCCGATCGTCGGGAGCGGCTCGAACGTCCAGCCGAGGAGCAGCGACGTCACGCTCGGCGGTTCGCTCGGCACGGTGCCGTGGGCGGCGACCGGCGTGGCCGCAGCTGCCGCCGCCGCCAACGCCGCGACGCGCGCGATCCAGCGGGCTGCGCGGGGCGCGGCGGCAGGACCGGCGGACGTCGTTCGTCGCATCACGCGCATCGTCCCACGCCGTTCGGCGCTCCGGGTATCATGGCCCCGGTCCGACCCTGGGCGGGTCTGGACGTGCCCGTCTCCCATCGCTGAGGACCTGCATGGCGAGTTCCCCCAGGACCGGCCGCTCCTCCGCCGCGCTCACCGCCGTCGTCATCGGCATCGTGGCCATCATCGCGGTCATCGTCGTCGTCACTGGTGCGGACGTCATGGGAGCCGGCGGGCGAGTCCTGACCGGTCTGTTCCCGCCGCAGGCCGTGACGGACCGCGGAGCGAAGATCCGTGACCTGTACGACATCGTGTTCGGGCTTGCCGCGGTGGTCTTCCTCCTCGTCGAGGGGCTGATCATCTGGACGGTCATCCGGTACCGCCGCCGACCCGACCAGGTCGACCTGCCACCCCAGACCCACGGCAATGCCATCGCCGAGATCGTCTGGACCATCATCCCGACCTTGATCGTCGGGTTCATGTTCGTCGTGTCGTGGCAGACGCTCAACACCGTCGATGCCATCTCGGCAGAGCCGCAGACGAAGATCCGCGCGGTGGCCGGTCAGTTCCAGTGGCAATTCGAGTACCTGCCCGCCGACTATGACCCGCAGGCCGACCCGCCCGCGAAGCCGGTGTACACGCAGTTGGCGCCGACCGGCGATGACGGCGGCCTGGTCCTTCCGGCAGGACGGTCGATCCAGCTGTACCTGTACAGCCCCGACGTGATCCACGCGTTCTACGTCCCCCAGTTCCTGTTCAAGCGCGACGTCGTCCCGGGGCGCCTCAACACCTTCGAGTTCACGGTCGACGCGAAGGATGCCGGTGGCACCTTCCGCGGGCAGTGCGCCGAGCTGTGCGGGGCCGGCCACCGCGTGATGCTGTTCGATGTCCACGCGCTGTCGGGCGCCGACTTCGATGCGTGGCTCAAGCAGAAGGTCGCGCAGGCTAGCGCGTCGCCGCCTCCGCCGTCCGGTCAACCGGCACCGTCCGGACAGCCGTCGGGCACTCCCGCGCCATCCGGACAGCCAGCCGGGCCGGCGCTGCAGGTCAGCGCCCTGAACATCGCCTTCGAGCAGTCCACGCTCCAGGCGCCGGCGGACACGCCGTTCAAGATCGAATTCGACAACAAGGACGCGAGCGTCCCGCACAACGTCGCCATCCACGAGGGCGGGCCGACAGGCCCCGAAGTCTTCAAGGGCGAGGTCGTGACGGGCCCGACCAAGACGACGTATGACGTACCGGCACTCAAGGCCGGGACGTACGGCTTCGTCTGCTCGGTCCACCCGAACATGACCGGCACCCTCACGGTCCAGTAGGAGCACGCCGTGGCAACGACCGCGCTACACCCGGCCGCCCCCACCTACAGAAGCACCCTGTACGAGTGGATCACGACCACCGATCACAAACGGATCGGGATCATGTACCTGATCAACTCGTTCCTGTTCTTCTTCATCGGCGGCGTGCTGGCCTTGGGTGTCCGCGCCGAGCTCGCCCAGCCAGGCCTGCAGTACTTCCAGGACCTGACCTACAACGAGCTCTTCACGATGCACGCCACGTTCATGATCTTCCTGTTCATCATCCCGGTCCTGGCAGGCTTCGGGAACTACATCGTGCCGCTCCACATCGGGGCGCCCGACGTCGCGTTCCCGCGCATCAACGCCTTGTCGCTGTGGATGCTCCCGCTGGCCGGGATGCTGCTCTTGCTCAGCTTCGTCACCGGAGGTTCGGCCGCCGCCGGATGGACCAGCTACAGCCCGCTGGCGCAGGACCGCCCGCTCGGCGCGACCGGGCCCGGGCAGGACCTGTGGATCGTGGCCATCGTCCTCATCGGGACCAGCTCGATCCTGGGGGCCGTCAACTTCCTGGTCACGATCTTCAAGATGCGGGCCCCGGGCATGACCTTGTTCCGCATGCCGATCATGGTCTGGACGGTCCTCGTGACCTCCGTTCTGGTGCTCCTGGCGACCCCGGTCATCACCAGCGCCCTGATCATGCTGTTCATCGACCGCAACTACGGCGGGAGCTTCTTCGATCCGGCCAACGGCGGTGACGCGATCCTCTACCAGAACATCTTCTGGTTCTACTCACACCCGGCGGTCTACATCATGGTCCTGCCGGCGATGGGCATGATCAGCGAGATCCTGCCGGTCTTCAGTCGGAAGCCGCTGTTCGGATACAAGGCCTTCGTGCTCGCGACCGCCGGCATCGGTGCGCTCGGCTTCTCGGTCTGGGCCCACCACATGTTCACGACCGGGGCGGTCTACCTGCCGTTCTTCAGCCTGATGACGGCGCTCATCGGGGTCCCGACCGGCGTGAAGATGTTCAACTGGATCTTCACGATGTGGCGGGGGCAACTTCGGTTGTCGACGCCCCTGTTGTTCGCCCTCGGGTTCCTGAGCATGTTCCTGATCGGCGGGATCAATGGCGTGTTCAGTGCCGCGGTGCCGGTCGACTTCGCCCTGCACGACACCTACTGGGTGGTCGCCCATCTGCATTACGTGCTGTTCGGCGGGTCGGTCTTCGGGGTCATGGCCGGGCTGCACTACTGGTTCCCGAAGATGACCGGCCGGATGCTCAACGAGACCGTCGGGAAGATCCAGTTCGTGCTCATGTTCGTGGGCTTCAATCTGACCTTCTTCCCGATGCACGAGCTCGGCCTGGCGGGCATGCCCCGGCGCATCGCCGACTACGCGTCAACCGCTGGCTGGAACGACCTGAACCTGCTCGCCACCATCGGCGGCTTCACGATCGCCGCCAGCATGATCCCCCTGCTCTGGAACATCTTCGTCTCCCTGCGCAGCGGCAAGCCGGCGGGCGACGATCCATGGGAAGGCAATACCCTCGAGTGGGCGACCAGCTCGCCGCCGCCGCCCTACAACTTCGACCATCTCCCCGAGATCCGGTCGGAGCGACCGGTGTTCGACATGCGCCACGGGTTCGGTGGTCACGAGCCCACGCCCGCGCCGGCCATCGCATCGTCGGCTGAGCACTGAGCGCGATGGCCACCGACAGTCAGGCCTTGACCACCGCGACCGAGCACAGCCCGGTCGCCGGCCTCTCGCACGATCAGCGCGGCGGGATCAGCAATGTCGTGCTGGGCATGCTGCTGTTCATCACCTCGGAGGTGATGTTCTTCGGTGGTCTGTTCGCCGCCTACTTCAACGTCCGGGCGAATGCCCCGCACTGGCCGACCCTGAATCCAGAGACGGGTGAGGCGTTCCGACTCGACATCCTGCCCCTCGTGGGACCGGCCACGGTCCTGCTGATCCTGTCGTCGTTCACCTGCCAGTTCGCCGTGTGGGGGATCCGGCGCGGCGACCGGACCGCGTTCCTGCGGAACATCGGGGTCACGTTCGCCATCGGCGTGATCTTCCTGATCATGCAGGGGACTGACTACGTACTGCTTGCGAACGAGGGCCTGACCCTCTCGTCGGGCACGTTCGGGACCACGTACTTCACGTTGACGGGCTTCCACGGAGCGCATGTCTTCGGCGGTGCGATCATGCTCGGGGTGATCCTCTTCCGCGGCATGGCTGGGCAGTTCTCCGCGCGCCACCATGACGCCGTCGAAGCCGTGTCGCTGTACTGGCACTTCGTCGACGTGGTCTGGATCCTGCTGTTCTCGCTGCTCTACCTGCTGCCTGGCAAGGCGTAACGGGAGGACGCGGACGTGCATCCACTGCGGCATCCCCGCAACGCGATCGTGGTCGGCCTGATGTTCGCCGGGATCGGGGCGATCTACTGGCTCATCCAGGAAGTCACGGGCTTCCGGGTCGATTACGCCGGGGTCACGATGCTGTTCCTGCTCGGCGTCGCGGTGAGCATCATGGCCTACGTGCTGATCGCCGGCTCACCGAACGACTGATCCGGACCCGATGTTCGAGCAGTTCTGGAACGGCATCCTTGAACTGACCGCCAAGTTCGTCATCCCGGACTGGGGCTCGGTCGTCGCGATGCTGCCGGTCCTGATCCTCGTCCTGATCATCCTGGTCTTCGGGATCACGTTCTGGAAGCTCTTCCGCGCACCCAAGGCTCGCCGCGGCAAGCGCCGGCTCGAGCCGTTGACGCCAGCCGGCGTGCACATGCCCGGCCCGTCGCTGGCACCCGTGCTCGCCGCCATCGGCGCGTTCTTCCTGTTCCTCGGCCTGGTCTTCGGCGGTGCCCTGATCGTGATCGGCGGGGTCGTCCTCGTGCTGACCCTGCTCTACTGGCTGGTCGAGGCGCTGCGGGTCTATGACCACGACCTGGGCGCCACCGCGCCCCCCTTGCCGGAGGTCATGCACACGGGTCCGATGCCCGGCACCCACATGCCCGGACCGTCGTTCCTGCCCCTGCTCGCGGCGATCGGCGCGGCGATGCTGATGCTCGGCCTGGTCTTCGGTGAGTGGCTGCTCGCCGTCGGCGTCGTGGCCTTGATCCTGACGCTGCTGGGCTGGATGCGCGATGCCCGTCAGGAGTACGTCAAGACCGTGGAGGCCGACACCACGGGCCATCTCGAGAGCCTGCCCGCGCCACGCACGCCAACGTGGTTGCTGACGACCCTGGGCGTCCTGCTGGCGGTCGGGTTCGTGATCCAGGTGGGCTGGATCCCGCCTCGTTCGGCGAGCGGCGGGCAGGGGCCGGGAGCGTCGGGTGCGCCAGGGGCGTCTGGTGCCCCCGCCGCGTCGGGTGGGAGTGGTGCGCCCGCGGCAGACGTGACCATCCATGCCAAGAACGTCGCCTTCGCCGAATCGACCTTCAGCGCACCGGCCGACAAACCGTTCACGATCGCGTTCGAGAACGACGACTCAGGGACGCCCCACAACGTCGCGCTCCATGAGGGCAGTCCCACCGGCCCCGAGAAGTTCAAAGGCGAGATCATCACCGGCGTGGCCACCAAGGTCTACGAGGTGCCGCCTTTGCCGGCCGGGACGTACGGCTTCATCTGCACGGTCCACCCGAGCATGATGGGGACGGCCACCCTCAAGTAGGCCGACCCGAGGAGCACCATCACGCCGCGTCGCCCGATCCTGGCCGCCCTGCTCGTGGCCGGCCTGACCACGGCCGGCGTCTGGTGGTTCGTGAATGGATCCGATCTCGGCCCGCGGGCGACCATCGGGGAACCGGCACCACCGCTCGTGGGCGCGACGCTCGACGGCGGCACACTCGACCTGTCGGCGTATCGCGGACGCCCGGTCATCCTCAACTTCTGGGGTCCGTCGTGCATCCCCTGCCGGGAGGAGTTCCCGCAGTTCCTCCAGAAGCTCGGGCAGCACGCCGCCGACCGCCTGGCGATCATCGGCATCCTCACCGACGACCCACCGGAACCCGCCCGCCAGTTCGTGGCGGACTATCACGCCACATGGCCGACCGTGCTCGATCCGGATGAACGACTCAAGCGCGAATACCGGGTCGTCGCCCGCCCGCACAGCTGGTTCATCGACCGCGCGGGCGTCATCCGCTCGATGCAGATCGGGCCGATGCGGGACGCCGATTTCGAACGGCAGTACGCGCTGATCAGCGGATGAGTCGTCCGGCGATCTCGGTCGACCGGCTGGTGAAGCGATATGACGACCGCGCGGTGGTCGACGGCGCATCGCTCAAGGTCGAGGCGGGGCAGGTCGTGGCCCTGCTGGGCCCCAACGGCGCGGGCAAGACCACGACCGTCGAAGTCGTCGAGGGGTACCGGAGCGCCGACGGGGGCACGGTCCGCGTCCTCGGCGAGGACCCGTGGGAAGCCGGCAGGGACCTCCGCGCCCGGGTGGGTCTCATGCTCCAGGCAGGCGGATTCGACATCCGCGCGCGGCCGCTCGAGACGCTCCGCCAGTACGCGTCCTTCCACGCCGATGCCGCCGACCCGGATGAGCTGATCGATCTGGTCGGGCTGGGCAAGGTCGCGCGGACGCCGTACCGCCGGCTGTCGGGTGGGGAGCGCCAGCGGCTGGCGCTTGCGGTCGCGCTGGTCGGCCAGCCCGAGGTCCTCATCCTCGATGAGCCGACGGCCGGCATGGACCCGGAGGCCCGCGCGGCGACCAGGTCGATCATCCACGATCAGCGCGCTGCAGGCGCCGCCATCCTGTTGACGAGCCATGACCTGGTCGACGTCGAGCGACTGGCCGACCGGATCGCGATCATCGTCGCGGGGCGGGTCGTGGCCGCGGGCACGGCCGCCGAACTCGCCAGCGGTCTTCATCCCCGGGTTCGGTTTCGCCTCGACCGTTTCCTGACCGACGCGGACGTCGTGGCGCTGTCGAACGCGATCGAGGGCAGGGTGCAGACGATCGAGCCCGGGCGATACGAGATCGATGGCGTCGCGCCGAGCCCGATGCTGCTGGCGGCCCTCGCCGCCTGGTGTGCCGCGAACGGCCGGCTGGTGGTCGAGTCGACAACGGTGGGCGGCTCGCTCGAGGACGCCTACCTGGCCCTCGTCGAGGACGCGAGGTGACCCGGGCCGCGCCGCCCACGGTGAGCCGGGCCGCGCCGCTCGCGCGCGCCATCGCCAGCCAGGCCAAGGTCGAGATGCGGTTGACCCTTCGCCGGGGCGAGAACCTCCTGGCGATGCTCGGCATCCCGGCGGCGCTCCTGCTGTTCCTCGGCGGGACGCCGGCTCTGCCCGCCCCGGTCTCGGGCATGAGGGTCGACCGACTGCTGCCCGGCACGCTGGCCCTGGCCATCGTCGCCACAGGTCTCGTGAACCTGGGCATCGCGACTGCCTACGAACGGACCTACGGGGTGCTCAAGCGTCTCGGCGGATCTCCGCTCGGGCGCCTGGGGCTGGTCGTCGCCAAGGTCGTCGTCGTGCTCATCATCGAGATCGTCCTGGCGATCATCCTGGTCGTCCTGGCGGTGACGGTGCTCGGCTGGCGACCTCGGGGCGACATCGCCTGGCTGCCGCTCGGGGCCGCGGTCGTCCTCGGAACGGCGACCTTCGCCGGCTGGGGCCTCGTCCTGGCCGGCACGCTGCGTGCCGAGGCGGTGCTGGTCCTCGCCAACGTGCTGTTCCTGCTCCTGCTCGGAGTCGGCGGCGTCCTCCTGCCCACCACGGAGCTGCCGAGGGTCCTGGGATCCCTCGCCGGCGTGCTGCCGTCTGCGGTGCTCACCGAGGCGATCCGGTCAGCCATCAAGGGCGAGGCAGTCGAGCTCGGCGTATGGGCGGTCCTGGCGGCGTGGGCCGTCGCGGCGGTCGTGGCCGCGGCGCGCACCTTCCAGTGGGACTGATGAACCTTTCGGGGGACGCGGACGCCATACGCTGTCGAGCGCGACCGCCCAGGTCGTGCCGCAGTCGAGGCGACCGTGGACCAGCGAGGGACCGTCGAGCGGGCGAGGCGAGGCGATCACGACGCCTTCGCCTCACTGATCGACGTGCATCTCGCGCGGCTGGACGCCGCCGCCCGGCTGATCCTCCGCGACCCGGAGCTCGCGCGCGACGCGGTCCAGGAGGCGCTCATCCGAGCCTGGCGGGACCTGCCCGGGCTTCGTGACCCGGACCGGTTCGACGCCTGGCTCCATCGACTGACCGTCAACGCCTGTCTCGACCTCGTGCGGCGCCGCAGGCGCCGGGTCATCGAGGTGGAGCTCAGTCCGATCGATTCGCCGGCAGCGCACGATGTCGCCGGCGACCTCGCCGACCGCCAGATGCTCGAGGAGGCCCTCGCAGGCCTCTCACCGGGTCACCGGGCAGTCGTTGCCCTGCACTACCTCCTGGGGATGCCGTTGCCCGAGGTGGCGGCATCCCTTCGGATCCCGATCGGGACCGCGAAGTCGCGGTTGCATTACGCGCTCGGCGCGATGCGCACCGTGGTGACCGCGGAACCCGAGTCCGTCCCGGCGGCTGTCGCGGGAAGGAACCTGGCATGACCACGCCGCGACGCTTCGAAGGTGACCTGCCGGCGCTCCTCGCCGACCTGTACCTCGCCGGGATGCCCGACTACCGAGACGATCTCGTCCAGCGGATCGAGCGCACGCCGCAGCGACCCGCCTGGACGCTCCCCGAAAGGTGGCTCCCCGTGGAACTCGTCACGTCGCGGACCCCTGCGGCCCGCGTGCCATGGCGTCAGATCGGCGTCCTGGCCCTCATCGCGTTGCTGCTCGCAGCGGCACTTGCCGCCTACATCGGATCGCATCAAGCCCGTCTCCCGGCGCCCTTCGGTCCGGCGGGCAACGGGTTCATCCCCTTTGCGAAGTCCGGCGATATCTACCTCGGTGATCCGGTGAGCGGCGGGACCCACCCGCTCGTGACCGGGCCAGGCGACGACAAGTCGCCCGTTTCCTCACCGGACGGGACGCGGATCGCCTTCAACCGTTCTGTCCCAGGCACGGCAGCCGATGGCACGGCGCTCTTCGACACGTACGTCGTCAACGTCGATGGGTCCGGCCTCAGCCGGGTGTCCTTCACCCCGATCGCCGATTCGAGTCGCCTGTCATGGGCGCCCGACAGTCGTCGACTAGCGATCATCCAGAAGGTCGCGGGCACATCAGGCTGCCAAGGGCCGTCGAACTGCCTCGCTGGAAAGTTCGATCTGGTCGACACCGCCAGCGGGGCCTCCCAGACCGTCGCCACGGTCGACGGCTTGGATTTCGTCCAGTTCCGGCCGCCGGATGGCCGCGAGCTCATGTATCGAGCACTCGTCGATGGGAAGTGGGGCATGTTCGCCGTGGGCCTGGACGGGTCACCCGTCCGAACGCTCGCCCAGCCGAACGTCCCAGGCGAGATGGGTCTGTCCTTCCACGCAGCCATGTACTCGGCCGACGGCCAGCGGATCTTCTATGAGCACGGGGACGCGGGCGGCTGCTGTCAGCTGTGGGTCATGAACGCGGACGGCACCGGCGCGCACGAGTTCATGCCACTTGGCCCGGCGTGGGACGGGAACGCGGTGCCATCGCCGGATGGTCAGTGGGTCGCCTACTGGCACAACCCCAATGACGGCCCGATCCACGGCATCTCGATCGCGCGCGCCGATGAGACCGGGCGACTGCTCGCTGCCGGGCCGGTCCTGCCCGGCTTCGGTCACTATCTCTGGGCACCAGACTCATCGAAGATCCTGCTCTTCCCGAACGACGGGTCGAGCGGGAGAGCGTTCCTGATCGACCCCCACGACGGGTCGTTCAAGACCGTAGCCTGGGACTCGGACGGCGACCTCGACTGGCAACGGATCGCGCTGCCCGGCTGAGCAGGGGAACGAATCGCTCCACGATGACGCCATAGGATGTCGAGCACGGCCAACCCGGTCGTGCCGACATCCGAGGCGGCAGTGGACCAGCGAATCCTCATCGAGCGAGCGCAGGGAGGCGATCATGACGCCTTCGCGACGCTTGCCGGCGAGAGCATCGCGCGCCTGGACGCGGCCGCCCGCCTGATCCTCCGGGACAGTGAGCTCGCGCGAGACGCCGTCCAGGAGGCCCTCGTCCGGTGCTGGCGCGACCTGCCGACGTTGCGCGACGTCGAGCGGTTCGACGGCTGGCTTCATCGACTCCTCGTCAACGCCTGCCTCGACCTCATCCGCCGGCGCCGACGTCGCGCGGTCGAAGTCGAGCTGACGTCGATCCTCAGCCCTGCCGCTTCCGATTTCAGCGGAGGCGTCGTCGAACGTGACCTCCTCGATCGCGCGCTGCGGGCCCTCGAGCCCGACTGGCGCGCGCTCGTCGTCCTCCACTACTACCTGGGCATGCCGCTGCCGGAGGTTGCGGCGAGTCTGGGTATCCCATTGGGCACCGCGAAGTCCCGACTTCACCGCGCGATCGGCCTCCTTCGGGCGACCGTCGAACGTGGAGCGGCCGTGGACGTCGTCAGCGTGCCGGAAGGGCGATTCGCATGACGCCGATCGATCGATTCGAACGTCAGCTGCCGATGGCATTGACGGATCTGGCCGTCCCGCAGACGCCCGACTACCTCACCGACATCCTCGGGCAGACCGCGCGTACACGTCAGCGGCCGGCCTGGGCTTCCATCGAAAGGTGGCTTCCCATGGAACTCGTGTCGAAGCGGGCGACCGTCGCTCGCATGCCCTGGCGCCAGCTCGGCGTCCTGGCACTCATCGCGTTGCTCCTCGCTGCGGCGCTCGCCGTGTTCGTGGGCTCGCAGCAGCGACGGCTACCGCCTCCGTTCGGACGGGCCGCCAACGGGTCGATCCTGTACACGATGGACGGGGATATCTACGCGGCAGACCCGCGAACGGGCGCCAGTAGGGCCATCGTCACCGGTCCTGAACGGGACGAGGAGCCCGTCTACTCCCGCGATGGCACCCGCCTGCTCTTCGGACGCACGAGCAGCGCCACACCCCAACGGTTGCTCTTCGTCGCAAACGCCGATGGCAGTGGGATCGTCCAGGTGACGCCCGAACCGCTGCCGGGCATCTCGAGCTGGAGCTTCTCGCCGGACGGCCGGTCGATCGTGGCGTTCGCGAGTGGCGACCAGGGGCCGATCATCGTCGTCATCCCCAGTGATGGGAAGACAGCCCCGAAGGCGTTTCCGGTCTTTGCGTCGAGCGCTGACGGGGGGGACGGCCCGCCGATGTACCGCCCGGACGGCTCCGAGATCATGTTCATCGGCAAGGACCCCGGGCAACTTGTTCGCGGGGTCTACGCCCTCAACGCGACGACCGGCACGGTCCGAACGCTCGTCGCGCCGTCGACGACGAATCTCGACATCCACGGCGCGAGCTGGTCACCGGATGGAAAGTACGTCGCATACGGCGTCTCAAACCAGGGTCCCGAGGCCGTTGCGCCCAAGACCCATGTCGTCGGAGTCGACGGTTCGGGGGACGTCGTCGTCGATACGGAGCCGGTCCACGTCGCCGACTTCGGGTTCGATTGGGCGAACGACAGCACCCGATTGATCATCACCCGGTGGTATACAGCCGACGGCAGCAACAGCCGCGACGCGATCGTGCCGATCGACCGCTCGAGCGCCGGCGTCGAGATCGCCTGCCCACCCGGCGCCCAGGGGGACGATTGCACCGCCAGCTGGACATTCTCTCCGGACGATTCGATGCTCCTGGGATCGCTCGGACACGCTGACGGCACGACCGCGCAGTTCCTGGGAGATCCGCAAACGGGTCAGATCCGTGCCGCCCCGTGGAGCGGGAGCGGTCAACCGATCTGGCAACGCCTCGCTCCGTAGTCGCGCCGAGGATCCGGATCCCGGACCTACATGCAAAGGCTGTGCGCGCGGCAGTTTCGACTGTCGCGCCGCAGCAGAGGCGCCCCGTTCGCTCAGGTCCCGTATGGAGGCTGCAGGCCCTCGAACGTCGGGAAATGGCGGACGTTCAAGGTGGCGAGTTCGAGGCCAAGTTCCTCGACCGTCGCAGCGATGATCAGCTCGGCCGTCGCGATGCCCTGGTGGCTGCGTCGCCAGGTGCAACCCTGCCCTGCCGCCCGACGGGCGATGGCCGCATCGACGCCCACCCACCGGATGGTGGCGCACAAGCGCTCCGTCGACCGTCGCTCCTCGTGGGAACCATCGGGACCGTCGTCCCGAAAAGGATGAACCCCGGGTTGGTCGGGACCCGGGGTTCAGGATGAAGGCGTATTGGTTGCGGGGAAGGGATTCGAACCCTTGACCTTCGGGTTATGAGCCCGACGAGCTGCCGCTGCTCCACCCCGCGACCGCCTATTCTAGGGAGCCCCCTCGAATCGGTCAAACGAGACGCGCTCGTCCAAGGTCGCGCTCGACAAGGGCCCCTCCCGGTGCCGGGCTGCATCCTGCCGACCTCACGACGCGTCGGCGATCGCACGCAGCCGGTCAGCGCTGAGCGACGGGGACGCGAGCTCGGTCGAGCCGACAGCCAGGCCACCGGCGATCGACCCGAAGCGCAGGGCCCGCTCGAGCGGCAGGCCGTCCAGCATCCCGAACAGCGTCCCGGCGAAGAACGCATCGCCCGCTCCGTTCGCGTCGACCACGATGGTCCCGGAGATGGCCGGCACCTCGTACCGTCGGCCTGAGACGTCCATCGCGATGGCCCCGTCGCGCCCGAGGGTCACCACCGAAAACCGCTTCCCACGCTCGACCATCGCCGCGAGGAACGCCGCGGGATCCTCCAGTCGGTCGGCGCTGGCGAACACGACATCGGCCGCCTCGATGAACGCGCGATGCCAGTCCGAGGCGTCGTCGTAGTCGTGCAGGTCGGTCCAGACCGGTCGGCCCGTGGCATGGGCGATCGGCAAGATGCGTGGCGTCCAGGGCGCGAGATCCACCACGACCACATCCGCCGCGGCCATCGCCGTGGCGACCGCATCGGCGTCGAAGGCCAGGTCCGCCGACCCGTTGCGCAGCAGCAGCGAGATCCGGGCACCGGATGGATCCATGAGGTTCAGGTGCTCGGCGGTCCCGCCAGCATCGACGGCGTCCAGCAGCCTCACCCCGCCGTCCACGAGCCCCTCGCGCACGCGGCTCCCCGCGAGGTCGTCGCCGATCCCGGCGATCAGTGTGACGGCGACTCCCAGGCGGGCCAGGTTCAGGGCCTTGCCCGCTCCGGCGCTGCCGATCGCGTCGTGGAATCCGGTGGGATGGACGGTCGCGGCCACCGCCTCGGGGAACCGCTCGACCCGGACCATCCTGTTCCACGACGCTCCGCCAGCGACGACGACGGACGTCACGGCACGGTCGCGAGGGCCGCGCTCGAGGTCGGATCACCTAGGTTTCGCATGCGGGCCCGACCGATGAGGAGCGCGACCACCAAGGAAAGCGTGATCCCGGCGGCGAAGGCGTAGAACGGGTACAGGATGCTCCGCTCCATCAGGAATCCCGTTGCGAGGGAGGCCACGATGAAGCCGAACGTGCCGGCGGCGCCGTACCAACCCTGGGCCGTCGACGTTCGGGAAGGGGGTGAGTTCGCGGCGACGACTGCATAAAGGGCCGGTGACAGCAGGGCGAAGCCGGTCGCCTCGACCAGGATCAGCGGCACCGCCACGATCGGGTCGGTCATGAACGTATAGAGGATGCCGGTGATCGCTGGGAGGATCGAACCGAGCACCAGGAACGGCAGGGGACCCCGCTGGTCGACGAGCCGACCGGCGACCGGCGACAGCAGCAGGACCGGCAGGCCGAACATGGCGAAGGTCAGTCCGATGAGCGGCAGATCGGCGCCGAGACCTTTCAGGAAGAGGCTCCAGACGACCTCGTAGGTGCCGGCGCCGAAGGAGCTGCCGGCATTCAGCACGATCGCGGCGATCAGGCCGCGGTTCGCGAGCCGGAGGACCGCCCGATCCCGTCGTTCGAGGTTCGCGGGCACCGGTCCATCGGCCTCGGGCCGGACGGTCGGTGACGACCCGCGCCGGGGGCCCTCGCGGATGCGCAGCGCGATGGCGACCGCCGCCAGCACCGAGGTGACGGCGAAGAAGATGAACACGAACGCGATGCCACCGAACCAGGCCGCGCCGATCGCCCCGATGGCCGGGCCGACCAGCAGACCGCCCATCTGCGCGGCTCCGTACAGCCCGAACGCCTCGCCCTGACGATCCGATGGGGTCGCGTCGGTCAGGAAGCCACGCGCGGCCGGGTCGTAGATGGCCGCCCCCAGACCCGTCCCGGCGCGCAGCACGAGGAACCAGAGCGGGTCCGTCAGCCAGAGCGGCAGCGCCCCGATGATCCCGAAGACCAGCAGCCCGATCACCAGCAGCGGCACGCGAGGCACCCGGTCGGCCACCCACCCGAACAGCGGCTCGCTGACGAGCTTGGCCGCCGGAAACGCCGCGATCACGATGCCGAGCATCGCCGGGCTGATCCCGCGCTCTTCGAAGTAGATCGGCAGCACCGGGAGCAGCGCGCCGATGCCGAGCCACAGCACGAACTCGGCGAAGAGGAGCGGGAGGATGGGGCCCCAGCGGGCCAGCCAGGCACGAACGCGGTCGATCATCGGACGCGCAGCGTAGCGGTCGCGGGCCGGGTCGAGCGCCCAGGTTGCGCCAACGGCCAAGAAGCGGTCCAGACCGCTGGGCGGGCCCTATACTCCCCTTCCCCGACGAAGCAGCAGGTACGCCGCCGCATGGATGTCATCACGGCCGAGGGCCTGGTCAAGATCTACCGGAGCCGCAAGAGCGAGGTCCGGGCGCTGGACGGCCTCGATCTGGCCGTGGCCGAGGGCACGGTCCTCGGCCTCCTCGGGCCCAATGGCGCCGGTAAGACCACGACCGTGCGGATCCTGGCGACCCTCCTCCGACCCGACGCGGGTCACGCGACGATCGCCGGTCTCGACGTCGTCCGCGACGCCCAGGCGATCCGGACGATCATCGGGCTGTCGGGCCAGTACGCCGCGGTCGACGAGAACCTGACCGGCCGCGAGAACCTGTGGATGTTCGGGCGCCTGTATCGACTCGGGAGCGCGGAGTCACGGACCCGCGCTGCCGACCTGCTCGACCAGTTCGACCTGAGTGACGCGGCGGACCGACCGGTCAAGACCTACTCGGGCGGCATGCGCCGCCGACTCGATCTCGGGAGCGCACTCATCGGTCAGCCGCACCTGCTGTTCCTCGACGAACCGACGACTGGGCTCGATCCGCGGAGCCGGCTCGGGATGTGGGAGGTCATCCGGTCGCTCGTCCGCGAGGGCACGACCCTGCTGCTGACCACCCAGTACCTCGAAGAGGCCGATGAGCTGGCGGACACGATCGCGGTCGTCGACCACGGCCGGATCATCGCCCGCGGTACGGCCGACGAGCTCAAGTCGTCGGTCGGCGGCGAGCGGATCGAGGTCGTCGTCCACGACCGGGCGGCCATCCCGCAGGCCATCGAGATCCTCAGTCGTGATGCGCTGGGTGATTGCACCGTCGACGACCACACCCGCAAGGTGACCGTTCCCGCCACCGGGGGCCCTGGGATGCTCGTCCAGGTGGTGCGCGATCTCGACGACGCCGGGATCGCCATCGACGATATCGCCCTGCGCCGCCCCACCCTCGATGACGTGTTCCTCAGCCTGACTGGTCGCGCCCCGGCCGATGGTGCCGCGGAGGTCGCGGCGTGAGCGCCACCCCTCGAGCCCGACCCGTTGCCCCGGCCACCGGGTTCGGCGCTGCGGCACGTGACGGCCTCATCGTCATGTGGCGCAACCTGAAGCGGATCCCGCGGATCCCGGAGCTCGCGATCTTCGCGATCCTCCAGTCGATCATGTTCGTGCTGCTCTTCGCGTTCGTGTTCGGCGGCGCGATCCCGTTGCCCGGCGGCGGGTCGTATCGGGAGTTCCTGATGCCGGGCATCTTCGCCCAGACGATCGTGTTCGCCGCCGCGACCACCGCGATCGGCATCACCGATGACGTGAACAAGGGCATCATCGACCGGTTCCGGTCCCTGCCGATGGCCCGCTCCGCGGTCCTGTCGGGTCGTTCGCTCTCGGACGTCGTCTACAACGGCGGCATCCTGATCGTGCTCATGGTGTCCGGCCTGGCGGTCGGCTGGACCATCCGCAACGGCATCGAGTCGCTGGTCGCCGGGGTCGCGCTGCTGTTGCTGTTCGCGTTCGCGATGTCGTGGCTCGGCATCTGGCTCGGCCTCAACGTGCCGACGGTCGAGGTCGCCCAACAGGTCGTCTTCACGGTGCTCTTTCCGATCACCTTCGTGTCGAACGTGTTCGTGCCGCCGCAGACCCTGCCGTCGTGGCTGCAACCGGTCGCGGAATGGAACCCCACCAGCACCCTGACCGGCGCCCTGCGCCAGCTGTGGGGCAACCCCAACCCGTACGCCACCGACAGCTTCCCGTCGCAGAACCCGGTGCTCGTGACCATCGCCTGGGTCGTGGTGATCATCGCGGTCTTCGGACCGCTCGGGGTTCGCCGCTATCGATCGATGAGCCGCTAGGCGGCCCGACCCTGATGCCGGCCCCGTGGCTGCTCGCCCTGGCCCTCGTCCTCGGGCTGCTCATGCTGGCGCCGGCGCGACGGCTGCGCAGCGCGGGCCTCGATCCGTCCACGATCGGCTTCTACGCCGTGGTCGTGTGGGCGCTGGCGATGCTCGTCGCCGTCCGCCCATTCGGGACCCGGGTGCTGGTGCCGGTGGTCCTGCTCGCCTTCCTCGCGCCGTTCCTCGCCCCACCGGAGACCATCGCCCGGCTCCTCCGGCGGCGCGAGCCGCCGCGGCCGATCAAGGACGTCACGCCGCCCGATCCGCCGGAGCTCCCTGGCGGCAGCCCGTAGTGCGCCCGGGTCTCGGCTGGCAGCTCGACCCGAGCGTCACCTTCCTGAACCATGGCTCGTTCGGCGCTTGTCCGGTCGATATCCTGGCCGTCCAGCGTGGGTGGACCGATCGACTCGAACGCGAACCCGTGCGCTTCCTGGACGACGAACTCGCCGGTCACCTCGATGCCGCGCGCGCGGATCTCGGCGCCTTCCTCGGGGCTGACCCCGCGGGCATCGCCTTCGTGCCGAATGCCACGACGGGCGTGAATGCCGTCCTCGGCTCGATTCGGTTCGCCCCCGGCGACGAGATCCTGACCGACGACCACGAGTACAACGCGATCCTCACCACGGTCAGGGCCGCGGCCGAGCGCGATGGCGCGCAGATGGTCGTGGCACCGATCCCGTTCCCGATCGCAGATCCCAGCGAGGCGGTCGACGCGATCCTCGGCGCGGTGACCGCCCGGACGCGACTGGCGGTGATCAGCCACGTGACCAGCCCGACAGCGCTCGTCCTGCCCATCGAGCGGATCGTGGCCGAGCTCGCCGCGCGCTCGATCGATACGCTCGTCGACGGTGCCCATGCCCCCGGGATGGTGCCCGTCGAGATCGATCGACTCGGCGCCGCCTACTACACCGGCAACGGCCACAAGTGGCTGTGCGGGCCGAAGGGTTCGGCCTTCCTGTGGGCCCGCCACGACCGACGCCACGGCCTTCGCCCACCGATCACCTCGCACGGCCGCAACGATCCGCGGACCGACCGGTCGCGCTACCTGCTCGAATTCGACTGGATGGGCACGTTCGATCCCACGCCGGCGTTGTCGCTGCCCGCGGCGATCGACTGGGTCGCACGGCTGGATCCCGGCGGCTGGCCCGCCGTGATGGCGGCCAACCACGCGGCGGCCGTCGCGGCGCGCGACCGGCTCGTCGACCTGATGAGCGATGGGGCGGCTACACCGGCGAACGCTCCGGCGCCCACCGCCATGCTGGGCTCCATGGGCTCCGTCATCCTGCCCAGGCTCACGACGGACGACGAAGCGGCCGCACTGCACCGCTGGTTGCTCGACGAGGCAGGCATCGAGATCCCGGTCGTGGGCTGGCCGGTCCGCGGCGCCCGTGCTCAGCCCACGGCCGACCCGCGCCGTGTCCTCCTCCGCGTGTCGACCCAGCGCTACAACGACGATGGCGACATCGATCGGCTCGTCGCCGCGCTTCGCCGGCGTGGGCTCGCGATGCGCTAGGAACGTCGACGCAGGGCGGGCTTAGCCCGTGTTCTGCAACCCGGCCGCGATCCCGTTGACGGAGAGCTGCACCAACCGGAGATGCATCGCCCGGGCCGGGTCCTCCTGGTCGAGCGCCCGGAGCCGGCGAAGGAGACGGACCTGGACCTCCGACAACGCGTCGACGTACGGGTTGCGCAGTGCGATCGAGCGCTGCAGGACGGGCGCTCCGTCGAGCAGCCGCTCGCGGCCGGTGATCCGCAGCAACCAGCGCACCGTCCGGTGGAACTCGGCTTCGATGGTCGACCAGCGGCCCTCGGCCTGTGACCCCTCGGCGAGCGAGGCATAGCGGCGGCCGATGCCCATGTCGGCCTTGGCCAGGATCATCTCAGCGTTGTCGATCACCGAGGCGAGGAACGGCCACGATCGGTACAGGCGGCCGATCTCGCGCAGACCCGTCTCCCCGTGGGTGCTGTGGTACGCCTCCAACGCCGAACCGAGCCCGTACCAGCCCGGCAGGTTGATCCGGGATTGGGACCAGGCGAAGGTCCACGGGATGGCGCGCAGCGCGTCGATCGGTGGGGCCTCTGCCGTCGGAGCTCCAGCCCGTCGCCGGGCCGCCGGTCGCGACCCGAGGCGCATGTCGGAGAGCTCCGCGATCGGGGTGATGTCGCGGAAGAATGCGGCGAAGCCCGGATCGTCGTGGACAAGGGACCGATAGGCGATCCGGGCGTGCTCGGCCAACTCGGCCATGAGCGGGCCACCGGCCGCGACAGCCCGCGTCGCGGCGGCATCGTGCTCGGGCGTCGAGGCGATCAGGACCGCGCCGGTCAATTGCTCGAGGTGGCGGCGTGCGATGGCCGGGTCGCTGTAGTTCGCCGCGATGACCTCCCCCTGTTCGGTCAGCTTCAGGCGGCCATCGATCGAGCCCGGTGCGCCGCCGAGGATCGCCCGGTTGGCCGGCCCACCGCCGCGACCGATCGCCCCGCCGCGTCCGTGGAAGAGCGTCAGCTCGACGGCCCGTGCCCGCGCGACCCGGACCAGGTCCGCCTGCGCCTGGTGGAGCATCCACGCGGCCGCGAGGAATCCCGACTCCTTGTTCGAGTCGGAGTAGCCGAGCATCACCTCCTGCCGGTCGCCCCGCGCGGCGAGGTGCGCTCGATACCTGGGGTCGGCGAGGACCGCGTCGAGAAGCGGCCCAGCGGAGAGCAGGGCCTCGGAGGATTCGAACAACGGGACGACGTCGATCGCCGCGCGCGTCCCGGATGCCTCGGCGAGGGCCAGGACGTCGAGGACGTCCTGAGGTGTGGCCGTGAACGACACGACGACCCGATGCGTGGCCTCCTCGCCGAACCGCTCCTGGGCCGCACCGATCGACCGGAACGTGGCCAGCACCTCATCGGCCGTGACGCCCGGCGCGACCTCGGTCGAGCCGTCCGCGGCGGCGAGCGCGGCGCGGTGCACGGCACTGTGTTGGCGGATCTCGAGCGACGCCAGGTGGAACCCGAACGTGGCGACCTGCCAGCGCAGCTCGGCGATCTCGCCCCACGCGATCCGGCCCAAACCGTCGTCGGCGAGGGCGTCCTGGATCTCGCGCAGCTCGAGGTCGAACGCCTCGGCATCACGGTAGTGGCCGGTCCGCGCGCCGGCTTCGCCCGTCAGGGCCGCACGGGTTCGACGCAGTCGCTCCGCGATGAACCCGAACCGCTGGCGGTAGGGCTCGTCCGGGAACCGTCGCCGGAGCTGCCGGTCGATCTCGGGGAGCTCCTCGGCGTCGCGCGCCAGCCTCGACGCCAGCGGCCGCGCCATGCGATCGTGCCCGGCCGCCGCCGAGATGGTCTGCATGAGTCGTGCGGCGACCGCCTCGTAGCCGTGCAGGACGTGATCGGCCTGGATGCGCAGCGTCCGCTCTGTCAGCTCGGCCGTCACCGACGGGTTGCCATCCCGATCGCCGCCGACCCACGAGCCGTAGCGGAGGAACGCTGGGACACGCGGTGGGCGGGTCCCGGTGTCGGTGGCGAGGGCGGCGTCGACCGACCGATAGAGCCGCGGCACGATCGTGAACAGGGTGGCATCGAAGACGGCCATCGCCGTGCGCACCTCGTCGAGCGGCTCGGGCGCGACCGCGCGGAGGTCGGATGTCCGCCACAGGAGCGTGATCTCCTCGCGCAGGCGGCGACGGATCTCTCGATCCTCGGACGGGGTCAGTCGTGGGTCGTCGAGCCGCTCCAACAGCACCGCGCAGCGACGCAGCGCGACGAGGGCGGTGCGACGCCGCGCCTCGGTCGGATGGGCGGTCAGGACGGGCGTGATGCGCATCCGCCCGACGGCCGCGTCGAGGTCCGCCTCGCTGCGACCCGCGCGACGAAGCCGCGCGACCGCCTCGGCGACGGAGTCGTCAAGCAAGCCGTCTCGGGCGGCACGCTCCCGGCGGCGGAGCGCGCGAACGCGTGCCCGGGCCTCGGCCAGGTTGACCAGCTGGAAATAGAGCGAGAACGCGGTGATCACGGCCTCGGCGTCACCCAGCTCGAGGGCGTCGAGCTCCGCCTCGAGTCGAGCGCGAACGACCGGGTCGTCATCCTTGCGGAAGGCGATCGCGGCACGACGCAGTCGCTCGACCAGGTCGAAGATCGGCTCGCCCGCCTGCTCCGTGATGACCTGGCCGAGGAGGGCTCCGAGGAGGCGCACTTCGAGCGCGAGTGGGTCGCGCGCGTTCGCCGAACCGATGCTCGCCGGCTCGGCGGCGTGGGCGGCATGGGCCGCCGATCGCGCCCCGGCTGGAGGTCGCGACCGGTTCATCGGGACGGCCGACCCCGTCGGTATCGCAACCGACCGGCGACCGGGTCGCAACCGTTGCCCGGGCCGACCGTTCCTACCCTTGTATCGTGATGGGCGTGACGCAGCGACGGACGGCCCTTCGGACCGGTGCCAGGGGATCCGCGGCCACCGCTCCGACGGTGACGGGGTCGGACAGGTCGGCGAGATCCGGCGGGACTGGCGACGACGTCGGCCAGCTCGATCAGCTCCGGTTCATCCATGACGTCGCCCGCCTGGCCACCACCGCACGCACATGGGACGAGCTCCTCGAGACCGTCGTCGACGGGACGCGGGACGCGCTCCATGCCGATGTCTCCTCGCTCTACCTGGTCGACCGCGACGGAGCGTACCTGACCCTCGCGGCGACGAACGGCCTCGACCGCTTCCAGATCGGTCGGGCCCGGGTCCCGTTCGGCGAGGGCGTCACCGGATCGGTAGCGGCCCAGCAGCAGCCTCTCGTCATCCCCGACGTGAAGGACGACCCGCGTTTCCTGTGGGTGCGGGGCATCGACCAGCGCCGATTCGTGACGTCGATGCTGAGCGTCCCGTTGACCTGGCACGACCAGACGGTCGGGGTACTGAACGTCCAGACCGAGCGTCCGCGGGTGTTCAGCCCGTCCGATGTCGCTCAGCTGTCCGCGGTGGCGGACCTGCTCGCGGGCATCGTCGAGAAGGGTCGACAGCAATCCGAGGCGGAGGCCCGGGTGGAGTCGCTCAAAGCGATCGATGAGGCCCGGAACGAACTGATCGCGCTGGTCACCCACGAGCTGCGCACACCGCTCGCGGTCGTGCGCGCGTACGCCGACCTGCTCGCTGAGGAGCCCGCCCTGGAGGGCCGGACCTCGCGAGACCTGGACCGGCGGCGCACCCGGGCGGCTTGGCACGATGCCGCGCTCGAGCAGATCGAACGCCTCGACCGGCTGGTCGACTCGATCCTGGCGTCGGTCCGGGTCGTGCCCGAGGATGCCGCGGCCGTCGAGCCGGTCGATGTCGGCGCCCTCGTCGCGGAGGTGATCGGGTCGCTCACGCCCCTGCTCGGGAGGCATCGGGTGGTGTCCGGCGGCGCCTCGCGGTTGCACGGCCTGGCCGACCCATCGCGACTCCGCCAGATCGTCGAGCACCTCGTCGAGAACGCGGTCAAGTACGCACCCTCGGAAACGACCATCCACGTCGACTGGCAGCTCGTCGAGGGATTCGTCCATCTGGGCGTCACCGACGAGGGCCCGGGCATCCCCGAGGAGTGGCGCGAACGCATCTTCGAGCCATACGCCAGGCGCGAGACGCACACCGCTCGTGGCTCCGGCATCGGGCTGTACGCGGCCAAGCGCCTTGGCGAATCGATGGGGGCGCACTTGTGGTGCGAGCCCGCGCGCCCGCACGGGGCCCGGTTCGTGGTCGCCATCCCGGCCGCGGTCGCGGTGTAGCAAGGTCATCAGGAGGAGCATGTTCGCCATGTCCAGCCGCCCCCTCCGGATCCTCGTCGTCGATGACGACCCGGCGATGGTCGGGGCGATCACCGCCCTCGTCGGGACCGAAGGGCACCAGGTGATCACGGCGTACGACGGCCTGACGGCCGTGAAGCGGTTCCGCGACGAGCACCCTGACCTCGTGCTGCTGGACCTGGCGATGCCGGGGCCAGATGGGTTCTCGGTCGCCGGCCAGATGCGGGCGATCGGCCCCGCGCCGATCCTCGTCGTGTCGGGCGAGAGCGGCGAGGCGGCGAAGGTTCGCGCGCTTCGCATCGGGGCCGACGATTACCTGGTGAAGCCGTTCGGCAAGGCCGAGCTCCTGGCTCGGATCGCCGCGGTCATGCGTCGGGTGGATCGGGGCGGTGTCGGATCGGGTGCGCCAGCCGGCCCGCTGGAGGCGGGGCTGCTGGTCCTCGAGCCGGGTCGGCACGAGGCACGGGTCGGCGATCGGTCCTTGGCGCTGACCCCGACGGAGTTCCGCTTGCTCGAGGCACTGGTACGAGCCCGCGGGGACATCGTTCCGCACCTGCAGCTCGCGCGGGCCGGCTGGCCGGCCGAAACGGATCCCGATCTGCTCTGGTTGAAGCCGCACCTGGCTCGACTACGGGCGAAGGTCGACGAGGCGGGCGGTCCCGACCTGGTCGCCGTGCGCGGCGTCGGTTATCGGGTGGTCGTGGACGGCGGCGCCGCGGAGTGATCCCTGACCGCGCCGCGCTCAGCCTGACTCGGCGCGCGGGCGATCGTCCGGTCAGACGGCGAGCGAGACCGCCTGACCCGTCTCGTCGTGGGCGGCGTCCGCGCAGCTGACCCGGCAGCCGCGTGCATCGCGTCCGCCGATCGGGTTGAAGTGGAACCAGGCGTCGCCCGTCTGGCTCAGCCGACAGCCACATGCGGCACAGGTGACGGGCGCACGTGCGCCGTCACGTACGGCGAGCGGATGCTCGAGCTCATGATCCGGTCGATGCAGCATCTCGGTCACCTCGTCCCTTGTCGGTCGTACGCCGCTCGTCTCCGCCCGAGGAGCGGCCTCCCCCATCGTGGCGATATCGTGCCGCGCAACCCCGGATCCATCGGCAGCGCGACGGCACCGACTCGGTTGCAGCTCGGTATCGCGATCCGAGGCGGGTCCGAGGTCGAGAGACAGATCCGACCTGTCCAAGGCGGACCCGATGCGGCACCATGACGCCGTGACCGACGCCCCGATCGACCCCGTCGCGACTCCCGACGCGTATCGGCGCGAGATCCTGTCCTGGCTAGGCGACGACGACCCGGCGACCGTCCAGGCTGCCACCGTCGCGAAGATGCGAGCGCTGGTTTCGGAGGCCGGCCCGCACCTGCGGACCCGGCCGGAGCCGACCGAATGGTCGGTGATCCAGTGCCTGGGCCACCTGGTCGACTCAGAGATCATCACGAGTGCCCGAGTCCGCTGGATCCTTGCCGAGGAGGCGCCCGACATCGTCGGCTACGACCAGGATCGCTGGGTCGACGCTCTGCGCCATGGCGACGCCGACCCGACGGACCTCATCGCCGTGTTCGCCGCGCTGCGCGACGCAAATCTCCGTTTGTGGGTGTCCCGCCCGCCGGCGGACCGCGAGCGCGTCGGCGTCCACCTCGAGCGGGGACCGGAGAGCTACGAGCTGATCACCCGCCTACAGGCCGGGCACGACCGGTTCCACCTGGCCCAGGCTGGGCGCGCGCTCGCCGCCGCCCGGGGCTGATCGCCGCCCGGTATCGGTCCATGAGCGCCGCCACGGCGCCGGCCAGTTCGGATCCGGCGTCGACCGTGAAGTCGGCGCCGAGCATGCCCAGGTAGACGGCCAGCGTCTCGACGCGGTCAGCGCCAAGTTCCACGAGGCACGTGCCATCGTCGATGGGCTCGACGGCGCCGACCCAGCGACCGATACGCTCGGAGATCTCATCGGCCGACGCTTGGACGATGACGCGAGCCTGGATACGCCACCTCGAGGCCGCCACGTTCCCCGCGACGTAGGCGGCGACGTCCTCGTCGGGTAGCGGTCGTGGCGTGAACCGCTGCCCGAGCGGAAGCCGCGGCTCGAGCCGGTCGACGCGGAACGTCCGCCAATCCCGCCGGTCGATATCCCACGCGACCAGGTACCAGCGCCGACCCCAGTTCACCAGGCGGTAGGGCTCGACCGCACGCCGCGAGGCCGCATGCTCGCGATCCTGGTAGGCGAACCGGAGGATGACGTGATCGCGACAGGCCGCCGCGATCAGGGTCAGCACCTCGGAGTCGATGGTGGGCTCTCGCTCGTCGCGCGGGACGAGGACCGTGAATGTCCGCAGGGCATCGACCTTCCGGCGTAGCCGCGCCGGCATGACCTGCTGAAGCTTGGCAAGCGCGCGCAGCGAGGTCTCCTCGATGCCGTCGACGGCCCCGCTCGCCGCCGTGCCGAGCCCGACTGCCACCGCGATCGCTTCGTCGTCATCGAGGAGCAACGGTGGCAGGGTCGCGCCCGCCTCGAGTCGATAGCCACCGATCGCGCCGCGCGACGCGTGCACGGGATAGCCCAGGCTGCGCAGCCGCTCGACGTCGTTGCGGACGGTCCTCGTGCTGACGTCCAGGCGGACGGCCAACTCCGTGCCGGTCCAGTCCCGCGGCGTCTGGAGGAGCGAGAGCAGCCTGAGGAGACGGGCTGATGGATCCACGGTGATGCCGACGATACACCGCCATTAGGAACGGATCCTTCCTATTTCGCTGCTACGGTGCACCTGATGACCAAACGGACCGATGGAGGTACCTCGTGACCCACTCGACCGATCCGGCCCCGGCCTTCGCCGACCGGCCACCCATCGAGTTGCCGCATCCGGTGCGGATGCGGATCCTCGGTGCGGTGATGATCGGGATCTTCCTCGCTGCGCTCGACCAGACGGTCGTCGGGACGGCCCTCCCACGCATCATCACGGACCTCGGCGGGAACGACCTCTATACCTGGGCATTCACCGCCTATCTGCTCACCTCGACGATCAGCGGGCCGCTCTACGGCAAGCTGTCCGATCTGTTCGGTCGGCGGCCGGTCTTCCTGTTCGGGATCGCGGTCTTCATGGTCGGCTCCCTGATCTCCGGCCTGTCGCAGGAGATGTGGCAGCTGGTCGGCGCGCGGGGCATCCAGGGCCTCGGCGCCGGCGCGCTCTTCCCGATCGCGCTGGCCGTGATCGGCGATCTGTTCTCGCCGTCGGAGCGCGGGCGATACCAGGGATTGTTCGGGGCGGTCTTCGGGCTGTCGGTGCTGATCGGCCCAGCCATCGGCGGGCTCCTCACGGACAACGTCGGCTGGCCGTTCGTCTTCTTCTTCAACCTGCCGATCGGCGCCGTCGTGTTCGCCGTGGTGTGGCGCAGCCTGCCGTCCTATCATCTTGGATCGGACCGACCGACCATCGACTATCTGGGTGCTGGCCTCTTCACAGCGGCGCTCGTGCCGATCCTCGTCGGGCTGACCAACAAGCAGTCGGCCGATTGGACCGATCCGTCGGTCGGCGGCCTGATCGTGGTCGGCGCGGCCATCCTGCTCGCGTTCCTGGTGGTCGAGGCCCGGGGCCGCGAACCGATCGTGCCGCTGTCGCTGTTCCGGGAGCGGACCTTCACGATCTCCGTGATCGCGGTGTTCCTCGCCTCGTTCGGGTTCCTTGCCGCGGTCGTCTTCCTGCCGCGGTGGTTCCAGGTCGTGAACGGTTCGTCGGCCACGGAGTCCGGCTACCAGATCCTGCCGCTCCTCGGCGGGCTGATCATCAGTGCCACGGCGTCCGGCCAGATCGTCAGCCGGACCGGCCGCTACAAGCTCCTCGCGGTCGGCGCGCTGCTGATGATGGCGGCGGGCCTGTTGCTGCTGACGAACCTTCGTGCCGACACCCCCATCCCACTGCTGTGGGCCTGGATGTTCGTCGCGGGCCTGGGCGTCGGCCCGACGTTCGCCGTCTTCACCCTGATCGTCCAGAACAGCGTCCGGGTCGACCAGCTCGGCACCGCGACCAGCAATCTGACGTTCTTCCAGCAGGTGGGCGGCACGGTCGGCCTGTCGATCACCGGGACGATCTTCGGGAGCACGCTCCTGGCCGAGGCACCTCGCCGTCTCGCCGCCGCCGATCTCCCGCCCCAACTCGCGGGCGCGATGGCGGGCGGCGGGCTACGGCTCGACGCCGTGGCCGGTGTCGGAGATCTCGGGGCAGCCATCCTGGCCCAGGTGCCAGCGGCGTTCAGGGCGCAGGTCGAGCCATTCATCCCGACCATCGTCCAGGCGATCCACGAGGCGTTCTCGCTCGCGACCGCGAGCACGTTCTACCTCGGGATCGGCGCGTCGCTGCTGGCGGCCGTGGCGGTCATGCTGCTGCGTGAGGTGCCCATCGGGGACGAGCAGCCTGCGCGGGCGTCCGCTACGGCCGCGCCGGCGCGGGTCATCGGCGAACCCGGAGCCTGATCACGTCGTCAAGTCCGGCGGCCCGGCGATCTCCCACGACGGGGGTCGCCGGGCGTTTCGACCGTCGCGTTAGACCCGGCCATCACGACCCGACCGGGATCGCGATCTCGCTGGACGCAGGCTCGGAGGCCGTCGGCGCGGCCGGGGTGTCGTGGCGCGTCACAGGTTCGACCAGCCAGGTCTCGGCAGCCAACCGCTGCGATACCGCGAGCCGCGCGGCAAGCGACGACCCCACCGTGGCATGGTCTCGGAGGAGCCCGAACCACTCGTCGTACCGATCGGGGCCATCGATCCTGGACCGAAGGACCTCGGAGAGGCGCGTCGCGACGACGCTGTCGGTGTGGAGCGCCGCCACGTGTCGCCCGGCGGGGTCGTACAGGTAGGCGCGGCCGCCGGTCATGCCGGCACCGAAGTTCGCGCCGATCGGCCCGAGCACCGCGACGACGCCGCCGGTCATGTACTCGCAGCCGTGCGCGCCGATACCTTCGACCACGGCCTCGGCGCCGCTGTTGCGTACTGCGAAGCGCATCCCCGCTCGACCGACGAGATGGAGCCGGCCACCCGTCGCTCCATAGAGGACCGTGTTCCCGGCGATCGCCTGCGTGGCCGCGGCGGCCGGCAACTCGGGCTCCGGCCGGACCACGACGCGCCCTCCGGACAGGCCCTTGCCGACATAGTCGTTGGTTTGGCCGACGAGCGTGAGGTCCACGCCGTCCGACAGGAATGCCCCGAAGGACTGACCGGCCACGCCTCGGAGCTCCAGTCGGATCGGGCCGTGCTGCTCGCCACGCTCCAGCGCGCCAGCGAGACCCGCCCCGAACGAGCGGTCCGCGGTCGACATGCGTAGCCCGGTCGCCGTGACCGGACCCTGGTCCCGGAAAGCGGCCGCGATCCGCGTCTCCAGCGGTGATGCGGGAGCGTGACGAGTGATCCTCGCCGGCCACGACGGATCCGCACGGCGGGCGGGGTCCGCCGGCCAGGTCGCTGCACCGACGATGGCTCCGAGCTCGCACCGGGCGCCGGCTGTCGGCCGGAGCAGCCGTCGGCTCTCCCCGATGACCTCGCCGACCGTCCTTGCGCCGACGACGGCCAGCTCGCGCCGCAGGTCCTCGGCGATGGCCAAGAAGAACACTTCGACCATCTCTGGGGTGCCGCGGAACTTGACCCGCAGGTCCTCACGCTGGGTCGCGATCCCGGTCGGACACGTGTCGAGATGGCATTGGCGAGCCATGTCGCAGCCGATCGCTACCAGGGCCGAGGTGCCGAACGCGAATTCCTCCGCGCCGAGCGCGGCTGCGACCAGCAGGTCCCGGCCGGTCTGCAAGCCGCCGTCCGTGCGAAGCGCCACCCGATCCCGCAGACCTGCGTGCAGCAGGACCTGGTGGACCTCGGCCAGCCCGAACTCCCACGGGGCACCGACGTGCTTGATCGACGACAGCGGCGACGCCCCGGTCCCGCCGGCGTGGCCGGAGAGGTGGATGTAGGAGGCGCCGGCTTTGGCCACGCCCGCGGCGATCGTGCCGACCCCCCGCGACGCGACGAGCTTCACCCCGATCCGCGCCCCAGGATTGATGGCCCGCAGGTCCGCGATGAGCTGGGCAAGGTCCTCGATGGAGTAGATGTCGTGGTGCGGCGGCGGGCTGATATAGCTCTGGCCGGCCTGGCCGCGCCGAAGCGCCGCGATGTACGCCGTGGCCTTGCGACCGGGAAGCTGGCCGCCTTCGCCGGGCTTGGAGCCCTGGGCGATCTTGATCTCGAGCTGGTCCGCCCGGGCAAGGTACGTTGCGGTGATCCCGAAGCGCGCCGAGGCGACCTGCTTGATCCGGGCGTCGCGACGGCGGCCATCCACGCCGACGACATACCAGGCCGGGTCCTCGCCACCCTCGCCGGTGTTGGCCGCGCCGCCCGCCCGCTGGATGCCGATCGTCAGCGCCTGATGGGCCTCCGGCGACAGCGCTCCGACGCTCATGGCCGACACGACAAACCGACGCGCGATCGAGCGCGCGTCCTCGACCTCGTGCAGCGCGACGGGGCCCGACGACCGGCGGAACCGAAGCTCGTCGCGAGGGACCGCCGGCGTTTCGATCGAACGGGCCACAGCCGATCGATACCGGCCCAGCGCCTCGTCGAGCGACGGTGCGTCGCCGACGCTCGGGGTCGCTCCCGACAGGGCCTGGATCTCGCCGGCGACCCGCGGCGAGAAGGCATGCGCCTCGCCGTCCGCGCGGAACCGGGCGAAACCCGGGTCGGGCAGCCGCGACTCGCGATCAGGCAGCGAATCCGGCAATGCCCTGGCCGCCGCCGCCCGGCGAAGCACGCGCGCCCCGATGTCGGCGAGCGACGTCCGACCGGGCCACGCCGCCGCGGCCGGGAAGCAACGGTCGACCACCTCGGGCGCCAGATCGATCGTGTCGATGAGCGCGCCGCCGATGTAGCTGTTCGCGGCGCTGATTCCCATCCGGGCCAGCGTCTTGCGCAGGCCCGCCGAGAAGGCGTCCACCAAGTTGCCGATGGCGTCGAGGGCGCTGATCGACTCCGCGCCGCGCGACCCGGCCAGCTCTGCCGCGAGTTCGATGGCCAGGCGCGGGTGGACCGCCGTCGCTCCGACAGCCAACGCCATCGCCATGGCATGGACGTCGAGGACGTCGGCCGCGTCGGCCACGATGTCGGTGCGGCCCCGGAGACCCGCGCGGGTCAAGGCGGTGTGCACGGCTCCGACTGCGAGGATCGAGGGGATCGGCGGGCGCTCGAGTGAGAGGGCCTCGTCGCAGATCACCACCACCTCGATCCCGCGCCGCGCGGCCGACAGGGCGTCTGCCGCGAGCCGCTCGAGGGCAACCACCAGCCCGGATGGTCCCGCGGTTGCCGGGAACGTCGCGTCCAGATCGATCGAGCGCTGCCCCCTCTCCGCGAGCGTCGCCCGCAGGCCCGACAGATCCGCGACCATCGGCCGGTCGAGGCGCAAGGTCCGCGGCGGCCGGCGCGGTGGCCCGCCAAGGAGTGCCGGTCGACGGCCGAGCTCGACCCGCAGGTCCATGACGACCCGCTCCCGCTCCGGATCGATGGCCGGGTTCGTGACCTGGGCGAAGGCCTGGCGCAGGTGGTCGGCGACCGGCCGGTCGAGCCGGCCGCGGCCGGCAGTCGGCGTGTCGTCGCCCATGCTCCAGAGGGGCTCGTGCCCATCGAGCGCCATCGTCCGGATGTCGAGCCGGGCGCGCTCGGCATCGAGGCCCGCGAGGTGTCGGAGTCGATGATCGAGTTTCGGCCGGCCGGTCAACGCCGCGACCGGCGACGAGAGGGAATCCTCATGCGGCGCCCGCGGTTCGTCGTGGATCGGTAGGGCGCGCAGCACTCGGGCCTTCGCGTCGGCGTCCTCGAGGATCGCCCGCCGGGCCGGCTCGACCAGTAGGAGCTCGCCTGGTCCGAGCCGTCCGCGACGAACCGTATCGGCCGCCGCGAATGGGACCGCGCCCGCCTCCGAGGCCACCGCGACGAGCCGGTCGCGGTTGATGGCGAAGGCCGCCGGTCGGAGACCGTTGCGGTCGACCAGCGCCCCGACCCGGTACCCATCCGAGAAGACGATGGCCGCCGGCCCATCCCAGGGCGCGAGCAGCCCCGCGATCCGCCTCTGCAGGGCGGCCACGTGCGGGTGCGGCGCGCGACGCAGCCCGACCGCCTCCGGGATGGCCACCAGCAGCGCCACGCCGAGGTCCCAGCCGGTCGTCGTCAGCAGCTCGAGGCCCTCGTCGAGCGACAGGGAATCGGAGCCGTCCGGCGAAAGCAATGGGCCGGCGTCGAGCAGGTCGGCCGCGAGCGAGCGTGGCGCGAGGTCGGCGGCCCGTCCTTCGACCTGCACCCGATTACTGCGCACGGTATTGATCTCGCCGTTGTGGGCGATCGCCCGGAACGGCTGGGCGAGTCGCCAGGCCGGTGTCGTATTGGTCGCGTACCGCTGGTGGAAGACCGCGTAGGCGACGTCGACCGGCGCCCGCAGGTCGGGATACAGCTCAGCCAAGCGGGCGCCAGCAACGAGGCCCTTGTAGACCACGGTCCGGCACGAGGCGGATGGGATCGACAGGTCCGCCAGCGGACGACCGATCGCCCGAGCCGCGGCCTCGATCCGGCGTCGGGCGATGATCAGCCGACGCTCGAACGCGCGATCCGCGAGGCCGGACGGTCGATCGACGATGGCCTGCGCGACCGATGGTCGAGTCGCGGCCGCAGCTGCTCCGAGCGCGGACCGGTCGAAGGGGACCGTCCGCCAGCGGCGGATCGGCAGACCGTCGTCGGCGAGGACGCGTTCGATGAGCTCACGCGTCGCCTGTCGACCGACCCGACCGCGCGGAAGGAATGCCATCACGACGCCCGGCCGGCCGGGTGGGGAGTCCCCAGCGATCAGCCGCAGCAGCGATGGGTCCAGGGGCAGCGCCACGCCGGCGCCGTCACTCGACTCGCCATCCGCCCCGAATGCGCCGCGGTGCGCCAGCGCCGCGAGGCCCGCCAGGGCAAGCGGCAGCACCGCCGCTCGCGACCGGCCGCCGGCGTCCGCGACGAAGCCGACGCCGCACGCGTCGTGCTCGAACCGCTCGTCGTACAGCGGGGCCCGGGGATCGGCGTGGGGGCCGCGTAGGTCGGTGGCGTCCATCTTCCTGGTCATCTCCGAAGGTGGGTCGGCGGCCGCATCGATGAGGGAGGGATCCTCGACTGCGGCCGCCGGGAGCGATTCGACGGTGACCGGACGATCAGCTCTGGTAGGCGACCTCGCCGTGCGTCGCGAGGTCGATGCCGATCTCCTCGTCCCGTGCCGAGACCCGGATGCCAAGGACGAGATCGACGACCTTGACGATCACGAACGTCGAGATCGAGGCGTAGGCGACGGTCGCGCCGACGGCCACGAGCTGGGTCGCGAGCTGCTGGGCATTCCCCTCGAGCAGCCCCGTATAGGCCTCCTGGACGGCGGCGGAGGCGAACACGCCGGTCGCGATCGCCCCGAACATGCCCCCGACGCCGTGCACGGCGAACACGTCCAGCGCGTCGTCGATCTTGAGCCGTGAGCGGAGCAATGTGGCGCTGTAGCACAGGCCACCCACGACCAGGCCGATCACCAGCGCACCGCCCACCCCGACGAAGCCGGACGCCGGCGTGATGGCGACGAGGCCAGCGACGGCGCCGCAGGCCGCACCGATGACGCTGACCTTGCCCCTGTGCAAGTAGCTCGCCAGGACCCAGGTGATGGTCGCCGCGGCGGCTGCCGTGTTGGTGACGATGAACGCGCTCGCGGCGATCCCGTTGGCGGCGCCGGCCGACCCCGCGTTGAAGCCGAACCAGCCGAACCACAAGAGACCGGCCCCGAGCACCGTCATCGGTACGTCGTGCGGCTCCATCGGCTCGCCGTTGACCGCGCGCCGGCCGATGAGGAGCGCGACGACCAGGGCCGACACCCCGGAGCTGATGTGGACGACGGTCCCGCCCGCGAAGTCGAGCGCACCCAGCTTGAACAGCCAGCCGTCGGTCGACCAGACCCAATGGGCGAGCGGCGAGTAGACCAGGATCGACCACAGGATCGTGAACAGGACGAAGGCCCCGAACCGCTTGCGCTCGGCGAAGGCGCCGGTGATGAGCGCCGGGGTGATCGCGGCGAACATGAGCTGGAACGCGGCGAAGAGCACGAACGGGACGGTCGTGGCGTAGATCGGCGAGGGATCGAGACCCACACCGGCGAACAGGACGTGATCGAGCCCGCCGATCAGCCCCAGCCCGTTGACGTCGGGCCCGAAGGCCAGACTGAACCCGACCGCGACCCAGACAACGCTCACCAGGGCCAGCCCGAAGAAGCTGTGCATGATCGTCGACAGCACGTTCTTGCGCCGGACGAGCCCGCCGTAGAACAGGGCCAGGCCCGGCAGCATGATCATGACCAGGGCCGTCGACATCAACAGCCAGGCGGTATCGCCACTGTCCATCGTCTTCCTCCCGGCATCCGCTGGGACACCCGGTCCGTCGGGTGTGGCGTGAACGCTAGGACCCTGGGTGGCCCGGGAACGGCCTCCTCGCGGGACCGACATCGTCGCGGTTCGGAGACAGGCGGCCCCTGCAAGCGCTCGGAGGTTGCGAACCAGACGCGCTGATCCACCGTCCGCGTCGAAACAACGCCTGCGCGCTAGCGTCTCCCGTGTACCGACGACCGTCGGCGCAACCGATGCGCACACGCGCAAGGAGGGGACATGGCGTCACCAACGGCATCGATCAGACGGGGCGTCGCCGCCGTCGGGCTGGTCGCACTCCTTGCGCTGACGACGGCTGGCTCGGCGCTGGCCGACACGGGCGGTGGAGGGCCGGTCAACGTCAGCTCGAGCGGGTCGAGCGCGAGCCTGTTCACCAGTGACTGCACCTCCAACCGGAACCGGACCACCACCTGCCACGACACGAACGTGTTCGCGTTCGTCGGCATGGATCACGACAAGCTGGGCAGGGTCATCCAGAAGCGCAGCGAGGCGTGTCTGTTCCTCGACACCTACACATTCGATGATCGGACCGGGAACTTCATCAGCGGCAGTTCCGAATCAGGCTGCGCGGAGGGTCTCCCGTCGAGCGCACTGCAGATCTCGAAGCTGACCTCGGCGGCGCTCGGCGCGACGATCACCGTCACGGCGTACGACTGCAGTCAGGATCCGTGCGTCCCGATCTCCAGTCGCGACGTGGACGTCTCCGCCACCTGGACGGGCACCGGATCGATCACGTCCCAGAAGAGTCGGTTCGTCTATGACGACGGTGTCTGCTTCCAGGTCAGCGCCGATAAGTCGAGCTACCGCGGGGCGACGGTGTCCGGGACGGTCGATGGCACGTCGATCGCGAATGCGGACGCCAACCTGAGCGACGGCCGCTTCACCTTCAAGTCGACCGCCGGCTGCGGCGGCGGCTGATCCGAGCCGATCCGATGAGGCGGGGACTGACCGTCGGTCTCCGCCTCACGGGCCGTCAGGCCGCCGCGAGGTACCGTTCGAAGCCCTCGGTCCAGAGGACGCGATCGTCATCGGTGATGGCGTACGCGGCATAACCCTCGTGCCGAGCGACCCAGGCGAGTCCCTCGACGCCCTTGATGAACGCGGTCGTCGCGTAGGCGTCCGCCCAGGTCAGGCTGGGTCCGGCGACCGTCACGCTCCGCAGCCCGGTCGCTCGGGCGCCGCCGCTGCGCGGATCGCGGATGTGCGCGCCGCGCTCGTAGTCGCCCGACGTCGCGACCGCACCATCCTGGACGGCGACGACGCTCGCGACCCGATCGATGTGGTCGGGGTGGCGGATGCCGACCCGCCAGGACCCACGGATCGTCGGCGAACTGCGGGCGACGATGTCACCGCCGGCATTGATCGCGAACGCGCGGACGCCGGCGACGACGAGCCGATCCGCGGCCAGCTGGACAGCCCAACCTTTCACCAGGCCGCTCGGGTCGAGTCGACCATCGGAACGCCACGCGCGTGCGTCGAATGCGCCGTCCGAATCACGCCGCAGCTCATCGCACAGCGCCAGGACGATGTGGACGTCCGGATGGGCATCGACCTCCGCGAGGGTCCCCTCAGCCAGCCGGCTGATCTCGCTATCAGGACGGAAGGGGCTGAACCGTGCGTCGACCTCGTGCAGCCAGGCGACGGCGCCATCGACCGCGTCGGTCGGGACGACCCGATCGCGAACGTCGATGGAGACCATGGTCCCCATGACCGGCTCGACCCGACGAAGCGCCATCAGGCGTGGGCGTTGTCGAGGGCCGACTGGAGCGACTCGGCGTACGCCTCGCTGGTGTAGGTGGCGCCCGACAGCAGATCGATCTGCGCGCTCTGGGCCTGCAGCGCCTCCTGGCGCAGGATCGGTTCGGCGAGCTCGGCGATCCGCTGCGAATGGCCATCGCGCGACGGCATCTGGAGGGCGACCACGTCCGTGATCGTGCCGCCCGAGATCGTGACCCGGACCTGGACCGGGCCGAAACGGGTGGTCACCGTTGCGCCGGTCGTCTTGCCGTCCTTGAGCGCCGACGCGGAGGTCGAACCGGAGCTCGAGCCCGCCGTGGCCGAGCCGGTGCCGGTCGTCGAGTCGGTCGATGCGCCCGACGTCGCGGAGCCGGAGGTCGTCGTCGAGGTGGTGCCCGCGCCTGAGCCGGCGCTGGCCGCGGTGGACGACCCGGAGGTCGTTGCGTTCCCGACGACAGCGACGCCGCTCGTCCCGGTCGACCGGGCGAGCGTGGCGCCGCCCGGGGTCTTGAAGCTGAACAGCAGCACCAGCGCGAACGCGGTGGTGACGAGCGCGGTGATGGCGCGTTTCGGGATCATGGGATCGCTCCGGGGTTCAGGTGTCGAACCGTTCGCGGTGGATGCGGCTGCTGGGAACGCCGAGGTCCTCGACGGTCGCGGCGACCGTCTCCATCATCCCGGTGGGCCCGCACAGGTAGACGTCGTGCGCGGCGATATCGGGCACGAGCCGACGGATCGAGGGCAGGGCCAGTGGATCCCGG
>DASSMQ010000092.1:0-9317 GCA_035688805.1 Candidatus Limnocylindrales bacterium
ACGCGCTGCGAGCTGAGTTCCCAGCCCTACGGCGCGTGCAGGACGGCAGCCCAGTCGCCTTCCTCGACGGGCCGGGTGGCACGCAGGTCCCGCAGCGCGTGGTCGATGCGGTCAGCCGCTACCTGACCGATACGAACGCGAATCACGGCGGAGCCTTCGCGACCAGCGCCGCCTCCGACGAGATGGCCCACGAGGCTCATGCCGCGGTCGCCGACCTCCTGGGCGCTGCCCGACCCGATGAGATCAAGTTCGGCTACAACATGTCGACGCTGACCCTGCACATCGGACGCAGCATCGGCGCGACCCTCAGGCCCGGCGACGAGATCGTGGTCACGACCCTCGACCACGAGGCCAACGTCAGCACCTGGCAGGCCATGGCGGCCGACCGCGGCCTGACCGTGCGGACGGTCGACATCCGCGAGGACGACGTCACCCTCGACCTCGAGGACCTCGAGTCGAAGCTCAACCCTCGCACCAGGCTCGTCGCCGTCGGGTACGCCAGCAACGCGGTGGGCACGATCAACCCGGTCCGCGAGATCGTGGCACGGGCCCACGAGGTCGGAGCACTGACGTATGTGGATGCGGTCGCCTTCGCCCCACATGGCCCGATCGACGTCCAGGCCCTGGACACCGACTTCCTGGTGTGCAGCGCCTACAAATGGTTCGGGCCGCACCTCGGTGCCCTCTACGGCAAGGCGGACGTGTTCGATCGCCTGCCCGCATTCAAGGTCCGCCCGGCCGAGGACCGCTTCGAGACGGGCACGGCCGCGTTCGAGTCGATCGCGGGGACGTTGGCGGCCACCGACTATCTCCGGGATATCGGCCGACGATCCGGCGGCAAGGCGACCGGCGATCGGCGATCGGAGCTGGTCGCCGGGATGACCGCGATCATGGCCTACGAGCGCGAGCTGGTCGGCCGACTCCTCGATGGACTCCGGTCGATCAAGGGCGTCGAGATCCACGGCATCGTCGAACGCGCC
This sequence comes from Candidatus Limnocylindrales bacterium, assembly GCA_035688805.1. Lineage (GTDB taxonomy): Bacteria > Chloroflexota > Limnocylindria > Limnocylindrales > CSP1-4 > SPCO01. Next base: position 981 of record DASSMQ010000092.1, read on the forward strand.
CGCGCGGCCGAGCGGGTCCCGACGGTGTCGATCTCCATCGCCGGCGTCCACCCCAGAGCGGCTGCCGAGGACCTCGGCCGACACGGCATGTTCGTGTGGGACGGTGACTTCTATGCGACCGGCCTGATCGAACGGCTCGGCCGGGCCGAGACCGGCGGGGTGCTGCGGATCGGTCTCGTCCACTACAACACGGCGGCGGAGGTGGATCGCGTGCTGGCCGCGGTCGACCGCCTGGCGACGACAGGCCCCGGGTGAGCCCCCGGGGCGACGTCCGCTCGCGTCTGGCGCGGCGGTTCGACGCTGCGGAGCTCCGTCGGATCAAGCGACTGTGGGTACGGCATTCGATCGCCGAGGACCGACGCGACATCGAGGGCCTCATCGCCACGTTGGGCCCCGACTGCGTCTACGAGATCGTGGTCACGGGTCAGCGCTGGGACGGCCATGACGGCGCCCGCCGGTTCTACGGAGAGCTGTTCGCGGCGTTCCCCGACAACGCCTTCGGGCTGTCCGAGATCGTGGTCGGCCCGCAAGGCGTGTTCGAGGTCGCGACCTTGACGGGCACCAACCGGGGACCGTGGGCGGGCGTCCCGCCGTCGGGTCTCGCGGTCGCGCTCGAGGTTCTGATCCTGTTCCCGTGGGACCCCGCCACGGAACGGTTCTCCGGGGAGCGGATCTGGTTCGATCGAGGCGGCTCGCCCGGTCCGATCGCCATGACCTCGCCGTGACGAGGTCGTAGCGGGGCAGGCCTACCATCATGGCCATGTCGAGGGCCTGGCTCCGTCGTGCGGTACTCGTCGCGTCGGTCCTTGCCCTCGCCGGTTGTGCTGACGCCGGGGCGTCGAAAGCACCGATCCGGACCGGTGCACCGCCGACCGAGCGCATCCCGACGATCATCGATGCGGATATGGACCTGAGCGACGTATCCGCGATCGCCGTGCTGCTGCGCGACCCGGGCGTCGACGTCCGGGCCATCACCATCGCCGGCACCGGCCTGATCCATTGCCCGGCCGGTCGACGGCTCGTGCGCTACCTCCTCGACCAGCTCGGCGCTACCGACATCCCGGTGGGCTGCGGCCGGGAGAAGGGCGGCCTTGGCGCGCACCCCTTCCCCGCCGACTGGCGGGCCGTCGCTGATGCGGGATTCGGATTGGCGATCGGCTCCCAGGCGGAGTCGAGCCCGCCGCGTGACGCGGTCGGCGTCCTGACAAGTGCCGTTGCGAGCAGCCCGAGCGCCCCGACCATCGTCACCCTCGGGCCGCTGACGAACCTCCAGGACGCCATCGCGGCCGATCCGAACCTGGCGGACCACCTGGCCGGCGTCCACGCGATGCTCGGCACGCTCGGGGCGCCCGGCAACGTCATGGTCGACACGTTCAGCGCCAAGGACCCACTCGAATGGAATGCGTTCGCAGATCCGACCGCGGTCAGCGCCGTCTTCGACACGGACGTGCCCATCGAGCTGATCCCGCTGGATGCCACCGACGACGTCCCGGTGCCGGCCGACTATCTGGAGCGGCTCGCCGGTGACCATGTGGGTGCGGGCGCCGACCTGACCTATGAGCTGCTCCTCCGCAACCCGGCTCGCCTCCGCGCCGACCAGGGCCAGCAGCTGTGGGATGAGCTTGCGGCCTTGACCATGACGAACCAGGACCTCGTGACCTGGGATGACGCGACGGTGACGGTCGGGCCGGACGGACGGCTCACGCGGGATGATGCCGGCCGGACCGTACGCTTCGCGACGGCGGCCGATCGCTCGGCGGTCGAGGCGGCGCTCCTCGAGGCGCTCCGACGCGGCGGCCCGCGCGCCACGCCGTTCTCGTTGGCCGGATCGCTGACGGCCACCTTCGACGGCACCACCTGTTCGCTCTCAGGCCAGTCCGACGGCCCAGGCGTCCACGACCTCGCGTATCACGGCAAGAAGGGGCTGCCCTCGGGCGTCGGGATCATCGGCGCCACGCCCCCGCATGCCCTCGCGGAGGCGCTGGCAGCATTGCCGACGCTCGACCTGTCGAAACCGCTGCCCGAGTGGCTGATCTCCGTGACCGGGGCCACCGACGAACCAGGCACCGGCGATCCGGTGACGGCGCCCGCCGACCTCGCCGAAGGGATATACGCCCCGGTCTGCTTCACGGGGGTCTGGCCGAACTTCCGGTACGTGGCTGGATTGCCCTTCACCGTAGGCTCTGGGCAGATCGGTTCATAAGGTTGACCCGACACCGAGAGGAGCGGCGGTGGCGGCAGGGCCCTACGACGCAGCCAGCATCCAGATTCCCGGATCGGGATCCGTCGGGTCGCCGCCGACTTCCGCGAACGCCCCGACGGCCCGCCGTAGGTGGTCGAGCGCGTCGGCATCCCTGCCGGCCGCGTGAAGGAGGTCGGCCACGTGGTTCTCGACCGCTCCTTCGAGATGACGATCCCCGATGCGCCGACAGATGAGCAGCGCCTCTTCGCAACGGTCGAGCGCCAGATCGACGTCGCCCGCCGCGGCCTCGGCCATCGCGAGACCGGTCAGCGCGGCGATCCGGCTCCCGGGATCGGGATCGTCCGTCGACGCCACTACGGCCCGCCGGGATGCGTCGACCGCGCCCTCGACGTCGCCGGTGTCCAATCCGATCAGGCCCAGCATGCGGTGCGCCGCTCCCGTGGCTGCAGCGTCGCCGGCCTCCGCGGCTGCAGCCAAAGCGTCGCGTGCCGCTGCAGCGGCCGCGGCCAGATCCCCGGCACGACGCTTGACCACGCTCCGGTCCACGAGGGTCCGAGCACGAAACGCAGGTTCGGTCGTGCCGGCGAGGGCCGCGTCGAGATGCCGGTCCGCCGCCACCAGGTCGCCACGACGCAGGTGGACGATGCCGAGCGCCCGTTCCAGCTCCGCGAGCCCCTCCGGTGCGGCGATCGCAGCTGCGCTCTCGAGCGCGACGATCGCCCCGGCGTAATCCCCGAGCCGGGTCCGTAGCCGGCCGATCGAGGCGTGTAGACCGCCCGGTTCAGGATGGTCGAGGCTGAGGGCGGCTTCGGCGAGTTCGATGGCCTCACGGTTGGCGAAGACCGCCGCCGCGCGCTCACTCGCGATCGCGAATGCCTCGGCCGCCTCACGAGTCCTCCCACCGTCGCGCTCGTGTCCGGCGATCCGGGACCAACGCAAGAGGTCGTCTCGTCCGTCGCCCGGCCGGTGCCGCAGCGCGTCGGCGACGCGCCGATGCAGCAAGCGCCGCCGCGTCAGGCTCGTTCCGCCCGCGGCGAGATCGCGAAGCGCCTCGTGCACGAAGTCGTAGTCCTCGCCCTGCTCACGGACGAGGCCTCGCCGCACGAGTTCGTCGAGCGCGTCGACCGTCTCCATCTCGGATCGTCCGCTGGCATGGCGAACCGTCGACAGGTCGAACGACCGCCCGATGATCGACGCAGCGGCCAGGACCTGGCCGGCCGTCTCCGAGACTGCCCGCAGGCGCCGCTGGAGGACCGAGCGAACACCGTCGGGCAGCGCACCGAGTGCACCGTCCCCGGCGGCTACCGCCTCGACGACGTACAGCGGCAGCCCTTCTGAGGCGACGACGAGTCGATCGACGAAGTCCGGTGAGCCAGTCATGCCCGCTGCCAATTCCGCCACGGCTGCCCGATCCAGCCGGCCGAGTCGCACGACGCGAGTCGGCGGTGCCTCGAGTCGCTCGGCCACGACACGGACGTCCCCGTCGAGGTCCTCAGGCCGCCAGGCCAGCAGGAGCACCACGTGCCGACCATCAAGCCGGCGGGCGAGGTAGTCGATCGCCTGAAGGGTCGCGCCATCGGCCCACTGCAGATCGTCGACCCAGAGCAGGCCGGGCACCGGGCCGTCGGCGGCAGCCGCCAGGCCATCGGCGATCGCGGCGAGTAATCGGGCCTGCGCCGCGGGCCGCTCCGACCCGTGCCCGTCCGGTCTCGGACCGGATCGGTCGGCGTCGAGCGACGGCGCGATCCGGGCCAGCTCGGCGCGGTCCCCGGCACGGAGCCGGGCGACGGCCGCGGGCGACGCGGCCACTTGCCGGATGAGCTCGACGATCGGACCGTAGGCGATCGATCGCTCGCCCTCATAGGCCCTGGCCGCGAGGACGAGCCCGCCCCGTCCCGCGACGTGCTCGGCGAGCGCCTCGCCGAGGCGCGTCTTGCCGATCCCGGCTTCGCCGACCAGGACGGCGGTCGCGGCCCGGCCAACAGCCGTCGCGGCATGGATCTCGACCAGCGTCGCCAGTTCTGCGTCGCGTCCGACCATCGGGCGGCTTGCCATCGGCGCCCCCGGGAGCTCGACGCTCGCCCCGGCTGTGCCAGCTGTCGGCGTCGCCAGCACGGCGTCCGGCGCATCCCTGATCGCTTCGTATCGAGCGGTCGTGGTGGCGAGCGGCGCCACCCCGAGCTCGCGTTCGAGGACGGCGACGCAGGCACGGTACTGGCGCAGGGCAGCCGCTCGATCCCCGGCCCGGGCATGCAGATCCATGAGTCGGACGTGGCCGGCTTCGTCCAGAGGGTCGAGATCCAGCCGCCGCGCTGCCGCGGCCACGGCCTGCGAGAGATCGCCGGCCGCTTCCGCGGAGCTGCCGAGTCGGTCAAGGAGTCCGAGGACCGTCCGTTCCACGGCCACCGAGCGGGTCGCCCGCCAATCGTCGAAGTCCGGGCTGTCACGGAGGCTGAAGCCGGCCAGGAACGGTCCCCGGATCCGCCTCGCGCCGTCCGCGAGCACCGACCGGTCCGATGATCCGGCCGCAGCCTCGATGTCCGCCAGGTCGATGGTCGCTCGGCGGCGATCCAGGGCGACCCGCGACCGGTCGACCACGACGTGCGGACCGACCGCCGAGCGGAGCGTCGATAGGGTCCGCCGGAGCGCTCCGCGGGCAGCGGCGTCATCCGATTCCGGCCAGAGCAGCGCCGCGAGCTCGTCCCGGGCGAACGCTCGATCCTCGGCCGCGAGGAGGAGCAGGATGGCGATCGCCTTGCGCGTGTCGACCACGATCGGACGGCCGTCGACGAAGACCTCGGGAGGGCCGAACAGCCGGATCTCGATCGATTCGCCCCGGAGACGCGATACGCTCACGGCGCAACGGTAGCGAGTCCCGTAACGCACCGGGCGGCCGTAACGTTCCGGTGACGGCTGGGACGGAGGATCACGCCCATGACCGTGAGCAGCGCACGCCCATTCCGTCTCGAGCGACGGCAGATCGGTCTCCTGGCCGCGAGCGCATTCGTGCTGGCCGTCGTCATCGCGATCGTCATCGTCCAACCGGGGGACGACGCATTCGGCTTCGCGATCGCGAGCTACGGGGCAGTGGCCTATACGTTCGTCGGGGTCGTCGTGCTCTGGCGTCGCCCACGTCACGGGATCGGACGGTTGGCGCTGGCAGTCGGGCTGGCGTTCGCGCTCGGGGGCGTGTTCACCACCTTCGCCCGGATCGGCCTGACGGATGCGGACCTGTCGAGCGTGCCCGCGCCGATCGCCACCGTCCTCGAGGTGGCGGTGACCGTGGCGACCGCGCTGCCGGTCGTCGCGATGGTGCTCGGTGTGTCGCTGTTGATCATCTGGTTCCCGGACGGCTACCGGACGAGCCGGATGGGCGCGGTCGTCGAGATCCTCCTGGCAGCCAGCGTCCTGCTGGTGATCGCGGGGACGCTCGGCGTCCTGCCGAACGGCACCGATCTGGCCACCGTCGCGCTCGTGGCATGCATCGTCCTGTCCTTGGTCGACCTGCTGAACCGCTACCGGGGCGCCGATCCACAGCGGCGGACACAGATGCGCTGGGTCCTCGGGGCCATGGCGGTGACGGTGGTGATGTTGCTGTTGACGATCGGACCGGCGAGCAGCGATCCGCGATTCGACTGGGTCTGGACGGCCTGGCTCGCCAGCATGGGCCTGCCGATCCTGGCCATCGCCATCGCGATCACGCGCTACCACCTGTATGACATCGACCGGATCGTCAGCCGGTCGATCGCCTACGTGGTCATCTCGATCGTCCTGTTCGCGCTGTTCAACGGCGTCAACCTGCTGCTCCAGGCGATCATCAGTCCGCTGTTCAGCGGCACGGCCATCGCCGTGGCGGCCTCGACGTTGGTGGTGGCCGCCACGTTCGCGCCACTGGCACGGGCGGTCCAGCGGATCGTCGACCGGCGCTTCAACCGGTCGCGCCACGACGCGGAGCAGGTGGTCGCCGCGTTCGGGGGTCGGCTGCGTGACGAGCTCGACCTCCACACGGTCGCGCAGGAACTGCAGGGCACGGCGTCGCGGTCTGTCGAGCCATCGGCGACCGCCGTGTGGCTCCGATCTCGGCCGGCGCCGTGATCGGGCGCCGCGGCTCCGACCGATGAACCATCAGCGCTCGGTATCGAGCGCGATCCAGGCGTCATCCCCGGCGATCGTGCTGGCGCTGGTCACCTGGCTCGTTTCGGTCGTCGGGGCACTCGCGGCGATCACGCTTCGGATCGTGGACCCGGCCCCGCTCCTGGCCGACCCGCTCGGTTTCGGGGACACAGCCCTCATCGGATTCGAGATCCTCGGCGTGGCCTTCGCCACCGTCGGTGCGGTCCTGGTCGCGCGCCTCCCGCGGAACGCGGTCGGCTGGTGCATGGTCGTGGCCGGCGTCGGACACGCGCTGGCTGGGCTGACGGCGGCCGCGGCCGCCACCGTCTCCGCCGCAACGGCGCCGCCCCCGGACTGGCGGCAGATGACACAGGTCCTGGCGTGGCTGGGCCTGCTCTTCACGATATCGGGCACGGGAGGTCTTGCGGGCCTGCTCTTCATCTTCCCCTCCGGCCGTGGCCACACGGCCCGGTGGGATCGATTCGCACGAGCGCTCATGATCTTCGGCCTGACGCTGCTCGCGGTACTCCTCTTCCAACCCGGACCTCTGCAGATCCTGCCAGGCATCGAGAATCCCTTCGGGGTCATGCCGGATGCCCGGCCCGTCATCGGCATGCAACTCGGCAAGCCGCTCCTCGCCGGTTCCTACCTCCTGACTCCGATCGGGGCGTGGGCGCTCGTGTCGCGATACCGGGTCGCGAGCCCGGTCGAACGGCAGCAACTCAAATGGTTCGGCCTGTCGCTCACTGTGACGGTCGGCGGCTTGCTCGCATCAGGTGTGTGGTCGGCTGGCGGGGAGCGGCCACCGGAAGTCGGCCTGGTGGTCTTCGGATTCGCCGGCGCACTCGTCCCGGTCGCGATCGGCATCGCGATCACCCGCTACCACCTCTATGACATCGACCGGATCATCAGTCGCACCCTCACCTACGCCGTCGTGAGTGCGCTCCTTTTCGCGTTGTTCGCCATGGTGAACCTCGGACTCCAATGGACCCTCGGCGCGCTCACGAGGAATCAGCCCGCGCTCGTCGCGGCATCGACCCTGGCGGTCGCGGCCGCCTTCAACCCTGTTCGGACCCGCGTCCAGGGCATCATCGACCGGCGCTTCAACCGGGCGCGCTACGACGCGGAGCGAACGGTGGCCGGTTTCGCCGATCGGCTCCGTGACGAAGTGGATCTGCCGACCCTGGTCGGAGAGCTCGGTCGCGCGGCCACGCATACCGTCGAGCCAAGCTCCACCGACATCTGGTTGCGGGCAAGGTCGCGGGCGAAGCAGGCGGCCGGATGACGGACCGGTCGGTCGTCCGTGCTCGGTTCGCTTCGGTCCACCAGACGGATTCGACCTCGCCCGACTCACCCGGGTACTGCAACAGACAGCCAGCGACGTGGTGGAACCGACGTCTGCGGGCGTTTGGCTGCGAGATCGAGGCTGACGCACCAACCGTAACGATTCCCGGACGCCCGACCCCGACCATGGGGCCCGAATGACCGAACTCACTCGACCGATCCGCCGCCTCCTCGGCCGACGCGAACGCCACCCGACGGAGACCGTTCCGGCCGCCTCGGTCGACCACGCCATCCCGGCGGCCTTGGCACCGAGTGCCACGAACTCGATCGCGGTCGACATCCCTGAAAGCGACCCACTCCTGGCGTATCTGCAGTCGGCGCCGGGCCCCGTCGATATGGCGCGCCTCGAGCTCGACTCGCCGGCCGTCGCCGCCCTGCGCGAAGCCGGCGTGGCCCTCGTCGTGCCGCTGGTCTCCCAGGGCGAGCTGATCGGGACACTCAACCTCGGGCCGCGCCTGTCGGAGCAGGAGTACTCGACGGACGATCGGCGGCTGTTGACCACCCTCGCCGCGCAGGCGGCACCCGCCATCCGCGTAGCCCAGCTCGTTCGGGAGCAGGCGACCGAGGCCGCCGAGCGGGAGCGGCTCGCCCAGGAGCTGCGGGTCGCGACGCTCATCCAGCAGCAGTTCCTGCCGCGCCAGCTGCCGCAACTGCCGCAATGGCAAGTGGCCGCGTTC
>DASSMQ010000093.1:0-36608 GCA_035688805.1 Candidatus Limnocylindrales bacterium
TGACGCGCCAGATGATCGAGCGGCGATCGGTGTTCGCAGGAATGCAACGCGGCGGTCCATCCGGACGTCACCGGCGTACCACCGATGCTTCCACGATCGACGCCATCGCTCGGGACGCACCGAGCGCCGGAGAGCAGACCATGGATCCCAACGACATCCTCGCCAGCGACGCACCGACGGGCCCAGCACGACGCCCGGGTTGCCTCATCGCCGGCTGTCCGTGCCGGGATGCCCGGATCGTGTCGCATCGCCGCGCTCGGTTCTACGCCCACCTCGCGCTCGTCAGTGGCGAGACGGCCCGTCGGGTGATCCCGCCCGACCCGACCTGGCGCCTGCCGCGCTCCTTCTGATCGCCCAGACTGCCGCGACGACGAGGCTGGCGAAACGGAGACGCTCCCATGGCGAGGCTCCGCTACCCTCCGCGGATGGCCCCGATCGCCCCGCTCAACTCGGATTACGAGCGTCGCCCGTTCTGGCAGGCGTCGATGCCCGCACTCCCCGATCGGTCGGAGCGCGAACTGCCCGGCGAGACCGAGGTGGTCGTCATCGGGGGCGGATACGCCGGGGTCAACGCCGCGCGCGAGCTGGCCGCTCGAGGGGTGGCGGTCACCCTCGTCGAAGCGCGCACGCTCGGCTGGGGCGCCTCGACCCGTAACGGGGGGATCGTCCACCCCGGCTACAAGTGGAGCGCGACCCAGCTGATCCGTCGCTACGGTGAGGCGACCGGTCGGGCGCTCTACAAGGAGACCATCGACTCCGGCGAACTCGTCCGTCGTCTCATCGCCGAGGAGAGCATCGACTGCGACTTCCGTGAGGTCGGCCACCTCGAGCTCGCCTACGCGCCGTCGCATGTGCCGGAGCTCGAGCACGCACGGGCGAGCCTCGCCTCGGTCGGGATCCAGTCGGCGATCGTCCCGCCGGACCGGATCCACGAGGAGATCGGTACGGACGCCTATTTCGGGGCGCTCGCGGTCGAGGGCAGCGCGCTCCTGCATCCCGGTCGCTATTTCGCGGGGCTCGCGACCGCCGCCGAGCGAGCCGGGGCCGACCTGCACGAGGAGACACGGGCCCGATCGATCCAACGGCAGCCCGACGGGCGGTTCCGCGTGGAGACGGACCGCGGCACGATCGCGGCGCGCGACGTGTTCGTCGCGACGAATGGGTACACCGACGGCGTCGTCCCAGCGCTCCGTCGCCGGATCATCCCCATCGGTTCCTACATCATCGCCTCGGAGCCGCTCCCACCCGACCTGGCCCATGAGCTCTCCCCGAAGGGTCGGGCCTTCTTCGACACGAAGAACTTCTTGTACTACTGGCACGTGTCGGCGGATCGCCGGATGGTCTTCGGCGGTCGTGCCTCGTTCCTGCCGACGACCATCGACCGGACCGCATCGATCCTGTGGCGTGGCCTGCTCGAGGTCCATCCGCAGATGGCCGGACACCGGATCGAGTACGCCTGGGGTGGCAACGTCGGGTTCACCTTCGACCGGATGCCGCACGTCGGACGGACCCGCGACGGCGTCACGTACGCGATGGGCTGCTGCGGCACCGGGGTCGCGCTGATGACCCAGCTCGGGACTCGGGTCGGCGCCTGGCTGGCGGGCGCTGAGCCGCCAGAGCTGGCCCGGCTGCCGTTCCCGCTCGTCCCGGTGCCATATGAGGGGCGGCCCTGGTTCCTGCCGTTCGCGGGGGAGTGGTTCCGACTGCAGGATCGGCTGGCCGCGCGGTCGCGGCCACCGTCATAGTGATGCCGAAACACGACGAGGAGGGGCCGGACATGACTGACATCGCAGATCTGCTGGCGAAGGTGCCGTTGCTGTCCGGGCTCGACCGGAAGCACCTCGAGCGCCTGGGGCGCGATTTCTCGGAGCGGACGTTCCCCGCCGGCGCGACGGTGGTCCAGGAAGGCGACGACCGTGGGATCGGGTTCTTCGTGGTCGCCGAGGGGACCGGCGCCGTATCGGTCGGTGGCAAGCAGGTCGCGACGGTCGGTCCGGGAAGCTATTTCGGCGAGGTCGCGCTGATCAGCGACCGGGTGCGAACGGCGACTGTGACGGCAACGACCGATCTGCGCTGTCTGGTCATGACCATGTGGGACTTCCGCGCCTTCGTGCGGAGCGACGCCGAGGTCGCATGGAAGCTGCTCGAGCACGTCGGCGGCATGCTCCACAACCGGGCTTCTGCCGACCCGTCCTGAGGCGGTTCGGCGGGCCGCGACCAGGCGTCAGGTGGCGAGGGCCCGCAGCGTCTCGAGCAGGTGGTCGATATCGGCCTCGGTCGAGAGGTAGTTGACGATCCCTGCCCGGAGCCAGGTCGAGCCGCGCAGCCGGGTCGTCGTCAGCCAGCCGTCGCCGGAGGCCTCGAGCGCCGCTTGCAGCCGATCCTGGTGGGCGTCGAGCGCGGCCGGATCGGCCCCGGGTGGGACGTGCCGGAAGCACACGACCGACAGATCCGGTTCGGCCGGCAGCACCTCGAAGTCGGGTGACTCGACACAGCGCCGGGCGAGGTAGGCCGCGAGGTCGTCGTTGGCTTCGATGAGCCGCCCGAACCCGGGCGTCCCGAGATGCTTCCAGCTCATCCACAGCTTCAGGGCTCGCCAGCGCCGGGTGCCCTCGAACGAGAGCTTGTAGAAGTTGAGCTGGTCACCCGCGCTGTCGGCGGCACCATGGGCCGAGTCGGCGGCTTCGCCACCCCGGTAGTACTCCGGCGCCCGGCCGCCGAAGACGGCGGCCAAGGCCCGACCCTCACGGACCAGCAAGCCGCCGATGTCGTAGGCCTGGAAGAACCACTTGTGCGGATCCACCGTGACCGAATCGGCGCGATCGAGGTCCGCGACGCGGGCCGCGTCGCGTGCCGACGACCGCGCCGCGCCGCCGTAGGCCGCATCGACGTGGAGCCACAGGTCCTCGGCGGCGGCCACCTCGGCGAGCTCCCCGATGGCGTCCACCGAGCCGGTGTTCGTCGATCCCGCGACGCCGGCGACGGCGAACGGCGTCAGGCCCGCCGCGCGATCGCGAGCGACCGCCTCGGCGACTGGGCTACCGCGCAGCCGGAACCGCTCGTCCGAGGGCAGCACGACCAGCGTCTCCGGCGGGAAGCCGAGCTCGTCGAGCGCCCGCGCGATCGAGAAGTGGGTCTGGTCGCTGGTATAGACCCGCGCTCCGTCGAGCGCACTGCCGCGCGGCGGTCGGGCGAGTCCGCGAAGGCGCCCGAGGTGGAGATCGCGGGCCAGCGCCATGGCCATGAAATTGGCCATGACCCCGCCACTCGTGAGCAGTCCGAACGAACTCGGTCCGTAACCGACGAGGTCGCACAGCCAGCGCACGACCTCCTCCTCGACGAAGGCGGCGAACGGGCCCGCGTGCCACACGTCGACGCCCTGGTTGGCGACCTGCGCGAGGAGCTCGCCCATGATCGACATCGGCAGCGGCGGTGGCGTGAAGTAGCCGAACTGGCGCGGATGCTGAGCGTTCATCAGGCCGCCCGCGACCCGGCTCGAGAACTCGGCGATGACCGCGGCCGCGGGCATGGGTTCGACCGGCGCGGGTCCGGGTCCCTGACCGTCGCCGCGGGGATCGGAGCCGTAATACCGCTGGCGGGCCTCGTCGAACCCCGATGGAGCGCCCATCGCGCGGGTCATCGCCGTGCCGAAGACGAATTCCAGCGCTTCGTGCCAGGTCGTCGCGCCGAGCGACGCCAGGGCCGCTCGGGAGGCCCCCTCGTCGCGGTAGCCGATCAACTCCGGCTCGGGGTGCCAGTCGAATCGGGCCAGATACGCATCGAGGTCGGGCGGTGCCGCTGGATGTCGTGCGGTCGGCGGGTCGATCATCGATGGGATGGTAGCCGCGACGGCGGTGCCGTCGCCGGTAGGATGGGGCCGTGACCGTCATCGACCCGGCCAGCCATGATCCCGCCGGCCGTGACCGCTTGATCGCCGGACTCGATCCGCTCGGCGTCGACTATGAACTGTTTCCCTGCGATCCTGCGCTTGCCGACACGGCCGCGTTCTGTTCGGCCTACGGGTTCGATCCAGGCGATTCCGCGAACACGATCCTCGTCATCGGCAAGAGCGATCCCCCGCGCTACGCAGCATGCGTGGTGCTGGCGCCGAATCGGCTCGACGTCAATCGCACGGTCAGAGACCGGCTCGGGACGCGCAAGGCGTCCTTCGCCCCCGCCGAGTCGACCCGCGACATCACGGGGATGGAGATCGGCGGCGTGACCGTCTTCGGGTTGCCGGCCCAGCTGCCGGTCTGGATCGATGCCCGGGTGATGGGCCGTGAGCGGATCGTCCTGGGCGGCGGCTCGCGTTCGTGGAAGGTGCTGGCCGCGCCGTCCATCCTCCTGGCGCTGCCCGGGGCGACGGTCGTCGAGGGCCTGGCGACCGACCCGACCGTCGCGCCGACAGACTAGGCCGGGAGCCTCTGGCCGCACGGTCGAGCTCGCTCCCGTATCGTTCCCGCTCGTGACCGATCAGCCGACCCCGGTCGATCCCGACGTCGACCCCACCCCCCCGCGCCGGCCCCCATCGACCGGCCCCGTCCAGTACAAGGGCGAGGAACTCGATGCGGCCCGCGGCCCCGGCCTCGGCTGCTTTCGGTTCCAGCTGGCGGTCCTCGTCGGTTCGATCGTGCTGACGCCCCTGAGCGTCAGCTGGCATTGGCCGTTCGCCGTCAGCGCGGGCCTGCTGTTCGTCACGATCGCCCTGCTCCTGACGACCGGCCAGACGATCATCTTCCTGCTCCGCCTCGTGGCCGCCGACCGGCGTTCGCGCCGCCGCCCGCTGGCCAGCGCGACGAGGACCGTCGGCGAGCTGGAGGACCGGGAGCGCGACGGCTCCCTCGGCCACGACGACCCAGCGTAGCCGGCGCGTTCCTCCCGCCGCGGCGTCCGACCCCCGTGCGACAATCGGGGCATGCCCGTGCTTGCGACCTACTTCTCGGTACGCCGTGGCCGCGACCCGTTCTTCAAGTTCTTCATGAAGACGATCTTCCCGCGCCAGGTCCGCGACTACGAGGAACGCTTCGGCATCCGGTTCATCGGCTGGTTCAACGTCGCGCATGGCTGGGACTTCGATAACGTCATCCTCCTGGACCTGCCGGATTACGCGACCCTCGACCGGCTCGAGGCCGACGAGGCGACTCGCGTACTGGGCCACCGGGCGGGTGAATGGATCTTCGAGCGTCATCATTCGATGTTCCTGCGCGAGCGCATGGGACCCGACCTCGAATACCATCGCTGACCGCGACCGGACGAGGAGCAGACATGAGCATCCGCCGCGAGACCCTGCCACCAGGCGACGAACCGGATAGGAGACGCACGATGGACACGGGCCGCAACGATCTGCTCGGCGAGATCGCCGCTGACGCCGCGCTCGAGCGCTCTGACTTCCTGGTCCAGGCGACCGACCAGCTGCGCCGCTTCCTCGATCGCCATCGGGAGCGGATCGCCGCGTACGGCGGGCTGACGTTGATCGACGAGGAGCCGGACTACCTGTCGATCGCCCCGGACAGCACGTTCCGCAGCCGGACCCGCTACCTCGACGACCTGACCGGCGACTGGGTCAGCGAGACCGAGGTGATCGAATCGGCCGCGGAGCTGGTCGAGATCTACAACCCGGCCGACATCTTCGCGGCGTTCAGCGAGGCGGCCCGGACCGCATCCGGGATGGGCAGCGAACCCACCGCCAGCGACGAGCTGATGGAGGCGGCCGGCATCTCGCCCGACGAGACCATGACGTTCGCCGAGGACCCCTACGCGGGCGCCGCCGACTCGTGGGCCGCGGGCCAGTCGACCGACAGCGAACCGGCCGACGACGACGCGGCCGCGCGACGCCTGTACGACCTCGCGCTCGAATTCCAGGAGCGCAGCCAGCGCGCCGAAGCGCGCCTGCTCGACGATTTCGAGACGGCGGCGGCACCCGCCAGCGAGCGGATCGGCGACCTGATCATCGTGGACGACGATGACGAGCGCCTCGTCCTCGCGGGGACCGGCGCCTTCCGTGCCGAGGTCATCCCGGAGGAAGCCGATGGGGCGTGGCGCACGCTGACGGGACCCGAGCAGCTCGTCGAGTACTACGACCCGACCGATGTGTTCGGTGACCTCGCCGATGCGCTCGCCGAGGCGTACCCGTCCGTCGCACCGGAGCTCGCGGCCGAGGCCGAGGGATCGGCGGAGGCCGAAGAGACCGCGGCGGGGACGACCGACGGCGACGATGACGACGACGGCGACGAAGATGAGGACGACGGCGACGGCGACGAGGCGGACGGTCGCGGCGTCGACGCCGACGCGGATGACGAGTCCGACCAGGGCGCGGAGGGCCGACCGACCGCGTGACCATGCGGCTCGCCGCGGCCGAGCTCGTCGACAGCCGCGAGATCCTGCCCGGCCAGTGGCTGCAGGCCTATCACGCGCCGGATCTCGCGAACGGGTCACGGGCCGGGCAGTTCGTCCACGTGCGGACCGGCGACTTCTCCGGGATGGTCCTGCGCCGTCCGTTCTCGATCAACACGGCGGATCCGGTGACCGGCGTGATCACGGTCCATTTCCGGGTCATCGGGCGTGGCACCGAATGGTTCACTCGGCTGCGTCCCGGTGACGCGGTCGATCTGCTGGGTCCGCTCGGGCGGCCCTTCGAGGTCGATCCCAGGAGTCGCCACCTCTTGCTGATCGCCGGCGGCCTCGGCATGGCTGGCGTCCGGATGCTCGCCGATGAAGGGATCCGCGATGGGCGCCAGGTGACGCTCCTCTTCGGCGCGGCGGGCTCGCGGGAGGTCTATCCATCGAACCTCCTGCCCGACGAGGTGGAATACGTCGTGGCCACCGACGACGGCTCGCTCGGTCATCACGGTCTCGTCACTGATCTCGTGCCTGGATACGAGGGCTGGGCCGACCAGGCGTTCGCGTGTGGACCGAGCGGCATGCTCCGGACGCTCGCGCGCCAGGCCGAGGGACGCCGCGAACGGCTGGGCGTGGCCCGGCTCGGGCGGAAGCGCGGCGGAGGCAAGGCTGCCCCGCTCGGGTCGCCGGCCGCTCGCCGCAAGACGTACCTTCAGGTGTCGATGGAACAGAACATGGGCTGCGCCGTCGGCGCGTGCCTTGGCTGCGTCGTGATGGGCGTCGACGGGACGCCGCAGCGGATCTGCCGCGAAGGCCCGGTGTTCGCCAGCGACGAGCTGCGCTGGGAAGGCGGCTGGGCGTGAAGGCCAGGCGTCGAGCCGTCACGGCGTCGGGTCGCGCGGCCGGGGCGCGACGGAGCCCGACGGTCCGCCCGCTCCGCTCGGCGATCGTCAAGCCGACCGTCGGCCCGCGACCGACCACGCCGACCGTGGCCGCCGCCACTCCTGCCGCGGCGCGACCGCCCGCCACGGCGCCGACCGTCGATCTGTCGGTCGATCTCGGACGCGGGCTCGTCCTCCGCAACCCCGTTCTCGTTGCCTCCGGGACGTTCGGGTACGGGATCGAATACGGCGACGTCGTGGAGGTCGACCGACTCGGTGCCATCTGCTGCAAGGGCACGACCCTCAAGCCGCGGATCGGCAACCCGACACCGCGGGTGACCGAAACCCCCGGCGGCATGCTCAACTCGATCGGCCTGCAGAACCCAGGGGTCGATGCCGTCGTCGAGAAGTACGCCGCCACCTGGGCGGGATGGAGCGTGCCGGTCATCGTGAATGTCGCCGGCGAATCGGTCGCCGATTACGTCGGGGTGACCCGGCGCCTCGAGGGTGTGCCGGGCATCGCCGGCATCGAGCTGAACATCTCGTGCCCCAACGTCGGTCGCGGTGGGCTCCAGTTCGCGATCGACCCCGATGCGGCGGCAGAAGTCACGGCCGCCGTGCGACGCGCGACCGACCTGCCACTGCTGGTCAAGCTGTCGCCGAACGTCGCCGATATCCGGCCCATCGCCCGAGCGATCGCTGACGCCGGTGCCGATGCCTTGACCGCGATCAACACCCTGTCGGGCATCGCCGTCGCCCCGGGCCGCCAGCGACCGTTGCTCGGCAACGTCTATGGCGGCCTCAGCGGCCCGGCCATCAAGCCCGTCGCCCTGCGGGTGGTCTACGAGGCGGCCCAGGCGGTCCGGATCCCGGTCGTGGCGATCGGCGGCGTCACGGAGCTCGCGGACGTGCTCGACTTCCTGGCGGTGGGCGCGGTCGCGGTCCAGGTCGGGACGGCCATCTTCGCCGACCCCGTCCTGCCGGTACGCCTGGTCGACGAGCTGGCCGCGGAGTGCCGCCGACTCGGGGTCGGGTCGTATCGCGACCTCATCGGGACCGCGCTGCCGAAGCGGCCGGGGCCGGCATCCGCCGCTGGGGTCGAGTACCGCCCGTGACCGGTAGCATGGGCCGATGACCACCATCCGACCCGCCCTGGATCCCGCGATGCGGCGGGCGGTCGCGGCCCGCACCGAGGCGCTGTTCCGGTCATCCGGGGCCCTGCGCGAGGGCCACTTCCTGCTCAAGAGTGGGCGACACGGCGACGCCTACGTCGAGAAGTTCGCGGTCCTGTCCGACCCGGCTGCGACCAGCGAGCTGTGCGGGTTCTGGGCGGCCTGGATGCGCGCCGCGGCGCGGCCGGACGGCCGTCCTGCGGTCGACCTGGTGGCCGGTCCGACGACAGGCGGGCTCATCCTGGCGTTCGAGACGGCCCGACAACTCGGGACGCGGAGCATCTTCGCCGAAGAGGTGCGCGACGCCGAGGGCACCCATCGGGAGTTCCGGCGCGGCTTCAGCATCGAGCCAGGTGAGCGCGTCCTGCTGGTCGACGACATCCTGACGACCGGTGGCTCGCTGCTGGCGATGATCCCCGCGGTCGAGGCGCTGGGCGGCGACATCGTCGAGTGCGCCGTGCTGGTCGACCGCAGCGGCGGACGTGCCGCGCTGACCTCGCCGAGTACCGGGCGGAGCTACCCGCTGCGCTCGCTGTGGCAGCTCGATCTGCCGACCTACGAGGCCGGCGCCGCCACCTGTCCGCGCTGCGCCGCCGGCGACCCGGTACACGCCCCGGGGAGCACCGGGAGCGCGGCCCCCGTCGCGTCCTGACCCCGGGTGGATCGACGCACCCGGACCCTGTTCGTGGTCGCGCTCGTCGCCGTCGTGCTGCTCAGCGGGGGCGCGGCCCTGCTGCTCGGCGACGGGTCCCAGGCGACACCGGGCCCGTCGATCGAGGGCCCGTCGATGGTCGGCGTCGTGGTGAGCGTGGACGCGCGAAGCCTCGGCGACGTGCGCGGGTTCCAGCTGCGACGCCAGGACGGTGTGGTCGTCGACTTCCAGTTGGGGCAGCTTGAGAACGCGACGACCTTCCCGCCTGGGCACCTGGCCGAGCACCAGGCCACGGCCGCGCCCGTGCGGGTGGTCTACCGCACCGAGGGCGACCAGCTCTTCGCCATCCGGCTCGAGGACGCAGCCCGCTGAGCTATTCGACCGCCTTGAGTGCGGCCTCGAGCTCCGTGTCGCTGAAGATCAGCATGAAGGAAGCCGACACCACGTCGTGGCGATCGACCACGAACACCCACGGCTCCGTCGGCAGGTGCCACTCGTTCGTGGCGTCGGTCGGCGTCAACTGTGGCGGGTCGCCGGTGAGCACCGGCTGCAGTTGCCCATCCTGGAAGGTCAGCTTGTACGGCTCGACGTTGATGAACGTGACCGCCGGATGGCGGGCGGCGATGGGCTTGAGCCGATCGAGCGTCGGACCGCACTGCTTGGAAACGCAGAACTTCGGGGTCGCGAACGCGACGACGAAGGGCTTGCCGGACGCCGCAGCGTCGGCGATGGAGGTCTCGTAGAAGGCCTTGACCGGAGCCGTGTCGGTCGAGATCCGGGCAGGGTCGCCGCCGACGTCGGCGAGCGTCGGCGTCACCGAGGCGGGTGCCTTGTCGCCCACCGCGATCACGCTGGACGCCGGCTGGACGTCGAAGCCCAGCCGGATCGACTCCGGGGCGCCCGTCCCGACCTTGGTCGTGAACTCGGCACCGTACGACCCCGCGGTCGGCAGGTCGACGTCGACCACGTAGACGCCCACCGTCGGCTCGATCGCCCAGATGAAGGTGGCCGTGCCTGCGGCGACCGGAGTACCAGGGTTCGCCCCGAGGTCGAACAACTTGACGTCGACGGTCCGGTCCGGACTTGCGACCGGCACGTTCTTCGCGTCGAGGAAGGAGAACATCAATCGGGTCTGGCCGCAGGCGATCGCCCCGCTCGGGTTGATGATCTGGGGGAAGACCGACGGATGCTGGGAGGCGACATCCCAGCCGGCCGGTGTCCCCTGCGGAGGCGGGGTCGTCGGGCACCCAGCCGCACCGGAGCCGACCGCCCCGGAGGCGGGCGGGCCGGAGGAGGAGCCTGACGCCGTCGAGCCGCTCGTGCCCGGGCTGGAGCATGCCGCCGCCACGACGAGGACGGCAACGGCCAGGACGATGATCGGGCGCCGGGGGGACATGCCCGGAAGCGTAGCCGAGCGTGCCCGAACGGGTCGCCATCGGGGCGCCACCGGGCGCCATGCGGCCTCGCGCTAGAATGCCGCTGCATCCCCGTCCGGCCCCTGGAGATCCCTTGACCCGATTCCAACGACTCGCCGCCGTGACCCTCGGGACGGCCATCCTGCTGGTCACGATCGGGGTGATCGTCCGTGCCACCGATTCGGGGCTCGGCTGTCCGGATTGGCCGCTCTGCCACGGCCAGCTCCTGCCGCCGCTCGGCGACGCCAAGGCCTGGATCGAGTGGGTCCACCGGACCGTGGCGGCCCTCATCGGATTCGAGATCCTTGGGCTCGCGCTCCTGGCCTGGATCGACCACCGCGATCGGCGCTCGCTGCTCTGGCCGTCGGTTGCCGCGGTCGGGCTCGTGGGCTTCCAGGCCTGGCTCGGTCGCGAGACCGTCCGCCTGGGGAACAGCGGCGAGTCGGTGACGGCACACCTGGCCGCTGCCATGCTGCTCGTCGCGCTGCTCGTCTTCGTCACCGTCCGCGCGGGCTACCCGGCCCACCTCGGGCGTGGTGGTCGCGGTCAGCGATTCACCCTGCTGGCTGCCTTCAGCGCGGTCGCCACCTTCGCCTTGCTGCTGTTCGGCTCGCACGTCACCGCTACCGACGGGGCCCTCGTCTTCCCGGATTGGCCGTTGATGGGTGGGACGCTCGTCCCGGCGCTGACCGAGCTGACCTCGCCGCACGTCCTCCACCGCTGGGTCGCGGTCATCGTCGGCGTCATCGTCGGCGCGGTCGCGTTGACCGCCTGGCGGATGCGCGACGAACGCCCGGTCCTCGCTCGTCTGGCCGTCGGCGCGGCGCTGCTGTTCGTGATCCAGGTGGTGGTCGGCGGCCTGCAGGTCCTGACCCGCCTGTCCGCCTGGACCCAGACCCTGCATCTGGCTCTGGGCGCGGTGATCTTCGCGATGGGGGTCGGCCTGGCGGTCACCAGCTTCTACGCGGCCAGGACGGCGGACATTCCCGCGTCCGGTGGCGACGGCATCCGCGGCGGCCGTGGCGCGGACCGGCTGCGTGGCACGGGCCCGGCGACGACCGGCGACCGGATCCGTGCCTACGTCGCGCTGACCAAGCCGCGGATCATCGAGCTGCTGCTCGTGACGACCGTGCCCGCGATGGTCCTGGCCACCCGCTGGGTGCCCGGCATCGACTGGGGCGACTGGGGCTGGCGGGTCGCCTGGACGCTCATCGGCGGGACGCTGGCGGCGGGCAGCGCGAATGCCATCAACTGCTACCTCGACCGCGATATCGACGAGCTGATGGCCAGGACCCGGCGACGACCGCTGCCGGCCCACCAGGTCGAGCCGGACCAGGCGGTGATCTTCGGCATCGTGCTCGGCATCGCATCGTTCGCTCTGATGGCCTGGACAGTCAACCTACTCTCGGCATTCCTGACCCTGTTGGCCATCGCCTTCTACGTGGTCATCTACACGATGCTGCTCAAGCGCTCGACACCGCAGAACATCGTCATCGGCGGGGCGGCCGGCGCGCTGCCGCCGGTGATCGGCTGGGCGGCGGTGACGGGCGACGTCGGCATCCCGGCGCTCATCCTCTTCGCCCTGGTCTTCTACTGGACGCCGCCGCACTTCTGGGCGCTCTCCCTGCGCATCCGCAAGGACTACGCCTCGGCCGGGGTGCCGATGCTGCCGGTCGTGAAGGGCATCCCCGAGACGACCCGCCAGATCGCCCTGTACACGGTCCTGATGGTCGCCATCTCGCTGGTCCTCTGGCCGGTCGCCCGGATGGGGCTCCTGTACCTGGGCGCCGCGGTCGGACTGGGCGCCGTCTTCATCTGGCAGGCGATCGGGCTGTGGCGCCGGGGCGCATCCGAGGAGGCCTCGACCCAGGGCGCCATCCGGCTGTACCGCTACTCGATCAGTTACCTGTCGCTGCTCTTCCTGGCCATCGCCGTCGATGCGCTGGTGCTGACCGCCTGACGTCGTAACGACGACGCCACGCCGAGCGTTCGGCACGCCACGGCCCCATATCGCGCCGCCTGTCACCATGCGCGCCATGGACATCCAGTTCCTCGGCGGCGCGACGACGGTGACCGGCTCGCAGTTCCTCATCTCGACGGACCGGGCACGGGTGCTCGTCGACTGCGGGATGTTCCAGGGCAGCCCCAACGAGTCCGTCCGGAATCGACTGCCGTTCGCGTTCGACCCGGGGACGATCGATGCGGTCGTGCTCACCCACGCCCACCTCGATCACTGCGGATTGCTGCCGGTCCTGGTCCGGTCGGGCTACCAAGGAGCGATCCACGCGACCGCAGGCACGGTCGAATTGGCACGCCTCGTGCTCCTCGATTCGGGCCATCTGCACGAGGAATTCGCGAAACGCGAAGCGCGCTGGGAGAAGCGCCATCCGGACAAGGTCGCGGCCGACGATCGAGCCGAGGCGGAGGCATACCAGGCAGCCGCCGACCTCGCCGCTGCCGGCAGTTCGGAGGCCGCGGTCGCCGAGACCGCGGATGCGCCGCCCGCGTCCGTCAGGCAGGCGACGGCCCTCGCCGGATCGATCGCGGCGGAGCCATCCGATGGCACCGCGACGGGCGAACATGTCGAGACGACCGTCGAGCCCGAGCCGCCGCACGTCTGGCCGCGCGATCCCGAGGCGGACCTGCGGACGCAGGGGCCGGCCATCGAGATCGACCTCGATCTGCCGCTCTACACGGTCAAGGACGCCGAGGCCACGCTGGGACATTTCCAGCCGATCGACTACGACCAGGAGCGCGAGATCGCGCCGGGCGTCTGGGCGACCTTCCGCGACGCCGGCCACATCCTGGGCTCGGCCATCATCCACCTGCGGATCCAGGCGGTCGAGGGCGGGGACGAGCGGGTGATCGTCTGCTCGGGCGATCTGGGACGGACCGGCACCCCGATCATCCGGGACCCGACCCGGATGACCGCCGCCGACTACGTGCTCGTCGAGTCGACGTACGGTGGCCGCGAACACGAACCGCAGGACGAGGCCGTGCGGATCCTGGCCGAGACCGTCCGGATGGTGGCCGAGTCCGACGGCGTCCTGCTCGTGCCATCGTTCGCCATCGGTCGGACCCAGGAGGTCGTCTGGGAGCTCGACCGGCTGATCGAGCAGGGGTCGATCCCGACGCTGCCGCTGTACCTCGACTCGCCGATGGCGTCCAAGGCGTCGGACATCTACCGCCACCATCCTGACTATTTCGATGCGGAAACGACGCAGCTCCTGCGCGACGGCGACACGCCGCTCGACTATCCGGGCCAGATCGTCGTCAACGACGTGAAGCAGTCGCAGGCCATCGTGCGGGCGCCGCGGCCGTACATGATCGTCGCTTCCAACGGGATGCTGACCGGGGGCCGGGTGGTCGGTCACCTCCGCAACCTGATCGACGATCCGAACGCGACCATCCTGTTCGTCGGGTACCAGGGCGAGGGCACCCTCGGCGCCCACCTCCAGGCGGGCGCGACGACCGTCCGCCTCGACGGCCAGCCGCGGGCGGTCCGCTGCAAGATCCGCTCGATCAGCGGGTTCTCCGCGCACGCGGACGAGTCCGAGCTGCTCGACTGGTTGCGCGGCTTCTGCGCGGGCCGCCGACCGGGCGATCCCGGCTACCCCAAGCGCGTGTTCCTGGTCCACGGCGACCCCGAGGCGCAGATCGCGCTCGAGCCCAAGGTCCAGGCCCTGGGCCTGGCGACCCATGTCCCGCACTGGCACGAACGGGTGTCCCTGGACTGACCCGCGGCGTCGGTGCAAGGTGTCACCGATTCGTCACCTTCCACCGCTTGCGCGGGTACTGCGCCCCTAGTACCGTTGGACGTGGCCTCATCCCGGGGGGAGATCCAGGCCGACAGATGCCCGGTCCGTGCTATGCGGGCCGGGCATCGCCACGCCTGCTGGGCAGAACGGCCCGTCGACTGCCCGGATCACCTCGTTCGCTTCGCGATCCGGGCGAGCGCTCCCTCCCAATCGGGGTCGATGGGGGCGCCGACCTCGTCGAGATCCATGGTCAGCGGGGCGTGGTCGGATGGGATCGGTGGGCCCTTGCGCGCCTGGCGGTCGATCTCCGCGTCGACGATCCGCGGCACCAGCGCTTCGGCGGTCAGAAGCAGGTCGATGCGCATGCCGAAGTTCTTGTGGAACATCCCGGCCCGATAATCCCACCAGGTGAAT
This sequence comes from Candidatus Limnocylindrales bacterium, assembly GCA_035688805.1. Lineage (GTDB taxonomy): Bacteria > Chloroflexota > Limnocylindria > Limnocylindrales > CSP1-4 > SPCO01. Next base: position 14,632 of record DASSMQ010000093.1, read on the forward strand.
CGGCCGCGTTCGTCGTGTCGCACGCGATAGCCGTCGACCAGGCCGCGCGACATCAGGGCCCGCACAGCGGCCCGCTCCGGCTCGCTGACATGCGTACCGCCATGGGCCGCCGCTGCGTCCCAGACGTCGTTGTCGGTCGGGGCCACGTTGAAGTCCCCACCGACGATCAGGACGTCCCCGCCCCCCGCGGCGATCTCGTCGTCCAGCCAACGTCCGAGGCGCTCGAACCAGGCAAGCTTGCCCTGGTAGAACGGCGAGCCGACCACCCGGCCATTGGGCGCGTAGACGCTCACGATCCGCAAGCCGTCGATGGTCGCCGCGAGGTGGCGCGCCTCGTCGAACGGGTCGAAATCCTCCTCCGCCTCCGACGCACCAGCCCCTCCCGGCCCGGAGTCGCGCACGGGACCGTCCCCGAAGTTGGTGACGACGTCGGCGATCGACAGGCCCTCGCGGGCGGCGATGGCCACGCCGTTCCAGCGTCCCTCGCCGTGATGGACCAGCTGATAGCCGACCATCCCGAAGGCCATCACCGGCGCGTCGGCGTCACCGAGCTTCGTCTCCTGCATCAGCAGGATGTCCGGGGCTGCCCGCTGCAGCCAGGCCTCGACGGCGTCCTGGCGGGCCTTCAGCGAGTTGACGTTCCAGGTCGCGATCCGCATCGCGTTGAGCGTACCCGTTCAGGCCGCCAGCGACCGACTACGATGCGCTCCGTGACCGACCGCGCTCCCACCAGCGCCACTGCGGACCGGGCCGACCTGATCGAGCGCATCCGCGCGTCGGTCATCGGTGACGATGAGGCCGTCGCCGGACCGTTCGGCGTTCGCCGGGTCACCTACGCCGACTACACGGCGTCCGGCCGCGCCCTCGACTTCATCGAGGACTACCTCCGTGACGCGGTCCTGCCGCTCTACGCGAACACCCATACCGAGTCGTCCGGCACAGGTCTGCAGACGAGCCGCTTCCGAGAGGAGGCCCGCCGCATCATCCGTGACGCCGTGGGTGGCTCGGACGACCACGCGGTGATCTTCTGCGGCTCCGGCATGACCGCCGCGATCAACAAGCTCGTCGACATCCTGCAGCTGCGGATCCCCGCGGACCTCGACGACCGCTACGGACTGCGCGCCCACATCCCCGCCGGCGAGCGGCCGGTCGTGCTCATCGGTCCGTACGAGCACCACAGCAACGAGCTGCCATGGCGCGAGTCGATCGCCGACGTGGTGACGATCGGCGAGGACCAGGACGGCCGGATCGATCTCGCGCGTCTGGAAGCGGCGCTCATCGAGCACGCCGACCGCCCGCTGAAGATCGGCTCGTTCTCCGCGGCGTCGAACGTGACCGGCATCCTGTCCGACACGAGGGCGATCTCGGTGCTGCTCCACCGTCACGGCGCGCTGTCCTTCTGGGACTTCGCGGCCGCTGGGCCGTACGTCGAGATCGAGATGAACCCGCATCGACCGGCCCCGGACGGCACCACGGACGAGACGGCGCTCGACTACAAGGACGCCGTCGTATTGTCACCCCATAAGTTCATCGGCGGCCCGGGCACCCCGGGCGTGCTCGTGGCTCGACGTGCCCTGCTGCGCAATCGGGTGCCGGTCGCCCCGGGCGGCGGGACCGTCGCCTACGTCAATCCGTTCGAGCATGTCTACCTCGCCGATCCGGAGCAGCGCGAGGAGGGCGGCACCCCGGCCATCGTGGAATCGATCCGTGCCGGGCTCGTGTTCGCGCTCAAGGACCAGGTCGGCGTCGCCGCCATCCGACAGCGGGAGGAGGACTTCATCGACCGGGCCATCGAGGCCTGGGCCGCCGTGCCCGAGATCGGCATCCTCGGCAACCCGGCGCTGCCGCGGCTCTCGATCGTGTCCTTCACGGTCCGCCATGCGGGTCGCTATCTCCACCACAACCTGGTCGTCGCCCTGCTCAATGACCTGTTCGGGATCCAGTCGCGCGGCGGCTGCTCATGCGCTGGGCCGTACGGCCATCGGCTCCTGGGCATCGACATCGAGACGTCACACGCCTTCGAGCGCGAGATCTCGCGCGGCTGTGAGGGCATCAAGCCGGGTTGGGTGCGGGTGAACTTCAACTACTTCATCAGCGAGCCCGTGTTCCGGTACATCGTCGAGGCGGTCGCGCTGGTCGCGGAGGAGGGTTGGCGGCTCTTGCCGTGGTACCGGTTCGACCCGCTGACCGGCCTGTGGCACCACACGGCCGGCGCCCCCGAGCCGCCACTGTCCCTGCACGACATCCGCTACGCGGGCGACGGGCTGTCCTACCCGGCCCATCGGCACCGCGAACCAGAGTCGCGGCTCGCCGACTACCTCGTCGACGGAGCTCGCCTGTTGTCCGATCCGGTCGCGGCGCTTGCTGACCCGCCCGTCCAGTCCGCCCTCGATGTCGACACCGACTTCGAATCGCTGCGCTGGTTCTGGCTGCCCGATGAGGTGCGCCAGGCCATCGCGCTGCGCTGAGCGAGGACCGTTCGGCCTCAGTAGCGACGCCCGCGCTGGCGTTCGAGGTCGAAGGTCGCGGTATCGGCCACCGCCATGACCGCCATCGTGCCAGCCTGGACCGGATCGGAAACGACGAGGTCCACGTGCTCCGTGATGGAGCCCACCATGTTGAGAGCGATGATCGGGATGCCGACCGCACGCAGTTCCTCGGCGGCCGCACTGATATCCCCGCCCATGATGGACCCGGCCAGGACGAGCAAGCGTGCGCGGGGCAGGTCGGCGACCGCACGGACGGCCGCGGCGATATCCGCCTCGCCGACCAGGGGGATGGTGTCGACGGAGATCCGCTCTCCGCGCAGATTGTGGCGATCGGCCTCGCTCACCGCGCCGAGCGCGACCTGGGCCACCTGGGCGCCGCCGCCGACGACGATGATGCGCTTCCCGAAGACCGTGCCGAGCGCCCGTGTCCGATGGATCGTGCGGACGTCCGTGAGACCGTCCAGGGCGCGGACCAGGGCGTCCTCGGCTACCCCCTCGACCTCGAGCTCGATCTCGACCAGCGGCGGGTCACCGGGAAGTGGCCGTACGGTCGACAGCGTGCGGATGCGACCGCCGATGGCGGCCACGGCCTGCGCGATGGCGCTCGTGGTTCCCGGGCCGTCGACGACGTCGAAGCGGATCGCCGCGGTCGGGACCGCCGGACGTCGAGGCATGTGGTCGCGGGTGCAGGTGGGGGTCGGCGAGGATCAGCCGAGCGAACCGCGGCCGGCGGCACCGGGTCGCAAGTCGCTGACGGTCATCGACTCGGGCCGCAGATCGGCGCCCGGGTCGTGCTCCTCGAACGCGAGACCGAGGCTCTGGAACGCCTCGCGAGTGGCGGCAGCATCCGAGGTCGTGAGCATCAGTGCCCCGTCGGTGTCCTCGGCCACGCCGACGATGCCGGTGATGTTCACCTTGCGCTCGCCAAGCGCGGTGGCCACCCGGGCGAGCGATCCTGGCGTATCGGCGAGCTGGACCGTGAACCAGACCGTCACGCGAGCACCTCCTGTGGGGACTCGATGGTACCCGGTCGAGCGGCTGCGGTAGGCTCGCGCCCATGTCGCCGTCCGCCACGGTCGTTGCCGTCCAGATCTTCGGGTTGCCCGGCGATCAGGCCACCCGGGCCGCTCAGCGCTTCTTCAAGGAGCGGCGGATCCCGCTCTCGTTCGTCGACCTGCGCAAGCGGCCCATCGCGCCGGCCGAGTTGCGCCGGTTCGTCGATCGGCTCGGCGCGGCGGCGCTGCTCGACGTCACGGCGCGCGCCTACCGCGACGCCGGGCTCGCCTATCTCCGGATGGATGAGACCGGGATCGCGGAGCGGCTGCTGGCTGACGCTTCGCTGTTGCGCCTGCCCCTCGTCCGGCACGGCAACGATGTGAGCGCGGGTCGCGCCGAGGCGACCTGGAGGGCGTGGCTCGCCGGCGACGCTGTCGGCTGACCGACACTCGCGCAACAACGCCCTGGGTCCCTGCGTATCCCTCGCAGATCGGCGACGTGCCGACCATCCAACCGACAGGGACCTACCGATGACCACTCGTACGCACTCCATCGAGCGGGCTGTCCTGCTGGCGCTCACGGCCATCGCCATCGCGGCGTGTGGCGGCAGCGCGTCCGGCCGACCGGTCGCATCCGCCCGACCCGATCCGACCGGATCGGCCTTGAAGCCATCCGCGGCGCCGCCGTCAGTGGAAGCACCCGTACCGTCCGAGGGGCCCAGTGCGGACCCGACGGTCGAGCCCAGCCCCGCGCCGACCGCCCATCCGCCGGTCCCGGCCGGACCCGTGCGACCGGCCGTCCGGGCGTGGTCCCGCCAGCGAACGGTCTTCGCAGGCGATTGCGGCGTGCCGGCCGCGAGCGTCGACGCCGGCGGTCGATATCACGTGGTGGCCAGCTGTGACACCCGGATCCGATACGCGGTGTCGGCGGACGGCCGAACCTGGACGGCACACACGTTCGCCCGTCCGGCCCATCGCCTCGAGGTCGACCCGCAGGTCGCCGTCGACGGCCGGACCCTCTATCTCGCCTACACCCGCCTGCGCCCGGTCGATGGTGGCTGCGGCGACGACGGCCTGACCGACGTCGGCGTCTACTACCGGACGAAGCGGCTGCCGGACGGCGCCTGGTCCGCCGCGGTGCGGATCGGTCACGTCGGCGATCACCTGCAGTCGTTCCGGGTGGTCGATCGCGTCATCCACGAGACCTTCGTGAGCGCGGACGGGCGAGGGCCGGTGTCCTACGGCCGCCAGGCCGGCTCGACCTTCAGCGCGATCCGCTTGCCGGAGGCGGTGGCGACCTCGCTCCGCATCGGCGACGACGGTCGTCCGAGGATCGCCTTCACGACCCAGCACACGCTTCGACTGGCGACCGTCGGACGGGGCGGCAAGCTCGCCGTCACGACGCTGTTCGACGGGAAGGACATGGCCATCGTCGGCCCATCGCTGGTGCTGGGTGCCGGGAACCGTGCGTACCTGACCTGGACCGCGCAGCAGCCGTGGGGCGGCGGTTGCGCCGACGGCGAACGGCCGTACCCCAGGAAGGGCGTCTACTTCGGGACGGATGCATCCGGGGCCTGGCAGGTCAAGCGACTATCGAGCGTCCCGGGCGCGTCGTCGATCGCGCTGGACCCCGATGCGGGCATCGCCCACACCGTCATCTCGCAGCAGCGTGGCCTGCGCTATCTCGCGCGCGACGCCGCAGGGGCGTGGTCGTGGCAGGACATCCCCGACACCGACTCGACCTGGGCGCTCGCGGTGCGCCATGAGCCACGGACCGACGCACTCCTCGTGTTGGCTCAGTCCTACGGCGACGGATCCCCGCAGATCGTGGCGATCATCGGCTCGGCTCGGCGGTCATGACCGGTGCCGTCGGGCAGCGACGATGAGGATCCCCGCAAAGAGCAGCAGGGCGGCGCCTGCCGCCGCCCAGCGGACGTCGTCGACCATGAAGCTCTGGTTCCTGATCAGGCCGAACCCCTGACCGATCCAGACCAGCCCGACGAGGGTCATCAGGACCGCCGCGACCCGTCGTCCGTCCATCGTCTCCCTCATGCGATCGCCCCGGGTGGCATGCTACCGCTCGTGAGCCGACCACCCGACCCGGAGGCTGGAGCGAAGCGCCGCCGCCGTGGTCGCCTGACGATCCGTCCGGACGCAACGCACCTCGCCGGCACCCGGATCACCGTCACGGAGGACGAGGCCCTCCTTCGCCGTGGGCCCCGTCCGGACTTCCTCGACTCGGACCCGTGGCGCTCGCTGCGCATCCTGTCGGAGTTCGTCGAGGGCTTCGATGCCCTGGCGTCCGTGGACCAGGCGGTCAGCGTCTTCGGCTCCGCGCGGGTGAGCTCGCGCAACCCGTCCTACGTCCAGGCGCGGGAGCTCGGGCGTCTGCTGGCGGAGGCCGGCTACGCGGTCATCACGGGTGGGGGGCCCGGGATCATGGAGGCGGCCAATCGCGGCTGCCAGGAGGGCGGTGGGCTGTCCGTCGGCTGCAACATCGAACTCCCGCACGAGCAGGGCCTCAATCCCTACGTCGACCTGGGCATCGAGTTCCGCTACTTCTTCGTCCGCAAGGTCATGTTCGTGAAGTACGCCGACGCCTTCGTGATCTTCCCCGGCGGCTACGGCACCCTGGACGAGCTGTTCGAGGCCTTGACCCTGATCCAGACCCACAAGGTCCAGGACTTCCCGGTCATCCTGATCGGCACCGAGTACTGGAGCGGGATGATCGACTGGATCCGCGCGTCACTGCTGAAGGAAGCGGCCATCAATCCGGAAGATGTCGACCTGCTGCGCCTGACCGACGATCCCCGGGAGGCCGTCCGCATCATCAAGGCGTACGCGCGATCACATCGGGCCAAGGCGGCGACCATCGAGCCCGCCACGAAGCCGATCGAGAAGCGCGACGTCAAGAAGCCGACGTCGAAGTCTGAGCACGCCGAGAGCTAGGTGCCGGAGGGGGCGCGACCGGACCCGCGGCAGGCGCGGTCGTCCGTGTCAGCGCGGCCCGTGGGTCGGTAGGGCTACCTCGATGCGGCCCTCGGCGATGCGCACCGGGTAGTACCGGAAGCGTCGCACCCTGGTGAGTCGCCGGGCCTCCGCCTTCTTCCCGGGCGGATCGATCTTGGGGTCCTTGCCGGCCGGCGACCAGGTCGGGTGATAGACGCCATCGGGGTCGAGCCCGCCGGTCGTCGGCATCCTCGCCGGATCGCCACTCGCCAAGTCGAACCGACCCTCGTGCAGCGGGCAGCCGACGATGCAGCCGTCCAGGTCACCGATGGACAGCGGCGCCGACATGTGCGGGCAGCGATCGTCGACGGCGAACACCCCTCGCTCGGTGTTCGCCAGCAGGATGTCGAACTCGTCGACGGTCACCCGACGCATCGCCCCTTGGGGCAGCTCGGTCAGGTCGGCGAGGGCACGGAACGGCGCCTCGATGGTGCCGAACGCCTGCAGCCTCGGCGGGAATGGTGCCGCGATCGTGCTCACGGACCGAATCCTAGCCGGATTGACCGACGACCCCGGCGGCGGTGCCACCGGGGTCGTCGGAGCGGAGGAGGGACGTTTTCGAGATCGACGACGGCCCGTCAGTCGGCCGCCGGTGCACCCGTCAGTCGCGCCCGCGTCTCGGGCGATGGCGCATGGGACGTACGCAGCGTGAGCTCGTGCATGGTGGCCGCGGCCAGCGCCGCGACGACCGCAGCACCGACGCCGATCCAGAACGTCTGGCCGACGGCCAGGCTGAATGCCTGGTGGATGCCGGCCACGATGTTCGAGATGAACGGTTCGATGAACGGCTTGGCCTGCGGCGGGACGCTGGTGAGGATCGCGTTGCCGAGGTTGCCGACGCCGGTCAGCTGGTTGAAGTCGAGCTGACCGCTGCTGCTGGCCTGGTTGAAACCAGCGACGACCTGGTCGGGCACCCCGGCCGCGGTGAGTTGCGGGGAGAGGCCCTCCTTGAACGAGGATCCGAAGATCGTGCCGACGATGGCCAGGGCCACCGTGCCACCGATCTGGCGGAAGAACGTGAGGTTGCTCGTGGCCACACCGAGCTCATGGAACGGGACGGCGTTCTGGATGACGATCGTGAAGACCGCGAAGGTCGGGCCGACGCCGAGGCCGGCGAGGAACATCCAGAACCACACGATGGCGAGCGGCGTATCGGCCGTGAGCTGGGTCATCAGGGCCGTCGAGATGCCCATGACCACGATGGCGGCGACGAGCAGCCACTTGTATCGACCGGTCCGCGCGACCACGAGTCCCGAACCGATCGAGCTGGCGATCAGGCCGACCATGAGCGGCAGGGCCGCGAGCCCCGAGTTCGTGGGCGAGAAGTCGTGGACGATCTGGAACCAGCGCGGCAGGAAGATGATCGCGCCGAAGAAGGCGAAGCTGGCGAAGAAGACCGCGACCATCGACGCCGAGTAGGTCCGGATCCGGAACAGCTCGAGCGGGACGATCGGCTCCTTGGCGCGCGACTCGGCCAGGATGAACAGCAGGCTGCCGACGAGGCCGACGAGGATGAAGCCACCGACCGTCGTATCGGTCCACTCGCCGAACTGCTTGTTGGTCAGGCCGACCAGCAGGAAGCTGATGGCGACCGTGAAGATCAGGCCGCCCAGGATGTCGAAGTTCCTGGTCGCTCGCGGGTTCTTGACCACCGGCAGCAGCCGGTAGATGAAGAACAGCGAGATCAGGCCGATCGGGATGTTGACGTAGAAGATCCAGTGCCAGGTGATGTGCTCGGTCAGGAACCCGCCGACGAGCGGGCCGACGATGAAGGCGATGCCGAAGACGGCGCCGAACAGGCCCTGGTATTTGCCACGCTCGGCCGGGGTGAACAGGTCACCGATCACCGATAAGGCGACGGGGAAGAGCGAACCGGCGCCGATTCCCTGGAGGCCACGGAACGCGATCAGCATCCCCATGTTCTGGCTCAGGCCGGACAGGGCGGAGCCGACGAGGAAGATGCCGATGCCGAGCATGAAGATCGGCTTGCGACCGTACAGGTCCGACAGCTTGCCCCAGAACGGGACGCTGATGGTGCTCGTGAGCAGGTAGATCGTGACCGCCCAGACGTAGTAGTCGTTGCCCGACAGCTGCGTCACGACGGTGGGCAACGCCGGGCCGACGATCGTCTGGTCGAGGGCGCCGAGGAAGAGGCCGAGCATGACGGCGAAGAGGATCTCGAGCTTGGCACGATGGCTCAGCGCCAGGGCTGGATCTTCCGCCAGGGTCGGCTCGATGTGATTCGGATCGGTGGGGAACGCTTCCATGGGCTGGTTCAGTCCTTCCGTGCTGGGCTCAGGTCGGGGAACGATCGCCGACGGGGATGCTCCCGGTCGATCGTGGAGTAGGGATGGAGAGGGGGTGGCGATCCAACGGCGCATCGCCGGTGGCCGTGGTGAGGGCGGCTCGCAGGGCCCCGGTCGCCGCGGCGACCGCGACGAGCTGGCTCCGCCCAAGCGAGCCGAGTACCGAGCGGAGCAGGTCCTCGTTGAGGGCGTCGATCTCCTCGAGGGCCCGGCTCCCGCTCTCGGTCACCCGGATGAGCACGATCCGACGATCCTCGGCGACGCGGGTCCGTTCGACGAATCCGCGCTCCTCGATCCGATCGATGAGGCCGGTCGCGTTCGACAGCGACACGTTGAGGATGTCCGCCAGTCGGCTCATCGGCATCTCGCCGGTGCGCTGCAGCGTGTAGAGGATGTGGAGCTGGGCCATGCTGATGCCGAGCCGCAGCACGCGCTCGCTCGAGGCGCACTTGATGGCCGTCATCGTGGCCCGGATGTCGGCGATGATGGGCGCGTACGGGTCGGTGTCGCCGCCCGAGCGCATCCGTGCGCCGATAATAGTTCGTGTCACGTGAACTATCATACATCGATTGACTATCGAGTCAACCCTGATGATTGACCCCGAATGCAGGAGCGGCCGATGCAGTACGCGCTGATGCTCGAACCCCAGCAGGGCATGAGCTACGCCGACCAGCTCGCCGCCGCCCGTCGCGCCGAGGCCGTCGGATTCGATGCGTTCTTCCGGTCCGACCACTTCGCGAGCTTCCCGGGCGAGGCCGGCCAGCCCACGACGGATGCGTGGGCCGTGTTGGCGGGACTCGCCCGCGAGACCGAGCGGATCACGCTCGGTGCGCTCGTCTCACCCGTGACGTTCCGCCATCCCGGGGTGTTCGCCAAGGTCGTCACGACCGTGGACGAGATGAGCGGCGGCCGGATCGAGGTCGGCGTCGGCGCGGGCTGGAACGACGACGAGCATCGGCAACTCGGTCTCGATTTCCCGCCGATCGACCGGCGTGCCGACCTGCTCGAGGACGAGCTGGCCATCCTGCACGGACTGTGGGGCGAACCAGACGGCTGGTCGTACGAGGGCATCACGGGGATCCGCATCCAAGGGACGCTCTTCCGGCCACGGCCGGTCGACGCGCCCGGCCGGCCCGCGACGCCGATCGGCGGCAAGCGGCCGCGCATCCTGGTCGGCAGCAGTGGGACGCCCCGGTCGTACCGGTTGGCCGCTCGCTATGCGGACGAGTACAACCTGAGCTCTTCCTCGCCCGACCGGGCCCGCGAGGTTGGTCGGGCGCTGGACGAGGCCTGCCAGGCCATCGGTCGCGATCCGGCGACGCTGGCCCGATCGACGATGGCCGGTGTCCTGGTCGGTCGCGACGCCGCCGAGGTCGCGGAGCGCGAACGGGCGGTGCTGGCCACCTTCGGAGCCGACGCCGAGACCGGCGAGGCCTGGCTGGAGGAGCGTCGCACGCGCTGGATCTACGGGACACCCGACGCGGCACGCGCGTGCGTCGAGGCCTTCGCCGCGGCCGGGATGGGCCGGATCATGTTCCAGGACTTCCTGCCCTGGGACCTCGACATGGTCGACGTCATGGGCACCGAGCTCGTCGGCCGGCTCTGACCGGCCATCGCTCGGTCGACCTCAGCCCTCCGCCGCCTCGGCGGCGACGCGGTATCGGTCGACGTCGCGATGGATCGGGTCGGGGTCGACGCCGCGCACCCGGGCGATCCGCTCGGTGACGAGCTGGAGCGCCGTCAGCGTGCCGAGAAGTGCCGCAGCCGGCGCAGGCAAGGACGGCGCCTCGGGCACCACCACGCGTCCTGCCGGAGTCAGGTCGGTCGGTAGCTCCGCCGCGGCATCCGCGGTCAGGATGGCCGCGGCGTCGAGGCCGATCTCGCGCGCTGCGCGGAGTGCGCCCGTTGCCCGCGCCAGGCGCTCGGCGCGACGGTCCCGGTCGGTCAGGATCAGGATCAGACCGGTCGTCTCGTCGGTCGCGGCGAGGTGTCCGTGGAGGAAGGTCTCGAGGTCACGGTAGGCGGACGGGATCCAGGTGCCCTCCTCGACCTTGAGGGCCAGCTCCCGGCCGGCGACCCGATCGGCGCCCGACCCGATGACCAGGATCGGCCGTGCGTTCGCCAGTCGTTCGGCGACGGCTTCGGCGATCGAGGCCCGGTCGAGCCCGGCTTGCAGGGCAGCCCGGACGCCATCACGCAGCGCGGTGCCGATGGGCCGCTTGGCCAGGTGTGCGCCGATGGCCACGCCGGCGACCAAGGGACTGAGGTAGCCGATCGTGTGACACCAGCTCTGGTCGATCTCCTCGGTCTCCACGACCAGGTCGGCCAGCCCGGCTCCGGGCGAGCGGTCCGACGCCGTGACGATCGCGGTGCGCGCGCCGGCGGCGCGGGCATTGGCCAGCGCGGCGTTCGTCGCCACGGTCCCGCCCTCGTGGGAGATCCCGATGACGAGACCGGCCGCCGGCGGATCGAGTGCCAGTTCGAACGCCTGGGCAGCGACGGGCAGCTGGATGGCCGAGCTCCCAGGCGCCCGCAGCTCGGACGCGCCGATCGCCTCGCGCAAGAGCTCGCTGACCCCCAGGGCGCCGTGCTCCGAGGTGCCGCAGCCCGTGACGACGATCGGCTCGCCCGCCCGGATGGTCCGACGGATGGTCCGTGCGAGTTCGGCGGCCGGACTGCCGACGGCTTCGTGACGGGCCAGGATCCGATCGGCCACCCATGGCTCGGCCTCGATCATGTCGGTCATGTGGAACGGCGGCCCGGTTCGCGGGCTCGGTCGGTCGGTCGCCGCCCACGGGTCGGTGGCGCCGGGCAGCGGGGCGGTCGGGTCGAAGGCGATCGTCTCCATGCACGAAGGATAGGCTGCGGGAACGTGGCACCATGGCCCCGACGTCGCACGGATGGAGGAACGGATGCAGGTCGGACTGATGGCGCCACAGGGCTGGAAGGGCGAATACGACGGCTGGGACCCGGCGGAGGCGTGGGCGCGCACGATCGAGCTCGCCGAGCAGGCCGAGACGCTGGGGTTCGAGTCGCTGTGGGTGTTCGACCACTTCCACACCGTGCCCGAACCGACCGACGAGATCACCTTCGAGTCGTTCTCGGTGCTGGCCGCCCTCGCGGTGCTCACGAGCCGCGTCCGTCTTGGGCACATGGTGGTGTGCACCGGGTTCCGGAACCCGGCCCTGACCGCGAAGCTGTCGTCGACCCTCGATGTCATCAGTGGCGGTCGTTTCGAGCTCGGGATCGGGGCTGGCTGGAAGGAGGACGAATGGATCGCCTACGGCTACGGCTTCCCGTCCCTGGCCGACCGACTCGCCGCCCTCGGTGACCATCTCGAGATCATCCGTCGCATGTTCGAGCCGGGTCGGTCGACGTTCACCGGTCGCTTCGCCCACGTCCGTGGCGCCATCAACGTCCCGCAGGGCGTGCAGCAGCCCCGGATCCCGATCATCGTCGGTGGCAACGGTCGAGAGAAGACCGCGGGGTACGCGATCCGATTCGCCGACGAGCTGAACTTCGTGTTCATCGACCCCGATGACATCGCCGAGCGGATGACCGACGTCCGCCGCCGGTGCGAGGAGGAGGGCCGCGATCCAGCCACCCTTCGCTTCTCGCTCTACGAGCGCGACGAGCGTATGCGCGACGCGGGCCAGGCGCGGGTCGACCGGCTCGGCCGCTTCGTCGAGATCGGGCTCGATCGGCTGGTGGCCTTTCCGACCAGGTTCTCGCCGACGCTGGAGGCGCAGGCGGCCTTCGCCCAGGATTGTCGCGCGGCCGGCATCAGCCTCGAGGTGCCGGCGGGCGTCGCCTGATCGGCCCGAGGCGCCGCAGCGGCGCATAGCGGAACCAGACTCGGCCGACCAGCAGCGACACCGGCACCGGCCCGTAGGAGCGCGAATCGATCGGCGCGCCGAGGCCGGCCGCTTCCGTCATCTCGGTCGTGGCATCGGACACGAGCCAGGCTTCGTCGTCGGCGAGCTCGAGGTAGCCATCACGGAACGGCACGCGGTCGCCAGGAGTCGCCCCGACCCGTTTGATCGAGAGCGTGCCGCTGTCCGGCTCGCGGAAGGCGACGACGGTGCCCCGCCGGGGCCAGCGATCGGTGGTCGGGTCGACGAGGAGCCAGTCATCAGGGCCGATGGTCGGTTCCATGCTGGCCTGGACGACGGCCACGCGCCACGGGCCGCGAAGCCGCGCCCGGAGTGGCTCCATACGGCGAGGCCCCGTCGGTCGACGGGGCCTCTTGATGCGCATCAGCGCCGCTGGCGGGGGCCGGTCAGGACGGCCGACCCGCGACGCGCGTCTTCTCGTTCCCGCCGGTCGCCTTCCAGGCCGCATCGATCTCGTCGATCATGTCGAGCAGCTGTTTCGAGTCGGCCGTGTCGGTCGACGCCTTGACCTTCGACACTTGCTTGTTCGCGTTCCAGAACAGCTCATGAAGATTCGGGACGGCGGCAAGGTGCTCGGGCTTGAAATAGTCGTGCCACAGCACGTCGAGGTGATGCTTCACGAGGTCCGCGCGGCCCTCCTTGATCGCGATCGCCCGCGTCCGGAACGTCGCGTCCTCGTTCGCCGCGTACTTCTCGTTGATCTTGTGGCACGACTCCGCCTCGATGCGGGCCTGCTCGGGGTCGTACACGCCGCACGGGAGGTCGCAATGGGCGCGGGCCGTGGTGGTCGGGGCGAGCCAACGGGTCAACCGGGACATGGGGACTCCTTCTCAACTGGGATCGAGGTCATCCACCCTACCGTCACTGGGAGTGCCCGGAAGTGTCCGAGCCTCACCGGGGCGTGTCAAACGCCTATGGACGCGTTCGGCGAGGTGCAGCGCGGTCCGGGCTGACCGACAGGTATCATCGGGGGGATGACGGAACGAGGGCTGCCCAGCGTGGACGGGTCGCCGGCCTGCCCGTTCGTCGCCTTCGAAGACGACCGGGACGAACGCGCCGCCCGACCGGATCACCGCCATCGCTGCTTCGCTGAAGCCGTGCCGTCGCCGCGCGCGCTGGCGCACCAGGAGGCGTACTGCCTGTCGTCGGCCTTCCCGGTCTGTCCCACGTTCCAGGAATGGGCCCGCCGCGAAGCCGCGCATGCCAACAGGATGGGTGCCGATGACGCCCCCGAGGAGGTCGAAGCAGGCGTCGTGGCCACGGCGGGCGCGGCTGCCGCCGGCGTGGGCGTGACCGGATCGACTGTTGAGCCGGACGATCCGCTGCCAGACGATGACGACGGTGAGGACCTGTGGAGCATCGCCCAGGAGGTCCCACCCGAGGAACGACCGCGGCGCAACCCGCCGCGTGACTGGGCGGCCCCACCGCCATGGGCCGGCGGGCCGGGTCGAGGCAGCGACGACGGGCTTCGACGGTCGTCCCGACCAGCCGACCACGTCCCGGAGGGCCAGGGTCTGGCCGGCAGCGCGGCCGACCGCCTGGCCAGCGGCGAGGACCTGGTCGACGTGCCGGCCACCCCGCCCGACCCCGAGCTGGCCAGCCTGGTCAGTCGCCTGCCACGGGGCGGGCGACGTGACGGCCCAGCGGAGACCCCGCCGGTCAGACCGGGACGGCGTCCGGCGGTCAGCTCCACGCGAGACCGCACTCGCGAACGCGAGCGCGAGCGAGAACGCGAGCGGGCCGTCGCCGACCGGCCGCCACGCCACGACGGGCCTTCGTGGGAACGCGAACGGCGCTTCGAGGCGTACCCGTCACTCAAGACCCGGGCTGGTCTGACCGGGATGCCGCAGCTGCCTCGAGTCGGGATCCTGGCCGTCGCGCTCTTCGTCGCGGCCCTTGCCCTGTTCCTGCTGCCCGGGGTCCTGAACATCGGCGGACGGGTCAGTCCGCCCGGGGCGAGCGCGGGTGCCTCGGCCGCAGCCGAGACGCCGTCACTCGAGCCGACCGTGCCGCCGGCCCCGACACCACAGACCTACACGATCAAGAAGGGCGATACGCTCACCAAGATCGCCCGGCGGTTCGGCCTGACGGTCGATCAGTTGCTCGCGGCCAACAAGGACACCATCAAGAACCCGAACCGCATCGCGGTCGGCGACACGATCAACATCCCGCTGCCGCCCGGTGACGGCGGTGCCGGCAGCGAGGCCCCCGTCGCGTCACCCTCGTAGGCGGACCGCCCCGTGGCCCGACCGTGGGGCCGGCCCGCCCCCGTGGCCGGCCCGGCCCGGTAGGACGCCCGCGCTCGTCCATCCGTGCCGTGCTTTGCTGGGCGGCCCGGTCCGGTAGGAGGCCCGCGCTCGTCCATCCGTGCCGTGCTTTGCTGGGCGGCCCGGCCGCGACCGTCAGTCTCGTTTTGGAGCCCAGGTCGCTTGATCGCGCGTATCGATGAAGGATTCGTGACCGTCAGTCTCGTTTTGCGGGCCGGGGCGGCACGACGAGCACGGCGTTGCCCGCCTGGGCTCGAAAACGGGACTCACAGTCGCAGGCGGCACCCACCGGTCGCGCGGTCGTGACAAAGGATCGCGACTGTCAGTCGCGGAACCAGGCCGCGAGCAGGGCGTTGTCCCGCCTCGGGCCCGAAGACTGCAGTCACCGTCGCAGGTGGCACGCACCCAGCGGAGCCCGGCTCCCGTGCCGGTGCGAGGTCGAGGATGAGACCCGGCGTGGCGCCCGAGCGACTATCGCGGCGCGATGTTGATGGCGGTGATGCGCCCCGCCTCGACCCGGAAGGTGGCGTCGATGTGCTGGGTCGGTGCGCCCGGACGCACGACCAGCAGGTCGGCCTCGTAGGTATTGCCGGTATCCCGGATGTCGCCCGGGATCATCCGCAGGCCGGCGTCGCTGCGCAGGAACCAGCCCCCGACCCGCTCCACGCCACGGAGGGTCTGGACGTTGTCGCCGACGTGGACCCGCATCTCTGTCTTCTCGTCCATCATCGCGACCGCGCCCTCACGATCGCCGGCATTGAGCTTCTCGAAGAACTCTTCCATCGTCTCGACAGCACCCATGGCCGGAGTGTAGCGTCGGGCGCCCATGGACGCCGTCGACCGCGCCGCCGTGCCACCCAGGCTCATCGATGCCTGGCCGCTGTTCGGGCTGCGCATCCGGACCGACCGGCTGGAGCTCCACTTGCCCACCGACGACGAGCTCCTCGACCTGCTGGCGGTCGCTCGCGCGGGGATCCATCCGCCAGACGAGATGCCGTTCGGCGTGGCCTGGTCGACCGTTCCGAGCCCGGCCTTCGAGCGGGCCTTCTTCGCCCACCACTGGGGGATGCGAGCGGGGTTCAGCGCGACCGACTGGACGCTCAATCTGATGGCAACCACCGAGGGTCGGGTCGTCGGCGCCCAGACGGTCCACGCCGTCGAGTTCGCGATCCATCGCACCGTTGATACAGGGTCGTGGATCGCCCGGCCCGACCAGGGCCGCGGGCTCGGCACGGCGATGCGCTCGGCGGTGCTGAGCTTCGCCTTCGACGGCCTGGGGGCGCGGGCGGCAGAGTCGTCGGCGTTCCTCGACAACGCCGCGTCCAACGCCGTGTCACGCCGGCTGGGCTACCGGGAGAATGGACGCGGTGCCCTTGCTCCGCAGGGTGTCTCGCGCGAGACCCAGCGGTTCCTCATGACGATCGATGATTGGCGGGCACGCCCTCGGCCGCCGGTCGAGATCGATGGCCTCGAGGCGTGCCGGAGCTGGTTCGGCGTCTGACGGCCACCGGGGACGACTAGAAGCCACCGCCCGCGCCGCCCCCGCCGCCGCCCCCACCACCGCCACCGAACCCGCCGTTGCCGCTGCTCGATGGGGAGTTGCCGATGGTGCCGAGCGCCGACATCATCCCGCCGATGTCGGGGACCGCGGAGTTCGAGAACAGCGAGGCGCCACTGCCCGTCGCCGCGGCACTGGCGAATGACGAGCCGCTTGACCCGCTGTACCAGATCGGGAAGTAGGTCGAGGTGGCCCGAGACGGATCCGCGCGCACGTCCTCGAGGGATCGGGACAAGACGCCTTCGATCTCGTGCTGGAGACCCAGCGCGGTTCCCCACACCACGGCCTGGTCGGGTGTCTCGAGCCAGGCCAGACCGGCCTGATCGACGACCTGCTGCATCGAGCGAGCCTGCTGCATCGTCTTCTGGAGGGTGCGCCGGTAGGCTGCCAGCATCGCCCGGATCATGGCCCCCGGCATGGTCACCGTGGGCATATATCGAGCGATGGCGATGACCGCGAGCCCGCCGAGGATGAGGCCGCCACCGATCAGCAGCAGGCCTGACATCGGGATGTTGAAGCCCGCGATCAGCGCAACCACGCCGAGCCCGATCGGCAGCGCCCCGCGCACGGCCCAACGCGCCGTCACCTTGCTCGGCTTCTCGACCATCCAGCCGCCGGCCACGACGGCCGCCTCGAGCCGGTCATCGAAGCCGGCGACCCTCGGGCCGAACTCCGGGACGTCCTCCGGCTTGATCAGGCCACCGACCGCGAGACCGTCCAACGTCCGGAGCACGTAGTCCTCCGCGCCGCCGATCGGTCGCCGGGCATTGCGCTCGCGCTGTGCCTCCTCGGCAGCGTCACCACGCGGTGGTCCGACCTCGATGCCGACCTTGTGGGTCAGGCCGAGCAGCCCCGAATCCTCCTGCCGGAAGGCCAGCTCGCCACGGGATGCCAGGTCGAGCATCGCCGTGGTCAGCGCTCGCCGGGACGCGCGGCCCTCCATGAGGAACGCCCCGGCCGCGGCCGTGAGGTTCTCGGGTGGTGCCGGCATCAGGATCGACGGGTCGTCGAGGTAGATCGGGTCCTTGCCGTACCGGCGCCAGTTGTAGAACGCCCAGAACGCGAGCGACAGGAAAGCCACCGGCGCTCCGACGAGACCGATGGCGGCATTCACCTGGCGGGCGAGGTCGAGGCGTCGGGCGTTCTCCGGAGTCGCCGCTTCCGCGACCTTGGCGAGCGCCGCCGTGAGCGCGCCATCGAAGTCGGCCACCTGGAGGTGCGGCAGCATGTCGTCCTCGAAGATGCGTTGCCGCTCGCTGTTGGTCAGATACGTGGCTTCGAAACCTGGCGCGGCATACAGCTGGACCTGGCCGTGTCGGCGCGACGGGTCGATGTCGAAGAAGATCGCCAGCCCGTCGTCGAACCCCTTGCGGCCCACGCCCCACTGGTTGATCAGCGCCAGCGCCCGGGCCTGGGTCTCCTCGGTCGTGACCTCGCCGTCCACCAGCTCGCTGTAGACCACGATCTCGGCGCCGGTCCGCGCCTCGATATCGTCGATGGTCGCTTCGGCCGACGAGACCGTCGCCGGTGACAGGATCCCTGCGTTGTCGTAGACCGCTCGCCCGTTCTCGGGCGGCGGGAACGGTGGGCCCGCGGCCGCGACGATGGGCGCGGCCACGCCGCCGAGGACGATGAGGAGGCTCGTCAGCGCCGCCAGGCGGGCCAGGGCGGATGGGAGCCGGACGGGGCGCTCCATGGAGCCAATATAGCCGTCGCTCAGGCGAGCGATCGGAGCGTTCCGCGGCGGCGAGTGAGCACCAGCCGGCCATCCGGCCAGAGCAGGACCTGGGCCGGACGGCGCCGGCCGTTGTAGGTCGACGAGAGCGACGACCCGTACGCCCCTGCGTCGGCGATCGCCACGAGGTCGCCGCGCTGGAGCGGTGGCAGCTCGTGGCTGCCGAGCGCATCGGTCGCTTCGCAGATCGGCCCCTCCACGCGGGTCGGCGCGACCTCGTGATCGCGATCGCGCAGCGTCGTGCCCCGGCCGGCCATCTTCCCTCGAGCGGCGACGATGTCGCGGCCGGACGAGGTCAGCGCGATGACGGGGTGGTGCGCGCCGTACAACGCAGGCCGGATCAGCTCGGTCATCCCGGTATCGAGGACGACCTGACGCCCGCCGCGCTCGCGGGCATGCAGCACCCGCCCGATGAGCCACCCGGCCCGGGCGATCAGCGCCCGGCCGGGCTCGATCGCCAACCGCGTCGGGCGACGATCGGCCGGCACGGCCGCCAGCAACGGAACGAGTTCGCGGGCGAAGCGTGCGGGTTCGGGGGCCGGCTCGCCAGCCGGTCGGACAGGGAAGCCGCCGCCGAGATCGACCGTGTCGAACATGGCGATCGAACCGCGCCAGAGGGCGGCCAGGGCGAGCGCCTTTCGGACCGCCTCGCGCCAGGCATCGACCGCCCCGAGCTGTGAGCCGACATGGAGGTGGATGCCACGCGGACGCAGGACACCGTTCGGTCCGCCACCGACCTCGATGGCCGCCGCGATCTCCGTCTCGGTCATGCCGAACTTCGAACCGCCGACCCCGACCGCCAGCCCCGCCAGGGTCTCCGGCGTCACGTCGGGATTGAGCCGGTACAGCACATCGATCGGATGCCCGCCGAGGTGGCGGGCGGCATCGGCGAGCTCGGCCGCCTCCTCCGGCGATTCGAGCGCGACCCATCGGAGCGGGCGGCCGGCCGCGGCTGCTCGCGCTGCGGCGCGCAGGTCGGCCGGGGTCTTGCCGACGCCCTCCAGCGTGATTCGGTCGTCGGGTACCCCGGCGTGCCGCGCGAGTTCCCACTCGCCGCGCGAGACGACATTGGCCCCGAACCCGCGAGCCGCGATCGCGCTGATCACGCCCGGCACGTCGTTCGCCTTGACCGAGTACTGGCGGACGATTGGGTCGGGGAAGGCTCCCGCGACCGCCGCACATGCCACATCGAGGGTCGCGAGGTCGGTCACGAAGAGCGGCGTGCCGAAGCGCCGGGCGGCGGCCCGCAGTCCGAGCGCGACGGCGCCGTCGATCAGGGCGCCGCGCGGGTCGTGATCTGGGCCGTCAGCCGGGCCGGCGGCCGGCGGGTCGGTCAATCCGGGACGGCGAACCGGATCACGGTCGTGATGAGGCTCAGCACGACGGCGCCGACGACGGCCGCCACGAGGGTGTCCGCGGTGATCCCCGGCGGGAAGTCGCCGACCTTCAGCGTGAACCCCGCCAGGTCGCTGATGTAGGCCGTGGCGAGCAGCAGCACGCCGTTGATCAGGAAGCCGACGAGGCCCATGGTCATGAACGAGATCGGCATGGCCAGGGTCTTGACGATCGGCCCGATCAGCCCGTTGACCACCCCGAAGATCACGGCGATGACGATGAGCCCGAGGTACCCGCCCGAGTAGGCGAACATGTTCGGCAGGAGCTGGACCAGGAGGTAGAACGCCACGGCCGTCACGACCGTGCCGATGACGAGACCCTTCATCGTGTCATGGCTCCCTTGGCGGATGGATGGGTTGGCCCGAGCATACCCGTCAGCGGAGCATGAATCCCGTCCCCAGCGGGTCGCGGGCATCGAGTGCGAACAGCGACTCGCCCGTCCGGTAGGCCGAGCCCTCGACCTCGGTGATGACCGAGGCGTGCCCGCCGATAAGGGGTCCGGTCTCGACGATCCACGCGTCGAAGGCGCTGTCGACGATCGAGCGGTGCTGGAAGCGATCGCCGACCGAGAGCTCGCCACGGTCGTGGAGGACGGCAAGGCGCGCCGACGTGCCCGAGCCGCAGGGCGACCGGTCGATCTCGCCATCGGCGAAGACCGTCACGTTGCGCTGCTCGTCCGGACCGATCGGCTCCCAGAAGATGACCCCATACACCCCAGCGAGCTGGGGTTCGACCGGATGGACGACATCGATGCTCCGCTCGATAGCGGGTCGGAGCTCGCGCTGGATGGCGATGAGGTCAGGCAGCGAACCTGGAACCACGCCGTGGCCGACCCGCTCGGCGGCGATCGTGGCGTAGAAGGCGCCCCCGAACGCCACATCGACCGTCAGCAGGCCGGCCCGTGTGCGCACCGTCACGTCCCGGGCGAGGACGAACGACGGCACGTTGCGGAACCGGACCGCCGCAACGCGACCGTCCGCATCCAGGCGGGCTCGGCAGGCCAGCCGACCACTCGGCACGTCGACGGTCACGGTCACCTCGCCGTCGACCGGAGCCCGCTGGATCCGTCCCGACTCAAGGGCCCAGGTGACCAGCGCGATCGTCCCGTGCCCGCATGCCGTCGAGAACCCCTCGTTGTGGAAGAAGACGACCCCCAGATCAGCCCAGTCGTCGTTGGGTGGGGTGACGAATGCCCCGTACATGTCGGCGTGCCCGCGCGGCTCATTGACGAGGAGCCGGCGGACGTCATCGAGCTCGGTCATCGCCCAGCGTCGGCGGTCGAGCACGGATCGTCCGTCGAGGTCCGGGACGCCGCCGGTCACGATGCGGAACGGTTCGCCGCCTGTGTGGTAATCGACCGTCCGGATCGGGTGATCGGTCACGCTCATCGGGCGAGGAGCGCCTCGAGGCGCGCTTTCACCGGCGGCCACTCGGCGGCGATGATGCCGTAGAACGCGGAGTCCCGGTTCGAGCCGTCGGGCATGATCGTGTGGTGGCGCAGGACGCCTTCGAAGGTAGCGCCGATGCCGAGCAATGCCGTCCGCGAGGCGACGTTCCGGGCGTGCGTCTTGAACTCGACGCGCTCCGCTCCAAGCGCTTCGAAGGCGTGGGTCAGCTGGAGGAGTTTCGCCTCGCGGTTCGCCCCGGTCCGCTGCCATGCCGTCCCGACCCAGGTCCAGCCGATCTCGAGCCGACGATGTTCCGGCGCGATCGTCATGAATCGGCTGCTGCCGATGGCCCGGTTCGTCGCCGCGTCGATCGTGGCGAACGGGACCTCGACCGTGGCCTCGGCGTTCGCGAGCGCGGTGTCGAGCCAGGCGCGCAGCGTCGCGTCGTCGATGGGCCGGGCGATCGTCCACCGCCAGATCCGCTCGTCATCGGCGACTCGGGCAAGGTCATCCAGGTGGCTCGCCGCGAGCGGCTCCAGGCGGACCCGTCCCCCGCGCAGCGTCACGGGCGTCACCCACGATTGGCTCATGGCCGACGATGGTAGCCGTCCGCCCCGCCGGGCGAGGGACCGTGCCCTAGAATCGAGGCCATGCCCACATACCCGGCGACGTTCGCCGCGTTCCTCGACGCCTTCCTCGCGATGGAACCGGTCGTCGCGACCGGCATCGGCGATCATCGTCACGACGACCGCTGGCCCGATGTCTCGGCCGAAGGTCGCTCGGCCCGCCTCGAGCTCATCGACCACTGGCTCGAGACCTTTCGGGCGCTCGATCCCGACAGCCTGAGCGCGGACGACGCCATCGACCGCGATCTCGTCATCGACGAGCTCGAGGCGCAGCGCTTCGCCGAGGTCGAGTTGCGGGAGGATGCCTGGGATCCGC
>DASSMQ010000094.1:0-33126 GCA_035688805.1 Candidatus Limnocylindrales bacterium
TCTTGTGGATCGTGTACGCCCGGCTGCGGCCGACGTAGCGGTAGTGCCAGGGTTCGTACTGGTAGCACGTCACGGCCGTCTTGCCCTTCGGGTAGGTCATGATGAAGCCGTACTTCCAGGCGTTGGCTTTCATCCACGCTCCTGCCCGGGTGGTGGCCCAGTCGGTCACGTCCCAGGGCGCCGGCCCCCCGTAGGACTTGAAATCGAGGGTCGTGCCGAGCTGGTGCTCGCTGTGACCCGCCCGCGCGCTCTCCAGCAGGGCGGTCGCGTATCCGTGGACCTTCACCCAGTACGCGAATGTCGCCTTCTGGCTGGCGTAACTGCGGTACGCGGAGGCGACCGCGAGCCGGGCTCCGGCCGCCCTCGCGGCACGAGCCATGGCCTTGAGGTCGGCGATCACCAGCTTGCGGACGGAGTAGCCGCCGTTGAGGCCGGCGTACGACGTCGAGACGCGGTCGGCAGGCGCGTAGGTGCTGGCGAGTCGATAGGTCTGGTCCAGCAGCGAGCGCGGCCAATGGAGATAGCCACGGAACTTGGTGAGGGTGTCGGCGACCTTGCAGGGTGGCAGCGGTGAAGCCGAGACCGAGGTCGTGGCGGCCAGCCCGGTCAGCAGAACGGCGACCAGGGCGAGGATGGCGAGCTTCGGGCGACGCGCGTTGGGGCGAGGCATGGCGTCAAGGGTGCCAGCCGCGTCCGGTCCGTGCCACTCCACCGGATGGGCTAGGTCGGCTCGGCGGGCGCCGCGGTCGGTGCGGCGGTGGGCGCCGCGGTCGGTTCGGGCGGCGCCGTCCCCGCGGGGGTCGCGGTCGGCTTCGGCGTCGGCTTCGGCGTCGGCTTCGCCGTGGGTTTCGGGGTCGGGCGGGGAGTGGGCCGCGGCCTCGGCGCGGCGCGGCAACCGGACACGCCGCTGGTCGCAGCTCGAGCCGTCGTGCTCTTGGCGACGCGGTACTGCTTGTCGGGCAGCGTGCCGGCCTCCGGGAAGATGGCTGCCGCCAACCGGGCGATCCGGCCGAGGTTCGGGATCTGGATCGACCCGCGAGCGTCGAAGCCCGACGAGACGAGCGGCGAACTGATCACGGTCCGGAAGGTGTCCTGGCGCTCGACCCGGACCATCGTGTCCGCCAGGTCGGGCAGGACCTTGCGCGGGACGTTGGTGGTGACGGTCTGGGAGATCGCCCGGAGCAAGCCGATCGGGTCGTTGATGAAGCCGCCGCGGACCAGGCGGTCACGGATCCCGGACAGCACCTCCTGCTGGCGGGCGGCCCGGGTGAAGTCGCTCTCGCCGGCCGGATGGCGCACACGCGCATAGGCGAGTGCCTGCTGCCCATTGAGGTGATGGCGACCCTTCGTGATGGAAAAGCCGTTGCTGAAGCCGTACTCGTCGTAGGTGGGATCGCAGAAGGAGCGGGCGACGTTGACGTCGATACCGCCGAGGGTGTCGATCACCTTGACGAACCCACCGAGGTTGACCGCGGCGTAATACGGGATGTCGAGACCCAGCAGGTCGCCGAGCGCGCTGCGCAGGACGTCGAAGCCTGTCCCGTCAGAAGCTGGGAACTGCCGCGGATGGTGGCGCGCGTACGACACCAGGCTGTTGATCTTGCCCGTGAACTTCCGTCCATCGGGGAGTGGGACATCGACCATGTCGCGCGGCACCGACACCATGGACACGGTCTCGGTGACCGGGTCGAGCGAAGCCACGATCATCGTGTCGGTCAGGTAGGTGTTGCGACCGACGCCCGCGTCGACGCCCACGAGCAGCACATTGACCCGGGGGATGAGCGGTGTGGCTGTCGGCGACGGGGTTGCGGAGGTCGACGGGACCGGGGTCGTCAGGAACGACGGATCGGGCTCCGCGCTGGCCAGCGGTCCGGCGACGGCCGAGGGCGAGGGATCGACGAAGATCTCGTCGGCTGCCTCGCGCGCCACCTGGGTGGCGTAGCCGGCGTAGGCCTGGGGGGCGATCACCGCGACGAGCAGCAGACCAGCGATCGGTAGCGCCTCGCGACGGCCGGGCTTCGGCAGGCCGGGCGCCATGAGACTCGCCCCGACGGCCAGCAGCCGCCACACCAACAGCAGCCCCTGGAGGACGAGCAGGCCGACGAGCACGTCCGGCTCGATCAAGGTCGCGGCAAGGCGCGGTTTGCTCGACGTCACGAGGATCACGATCGCCAGGGCGACGATGATCAGGATCGGGATCGCGAACATGGCTGCCCGTCGCCGGCGACCCGCGGCCAGATGGCCCAGGCCCGGGAAGATCGCGTCGAGTACTGCGGGCAGGAAGCGCCCCTGCCCGGTCGCGGCTGGCCGTGCGTGCCCCCTCAGGCCAGCGCGCCCCTCATCTGACACGCGCGGCAGGGTACCAGAGAACGCCGCGACGACGGCTTGATCGGTTCGCGCAGCCCGTCAACCGTGCGCCATCCCGGACGCATAGTCGCGACGGCGAACGACCATGAGCCCGAGCATCGCGACGTACATCCAGGTGTGGTAGGTGCCGGGCAGATCCTGACGACCGACGATACCGAGGCTGCCCGCCACCAGCACCGCCACAGCCGGAAGGATCATGGCGCCCGACATTTCGACGATCCCCCGTCCATGGTGACCGCGGTAGTCCATCCACAGGGCCATCGGGATAGCCATGGTCAACGCCATGGCCGCCGTCGACAGCTCGGGCAGCCGGAGCAGCGGATCGCGGTAGCCGAGGGCGTTGGCGACCGCGGCGAACTCCCCGAAGAGGACCTGCATCCCGATCAGCATCACGAGAACCATCTCGATCAGATGGGCGAACCAGTGGGCGGCCGGCCCCAGCCTGCCGATGTCCAGGGACCGGATCCTGGCGACGCGCTCAGGTCGGGCGACGACGTGGATCATCCCAGCGCCACCGCAGCCGTGACCGTCCGAGCCGGCGCCGACCAGGGAGCATCCCGGCGGCGCCACATCGCGATGGCCATGCCGAACAGGAAGACGATCCCCGGCAGGAGCGCGGCCGACAGGATCTGACTGGCCTCCGACGAGAAACCGGTGTGCGCGGTGGCGATGCCGCCGAGGATGTATCCGACGCCAGCGGCTGTGCCGAACCAACCGAGCCACGCGGGGAACGTCCGACCGATCGCGACCGCCAGCCCGAGCATCAGGATCGCGGTCCCGTTCATGAGGTGGAACAGGCTGCTCAGGCCCTTCTCGATCGAGCGGACGCTCTCGGCGACGAGGAACGCGGCAGCTCGATCCGCGGGTGGCGCTGCCGCCCAGGCGTCGATCGCGGCCTTGAGGGCGAAGCCGTCGACCGCCATCTGGACAGCGAAGATGCCGGCCCAGATCGCCGCCGCGAGACCACCGACGAACGCCAGCGCGCCCGCGACCCCGGTCCGTGGGAGCGACCGCGCGATGAACACCAGCGCGAGCGCGACCAGCAAGCCCCCAGCGAATTGCCCCAGGTGCACCATCGTCCACGCGCCGGATGCCGCGTACTCCCGGTAGACCGCGGCGGACTCGTTCGGGGGCGTCGTGCCCGGGTGCTGGCTGCTCGCGACGAGCTGGAGCAGGAAACCGGCGAACGCCATCGCGGCGCCGGTTCGCCGGGATCGGCGGTCGAGCTGGACGGCGGCAGGAGCAGGCGGCATGGTCGTTCCTTCCGAACAGGTTGGCCGCCGACGTCGGCGGCGGATCCGCGGGGGTGCGACCGAATCTGGGGCTCCAGCGCTTGGCGCCATATCGGCACTCGTCCACGAACGCGCGGGACCCATGTCGACATTCGTCGATGGCCGATGGCCGACCGTAGACTCGGCCGACAGTCGAAAGGTGGTCGGATGGCCGGGATGGCAGTCGAGGTGGAAGACGCTGGAACGCCGGACCGGCACCGCCTCCGGGGTGTAGTCGCCTTTCTGATCATCTATCTCATCTGGGGCTCGACATTCCTGGCGATCCGGTACGCCGTCGAGACCATCCCGCCGTTCTTCACGGCCGCGACGCGCCATCTGATCGCCGGCTCGATCCTCCTTGCCTGGGCGTGGGCGAAGGGCGAGCGGCCGTCGGCGCAGGCCTGGCGCATGGGCCTGATCCTGGGCTTCCTGTTCTTCCTGGTCGGGCACGGGACGCTGCATTGGGCGGAAACGCGGGTCCCGTCGGGCGTGGCCGCACTGGTCGTCGCCGTGGAACCGATCTTCGTCGCCTGGATGGTCCCGCTGTTCCGACTGGGCGCACCGCCGGGAGCCAGGACGTACCTGGGCCTGGCGCTCGGCGCCGCCAGCGTTGCGGTGCTGTTCCAGCCTGATGTGACCACCGGCGAGGGCATCGTCCCTGGGCTGTTGGCAGTCCTGCTGGGTTCGCTCTCGTGGGCGGCCGGCATCGTGCTCTCCCGGAAGCTGCAGGAGCGGCCCGACGGCCAGGTCGATACGTCCGCGATGAATGCCGCTCTGCCGTTGCTGTGCGGGTCGGCCATGCTGCTCGTGGGCGGCCTGGCTCTCGGCGAACAGGACACGTTCGCCATCAGCTCGGTCTCGACGCTCTCGCTCGTCGGGCTGGTGTACCTGATCGTCTTCGGTTCGCTATTGGCGTTCACGGCCTATTCGTGGCTCTTGCGCCACTATCCGCCCACGCTCGTGGCGACCCACACCTATGTGAACCCGATCGTGGCCTTGATCCTCGGCTGGGCGCTGGCCGGGGAGCGGATCACGACGTCGATCGTGATCTCGGCTGCGCTGGCGATCGTGGCCATCGCGCTCGTGAACACGGGTGAGCAGCAGAGGGCGTGACGTTTGAGGTGATGTCCGGGTCGCGGTAGACTCGGCATCCCCCAACGTGGGTCGACGACATTCGACCGTCGTCCAGGCATTGGCGAGTGGCCAAGCGGTAAGGCGCCTGACTCTGGATCAGGAGACCGAAGGTTCGAATCCTTCCTCGCCAGCCAATCCCTTACGCACGAAACGACCCCCGACGGCCCTCCGCCGGGGGTCTCACTTTGGGCCTGTACAACCGCCGTACCACTTTCAGGCGCCGGCGGCCCTCCGGCGACGGGTCAGGACACCGTCCATCCGCGCCGCTGTCCGCTCAAGCATCGCCGGCGTCAGGTCCGCATAGATGTCTGCCGTCGTCGCGATCTGCGAATGGCCGAGAGTCCGCGAGATGACGCCCAGCTCTTCGCCATCCTCCAGGAGCAGGGTCCCGTAGGCGTGGCGGAGATCGTGCCACCGCTGGGGCCCTGACTTCGAGGGCCGTGGGATGCCCACCGAGACTGCGCGCCTGCTCGAGGCGTGGCGAGAGGCGGAGCGAGCAGCCAAGGCAGCGCATGCCGCCGCCGAACACGCCGGGGAGGCGGCTCGCGCCGCAGCGAGGGCGACGGAGGCTGCTCGGATGGCGGCCGTCGAAGCAGGGCTGGTGTCGGACTCCGCGACCGCCGATGCGGCCGATGCACGCGACGCGTACCAAGACCGCGCGGCACCGTGCGCGAGAAGGAGCGGACCGCGATCGCGAAGCCGAGACCGCGAGAGACATGCCAGGACTCGGCCAGCCGGGCAAGTCGGTCCGCTACTTGGGTCGAGCGCGCTCCATGGCTGCGCGGGCTGTGCGCGCCACGTTCGATGCGGCGTCGGCCGCCTGCTCCGCCAGCAGCGCAAGCTCCTCGGACGCCGAGGCGCTCTCGTTCGCTTCGTGGGCCGCGTTGTCGGCCAGGTTCACCAGTCGCTGCGCCAGCTCGGCTGCACGCGCGGCCTCGCGCCACGCGGTGAGAAGGTCGGCGGCTGTAACGACAGGATCGTCCACACCGATAAGAGTCACCGCGCGCTATAAGGCTGCGCGTACGCCTCATGCGACACGACGTTACGGTTGTGCGGCAAACACTGGCGACGTTGCCTGACGCCCGTCCGCTACAGTCGTCGTCCCCGGGCCTCGCGCGGCGCGGTCGATCCCCGTCGTCACCCCCGCGATGGCAGTCTCGCGCCGGCGACCGGGGGTCTACTTGGCCTCGTCGATGCGCCCGATGATCCACCGCCGCGCCTTGCTTCCAGTGGTCGGCGGTCGGCCCGATCCCGAGGCGGTCCGCCTCGACCTCCCACACAGTAGGCCCGCCCGGTGGTGCGGCAAGGCACCGGAAGATAGGGTCAGCGCGGGTATCCGTTCGTTTGGCCGTGTGACAATCCGCCAGCCCGATCCGCAGGCTCAGCCGCACGGCTGAGGCCGCATCGGCAGCACGAGGAGGGGTTGGCGGTGAGAACCAGGAGGACGAGCCTCGCAGCCCTTGCGTTGGTCGCCTTGGCAGCGTTCGCGACGCCCGTCGCCATGGCTGCGGAGCCCGCGAACAACTGTGGCGACGCGACCTGCCAGGTCGGCGCGGCCGGAACGGGCGGTGAACAATCTGACGGGGCGGCGCAGGGCTTCCGCCTAGAGGGTGCATCCACTCGGTTCGTCGATTCGAACTTCACGAACAGCGGGAACGACATGGCGGGGCACATCACGATCAGTGGAGCATCGTCAGGAACCGCAAGCGGCGCGTTCACTCCGCAGGGGGTCGTCGTCGGTCACTGCACCGGCGTCCTGCAGGGCATCGTCTGCCCCTGAGCGGCATTCTCTGAGCACGATCAAGGAGAAAGGGGCGACTGCTTCACCGCCGGTTGCGGGGGGCGCAGCTACGGGCGGATGAGGTTGCTGCGGCGCGCGTGCGCTTGATCGCTTCGCCCAGCTTGCGACCATGGGAGAAGGCCGAATGCGTACAAAGTCATTCATCGCGGCGGCTTCCTTGTTTATCGCACTGGCCGTGCCAGCGACGGCCCAGGCTGAACCAGGAGGCCCGGGTGGGGCGAATCTGCAAGCGCACTTCTACGACTGCACGGGGCCAGCGGGAACACCCACGAGTTTCGACGCGGTGCTACAGGTAAGGGGGGCCGCCTGGCATCTGACGGATAGCCGGCAGATCTACGAACCGATGATCGGGTTCGACGAGACGACCAATACTCTGGTCGTGCTGACTCCCGGCTTCGAGCTGAATGCCGTGCCGACTGTGACGTGCCGATCTGTTCGCCCGGACACCGGACACGTGTTCCGCCTCACCGGAGTCCTGACCTAGGAGGTAGCGAACGGCGAGGGGCGCGACGCACGACTTCCTGGAAGTAGGTGGTTTGCAGCGGTAATGGCGCTGTCGCGGCGCGGTCGATCCCGTCCTCCCCCCGTGATGGTCAGTACGGCGCCGGCGCGAGTTCGCCCGGGCGACTGTGATGTGTGCCTAGGTGCGTGGGTTCTGATAGCTGCACTTTCATCGACCACGCGGCATACTCCATAGGAATCACGATGGGAGGTCCGCGGCACTCACGGGAGCGTCGACCATGGGGCATCGGTCATGAGGCTGCGGGCGGTGGTCTTGGCCCTCGCAGGGGTCCTTTTCGTCGGTGCGTGCTCCCAAACCGGGGCCCCGACGGCACCCCTTGGCAACGCGGCGGCACCATCCCGATCGCACCCGTCATCCCCGAGTGCGTTCCCGACCGAGTTGACGATCGCGGCTGCGGCGTCGCTCAGCAAGGCGCTCGAGAAGGTCAGCATCGCCTACCAGTCCGCCCATCCTGGAGCGGGCATGACCGTCTCGACGGACTCGTCCGCCACGCTGGAGACCCAGATCGAGCAGGGCGCCCCCGTCGACGTCTTCTTATCGGCAGACACCACCAATCCGAAGAAGTTGGTGGAGGGTGGATTCGCCGACGGCGACGCGGTGGTCTTTGCCGGCAACAAGCTCACGATCATCACCCCCAAGGACGATCCCGGGGGGTTGACGAGCCCGTTCGATCTCGCCAAGGCCGGTGTGCGCATCGTCGCAGCAGGTGATGACGTACCGATCACCAGATACGCGACCACGCTCGTCGAGCACCTCGCGGCCGCGCCCGGCGCACCAGCCGGCTTCGCAGCCGCCTACGACAAGAACGTGGTCTCGAAGGAGGACAACGTCAGCGCCGTGCGGTCCAAGATCGAGCTGGGCGAGGGCGATGCGGCGATCGTGTACGTGACCGATGCAGCCGCGTCAGACAAGGTCGGGACGATCGAAATACCCGATGCGTTGAACGTGCCGGCCAGCTATGCCGGCGTCGTGGTGAAAGCCTCGGCGCAGCATGCCGCCGCCCATGCGTTCCTCGATTGGCTGCGAGGGCCGGACGGGCGGTCGATCCTGGACCAGTTCGGATTCCTTCCGCCCGCGGCGTGATCCGGGAGTCGCGGCCGGAGCCCGAACTGGGCGATCACTCCCCGGGCGACGCCGTGGGTAGGCGCTTTGAAAGCGCTAGCCCCACGATCGCGAGGCCGAGTACCAATGCCCAGCCGGCGACCACGCTCGTCAGATCGGCGATCGCCCCGAGTGCGAGCGGGGCCACAAGCACGGCAACGCCCGAAGCGAGCGTCAGTCGAGCGCCCGCAGCCGCGAGCTGGCCGGGCGCGACGGCCAGTGCTGCGGCGATGCCGATCGGGTAGAGCACCGCAACGCCGACCCCAGCCACGAAGAGCGCCACAGCGGAAACGATCGGGATCGTCGACAGCCAGGCAACCAGGGCCCCGCACAACGCCAGCGTCAGCCCGATGCCGGCCGGCCGCCGGGCGTCACCCGTCGTGCCGACGCCGAAGCTGAGCCCGATCCGACCCACGAACATCCCGGCGAAGAACCCTGCGGCGGCCAACGAGGCCTGCTCGATCGACGACGCGGTTCGGCGCTCGAGCAACGTCGCCGCCCAGAACACGATGCAGAACTCGACCGCGATGACGGCCACGAGGTAGACCCAGGTCAGCCAGAACTCGGTTGGTAGACCGTCCGTCGTGGTCGCGCCGTCGATATCGAGCTTCGTGCCCGCGCGCACGTCCACGAAGTCGACGGTGATCAGGACGAGCGCCGGCATGAGACCGATCCACCAGCCGATGCCGCTGGACGCACCGAACGCCATGAGGACGGGCCCGACGAAGGCGGCGACCATGGCCCAGACGTTCGCTCGCCCGAGCGCGACGCGCGCCGCGGACCCACCCGCGGTCGCCATGCTCGCGTTGGCGTATCCGAGGACCGTCCCGGCGCCAAGGCCGATCCCCAAGCCTGCCGCGAGCGTCGCGACCAGCGACGGCGCCCACGCAAGGACGGTCACAGCGGCCCCCAGGAGCGCAAGCGCGGCCGCCCGCACCGTCAGTTCGCCGACGCGTGCCCCGACGGAAGCGGCCGCCACCCCCGCGATGACGAGTCCGATGGCCATCGCCGTCGAATGGAGGCCCACCTGGGTATCCGACAGGGCCAGTCGGTCGCGGAGATAGGGCCCGACGGCCCCCAGCCCATACACCACGTAGCCGACCGTGGCGATGGCGATGTATCCCGGCCAGGTCACGCGGCGATGGTTCATGCGGGAGGGCTTCACGACCCTTTCGGTCGATACGGATGCCGGCGCCGGAGTGTAGACGGCTGCGCCCCGCCCAGATCGTCCCCGGCGACAACGGGAGGCCTGTTACGCGGCCCGTCCTCTTCGCAAGCCGGTCTGGCGGACAGGAAGCGACCCCCGGAGGGATCCGAGGGCCGTTCTGATCCGAGCGCTACGAACGAAGCCGGCTGTTCAGGAATGCGCGTTCGTGTAATGCACGCAGGCGATGTCGTACTGGGACGCGGCGTTGCCACTCCGGGAATGGGCCAGGGATGCTGTGCCGTCACTGCCGGCGTACCGCGTCTCGGCAGTGGCGAAACCGACCGAGCCGAAGCCCGGAGGGGTCATCTCGGCGCCGGCCGCGCCACACTCGGCACCTGGCTGACCTGCAAAGGCGATCCCGGCCGACAGGCTCAGGGCGATCGCCGCGGCGCCGATGGCGCCGATGGTTCGTCGCAACATCGCGAACCTCTCTTTCTCCCGGCGGCGTACGGGAAGGTACGTCGAGAAGCCTTGTGCGGTTCTCGCCGTCAGTACAGGGACGCGTGCTGATCAGTCCGTTCGCGCGCCGGATAGCGTCGATCGAGGCGAGCTCGCGTGCGGTCATTCGGCCGCGCTTCGTCGTGAGGCGGACTCAACCCGCCGCGACGACCGCCGACGGGATGACGGGGATCTCGACCTCGGTCCGATACGCGCTCGCGGCGACGTCGTCGCCCGGTCCGTTCAGATAACGCTCCTGCATCGGACCCGCCGCCTCGGATCCGTGGTCGCGGATCCAGCCGGACACCGCCGCATAGGCCGCGCTGAGC
The DNA here is from genome assembly GCA_035688805.1 of Candidatus Limnocylindrales bacterium. Classification (GTDB taxonomy): domain Bacteria; phylum Chloroflexota; class Limnocylindria; order Limnocylindrales; family CSP1-4; genus SPCO01. The sequence goes on from DASSMQ010000094.1 coordinate 10,172, forward strand.
GCCTCGTACGACCCGAGATGCACCGTGCCCGCGACGGTCATCGCCGGCAGGATGCGACTCACCATCCTGCCGGCCGCCGAGATGGGTCGGTCGATCGGCACGGACACCTCGGCATCGATGCCGTCGACGGCGAATTCGTGGTAGATCACGAAGGGCGGCCCGGCCGGAACCACGGCAAGTAGGCGCAGTCTGCCGAACAGGTCCTTGAACGCCCCCTGGATGAAGGCCGGTACATCATCGGCAGGTCGGCGCCCGCGGATCGACACGATCGGTTGCGGCTCCACATGATGGGTGGCGACCAGGTAGTCCAATGGTAGGTTCCTCGTAGGATCCGGGTGCCGGATGCGTCCATCGGCCCGCCCTCCGCGTCGAGGCAGGCGGGCGTACCGGTCGACGCGGCATCAGATCGACATGGCCAGGGCAACCAGTCTCGACGGCCTGCACACCGCCGACGAGAGCCGTCAGACCCGAACCTGTCGAGTCGCTCGGACCGAAACCGGTCGTCGGCCAGCGGCACGTGGCCCGTTGGGGCCCTTCGGCACGTCAGCCCACGCCCGATGGCCGATGCGGCGGTCGTGGATCCGTTCCAGCATGCAGATGCTCGCGAATGTGCTGGGAGTCCTGAACCATGAAGACCGAGTCGGGGTCGCCTGTCACTGAGGCTGTCGACCATCGGGACGCAAGCCTCGTGTGGATCGACGCGCGGGAGGCCGTCATCGTCCGGCTACGGTCGGACCGCGGCCGCGTCGAACGAGTGGCATCGGAGGTGCCCAGCCATCACCGGGCTACCGGCCACGTCCGCCACGTCCCGACCGTCCGCCATGGAGGCGGCGGCAGCCCGCAGACGGCCGGCGAGCCGCATCGGATCGAGTATCTGGACCGTTTCGTGGCCGACGTCGCGGACCGGTTGGCCGCGGATGAGGGACTGCTGGTGATGGGTCCGGGAACGGTCCACGAACGCTTGGCGAGAACGCTCTCTGCGAGCGACCGCGTCCACGGTCGCCAGCGAACCATCGCGCGCGAACGGTCGTCACCCTTGACGGATCGCCAGCTCATCGCGCGCCTCCGCCGGTATGCCGGGGTCGAGCTGCCGAGGCGATCGGTCGGCGCAACGCATTGAGTCGTGCGATCGCTGATCAGGCCGCCGGCATGGAACCGGATCGCCCAGGCGGGCCGAGGGTCGGAGAGCGCGCTCCGGTCAGCCCAGCGCGGCCACGTTGACCGTCGCGGCGAGCCGCCGGGCCGTCTCCGGATCCAGCAGGCCGGCCCCCGGGATCATCGCGTTGGCGGCGCCGGCCGCCATGCCGAGCGTGGCGGCTTCGACCAGGGGCGCGCCCTGGGCCAGGGCGACGCTCAGCCCGCCAAGGAAGGCATCGCCGCTCCCCACCGGATAGCGGCCCGGCTCGACTGACGAGCGCAGCTGCCAGGATCCCACCTGATCGAGTCCGACCGCGCCATCTCGACCGAGGGTCACGACCACGCTCCCGGCTCCTGCCTCGCGCAGCCGCCGGGCGGCATCGAGGGCACCCGTCGCATCGGTGACGTCGGCCGCGGTCGCAGCGGACGCCTCGCCGGCGTTGACCTTGACCAGGCCCGGTCGAGCAGCGAGCGCGAGCAGCAGCGCTTCGCCGTGCGAGTCCACGATCGTCATCGCACCCGCCCCGGCCCCCAGCCGGACCAGACGGGCGTAGCCATCGACTTGGGCGCCGAGCGGCAGGCTGCCGGACATCGCCAACACCCGCACGTCGCCGACGGCCAACTCCGTCTCCACGGCCCGCTCGAGCGCGCCGAACGCGCGCTCCGACACAGTGCGACCCGGCTCGTAGAACTCGGTCAGCTGACCACTGGCCCGATCGAGGATCGACACACACGTGCGCGTCTCGGCGTCGTCGGAGATGCCGCGGGTCGCCAGGCTGAGCGCCCCGAGCTGTTCGGCGATCCACGCTCCGGCGTGGCCGCCAAGGATGGTCACGGCCACCACCTCGCCCCCGAGCGTGTGCGCAGCACGTGCGGCGTTGAGCCCCTTGCCACCGGCCACCGCCACGACCCGGTCCGGGCGATGGACCGCGCCGATGCGGAGTGCGTCGACCTCGAGCGATCGGTCGATCGAGGGGTTCGCGGCGACGATGACGATCCGTGCCTGCCGGCCGGTCACCGCGCGCCTGCCTGCCAGCCGGCGACCGCCCGCTCGGCTTCCGCGCGGGTCGGCTGTGCGGCCACCCCTCCGATGCCGGTCGTGGACAGAGCGCCACACACCGACCCGTAGCGCAGCGCCGCCTCCGCGGTGGCGCCATCGAGCCATGCCCGCAGGAATCCCGCATCGAAGGAATCGCCGGCCCCGGTCGTGTCGACGGGCGAAACGGGGTAGGCCGGCACGCGGATCAGCGGACCCTCCGACCGGCACGCCAGCGCGCCGTCGGGTCCGAGCTTGACCGCGATCAGCGGCCCACCGTCGGAGCGACCATCGGCGCCCATCCGCGAGAGCTCGCGGGCCGCGGTCTCGACGTCATCGATGCCGGCGATCCGTCGGGCTTCGAGCTCGTTCGGGAAGAAGAGGTCGCTCGCGGCGAGCATCGCGCGCACGCCGCCGTCCCAGTGCTCCTCCGGATCCCAGTTCGTATCGAAGGAGGTGGTCTGGCCCCGCGCCCGCGCCGCCCGGAACGACTCGGGCAAGCGGTCCCGACTGGTCGTCTGCAGGAAGAAGGAGCCGGCGTGGATGTGCCGCGCACGGGCCAGGAGGTCGGGCCGGACCTCGTCGACGTCCATCGCGGCGATGGTCCCGATGGCGGTAAGGATCGCCCGGTCCCGGCCCGAGGTCAGGATCACGCTGGCTCCAGTCGGTCGGTCGGCGTCGATGCGGCAGCCCCCGATGTCGACGCCGGCCTCGGCCAGCGCACCGAGCATGAACCGGCCGAACGGATCGTCGCCGACCACGCCGACGAAGGCGACCGACAGGTCGAGCCGCGCCGCGCCGCAGGCGAAGATGGCCGACGAGCTGCCGACGACCATCGAGATCGACTCGACGATCCGCTCGATCTGGCCGAATCCCGGGCGGGGATCTGGGTCGGCCACGACGACATCAGGGTTGAGCTCGCCCAGCACGAGGATGTCGAGCGCACGCTCGGGATCGGTCACCGTCAGTAGTCCCGGTACCAACCGTCGCCGGGCTCGGCCGCGGTGGTCAGTGGCGTGGCCCGCTCGGACCACCGATGACCGAGGCGATCGACCAGTTCCCGCAACCGCGAGAGCCGCGTCCGTCCTTCCGATCGAAGGAAACGATCGCGCTCGGCCGGGCCTACCGCCGCAGCATCGGCCCAGACCGATCGACCGACGAGCACGCCGCTGGCCCCGGCCAGGCAGGCGCTCTCCACCTGGGCCTCGAACGTCGCGTCGTCGACGCCACCCGACAACAGGACCCATGGGACCGCGCTCGCGGCGTCGAGCTCCGCGCAGGCCTCCTGCCAACGATCGCGGTCCGTCTCGCCGGGGTCATACGGGAACTCGGCCTTGAGGATGTCACCGCCGACGGGGGTCAGCCGGCGAGCCGTCTCGACCACCACCCGCCGCCGCGCCTCGCCGACGAGGCGCTCGCCATCGACCAATGAGAACGAGAGGGGTTCCACGAACAGCGCGAGATCGACCGCTCGACAGGCGGCGGCGACATCGGCGACGAGCCGCTCCTGGTCAGCGGCATTGGGCGCGTCCGGGTGGTAGTACACGAGGAGCTTGGCGGCGGCGGCGCCCATCCGCTTGATGGCGTCGACGCTCCAGCCATCTAGGACCCGGCTGATGCGAGCGGTCGATGGTCCGTCGTACCCGGTGGCCTCGACGGCCACGATGAGCCCGGCATCGGCCGGCAGCGAGCGGTCCCAGATGGCCTGCGCAGCGCCGATCTCGGGGTCGAGAAGGGTCCCGGTCGCGACGGGCGCCAAGGCCCGGACCACGGCCCGCTTGAACTCCACCATCTCCTGATACGTCACCGACGACGGATCGGCGGGCCGAAGCTCCTTGCGCAGGTTCTGGCGGTGATCGAGGGCGAGCACCGTGAACGTGCCCCGTTCGGACGCGCAGGCGTCGAGGCCACGGCGCGCCCCGATCGGGATGGTCATGCGACGAGGACCCGCAGTGCGTTGTCGCGATAGACCTTCCGGAGCACGTCGTCGGGCAGCCCGATGCCGTGGATCTGCCAGCGGCCCTGGCCGGGCACGTCGTCGGTCGAGTAGTCGAACGACTCGTCGTACGTCTCGAGCCAGCGGTAGTGGATCCGGTACAGGTCTGGATCGGGTGCCATGTCGACGCCGAACAGGATGCGGTCCGCATACCGCAGGAAGAACGCCCGCGCCGTATACGGTTGCCGACCCAGCTCGGCCAGCCGGGCCGCGATATCCACCGACAGGTTCGGGTGGGCATCGAGCAGTCGCCCGACGAGGGCGAGGTCCTCCGATGCGCTCGCGACGTGAGCCCCGATGAACGTCGTGCGTGGGTGTCGCCCGACCATCCGATCGAAGGACGCAAGGATGTCAGCGAACGGCGGGAACGCACGGTCGTCGGCGTCGCGGCTCGCCCGGGTCGGCCAGAAATGCCAGTCGGGGTGCGCCGTCAGCTCCTCCCAGCGCTCATTCGCCCCGTCGAGCGGCTCGAAGAAGGCGATCGGATCGGCGATGTGGATGAGCACCGGGATGCCCAGCTCCGCGGCGGTCGACCAGAGCGGATCGAGACGCGGGTCATCGACCGCGACCACCCGACCGGTCACGTCGCGCGCTCGCAGCCCGAGCAGCTTCCAGACCTTCAGGCCACGGGCGCCGCGAGTGACCGCATCACGCAATCGCTCCGCCTCCCGAGCCCCGAAGTCGGGGTCATCCGACCAGCGGTCGTAGTCGAGCCCGGCGAACACCGATACCCGGTCGGGGAAGCGGACTTGCCAACGCTCGATCTCGCGAGACAAGTCGTCGCCCTGGCCACCATCGAGGTCGACCAGGCGCTCGATGCCAGACTCGTCGAGGATGGCCGGTAGCTCTGCCGGGTCACGGGATGCCCACGCGCCGCCGAAGGCCGCACCCAGGTGGTTGTGCACGTCGATCGCCGGGAACCGCGGCCGAGTCACGGTGTGGCTGGCGACGCGGAGCATCGACCGGGGCCGGAAGTCGGCCAGCCGGAGGTCGTCATGGGGCGTCACGGCTCGAGGATCACGACCTGGTCGAGATGGCGCGGGGCGTCGGGGTCGCGCCCTCGCGTGAGCGCGAGGCGCAAAGCGAGCGCATGCCCAGGGGTGACCATCAGCGGCAGCCGCGCAGGCGGCACGAGCTCGGGCCCGATGATGTCGACGGCGCCATCCCGCCAGTCCTCGGTGGGACCGACCGCATCGCGCTCCCCGGCCAGGATCCAGGTCGTCGCGCCAAGCCGGCTGGCCTCGCGCAGCACCCGCACCTCGTCCGCGGCGCCCGGACCGCCGAGCAGCCCGACCACGAGGACACCCGGCTCGCACAGGGACATCGGCCCGTGTCGGAACTCGAGCGGTTCGTAGGCACTGGTCGGGACCTGACTCGTCTCGAGCAGCTTGAGGCCCCACTCGGCCGCGAGGCCGGACCGTGGACCGCCACCTAGGACGACGACTCGACTCCAATCACGACGGCCCAGGGCGTCGCCCCGCTCGACCGCGGCGACGACCTCGGGCCAGCATCGAGGCGAGCGATCCAGGTCCTCGACCAGGCGCCGATCCCCGCCGACGTCGGCCACGACGCGGAGCAGCAGCGCCAGCATGCTCGCGAACGAACGGGTCATCACGATCGCCCGCTCGTCGCCGCCCGGCGAGACGAGCGTGACATCGGCCCGTCGGGCCATCGGACTGTCGGCCCGGCAGGTGACGCCGATGGTCGGGTGGCCAGCCGACGAGGCCGCCTCGACGGCGGCGACCGCCTCCGAGGTCGAACCAGATCGGGAGATCACCACCACCGGTTCGGTCGATGGGGTCCGTGCCGTGAAGACCCCGTCCGGCCGGAGCAGGACCTCAGAGACCGGCACCGCCAGGACCGGACGGCCGATGACGGCGCGCCCGACGGCGGCCGCGACCTGGGCAAGGTAGTAGGACGAGCCGGCGCCGGTCACGACCACGTCCTGCGCCGCGGCGAGGATCCGGCCGGCGCCGGATGCTGCCTCGGGATCCGCCCCGAGCGCCGCCGCGATCGCATCGCCGGCAGTCGATGCCTCACGCCACGTCAGCAATGCGCCGAGGTCGGTCCCGGATCCATCCATCGTCGTCATCCCACCCTCACCGATCACGAAGTTCCACGGAGTATCGGTACCGGTCGCCCCGGACGGTGCTTCGGCAGAACTCGATCGGCTGGTCGTCCTGGTCGAACGCCACGCGCTCGACCCGCAGCGCCGGCTGATGGCGAGGTTGTCCGAGCAGGTCCGCCTCCGACGCGCTGGGTAGCACAGGCTCGAACGATTCCCTGGCCCGGGTCGGCCGGCAGCCGTAGCTGGTCGTGAGCGTGTCATACAGCCGTACGCGCGTGAAGTCGATCTGCTCCAGGCCTGCGAAACGATCCGCCGGCAGGTAACTCGTCTCCACGACCAGTGGTTCGTCACCGGCCAGCCGGAGTCGGCGAAGGGCGATGACCGACGTACCCGGCTCACGCCCGAGGGCCGCCGCGACGCTCTCGTCGGCCGGCTCGGTCCGCAGGTCGAGGACGCGCGTCCCGGGCAGCAGCCCGTGTCGCTCGATCTCGCGGCTGAACGAATAGAACCCACCGATCGTGTGTTCGAAGCGGGGCGACGCGACGTAGGTCCCGAGCCCTCGTCTGATCTCGAGCGAGCCATCGGCGACGAGGGCGGCCAGGGCCTGACGGACGGTCGCGCGGCTGACCCCGTAGTCGCGCATGAGGTCGAGCTCGGTCTCGAGCTGGGCACCCGGAGCCAGGGCACCCGACCGGATCCGGGCGCGGATGTCCTCCTCGATCCGGCGATAGAGCGGCAGACCGCGGGTGGCCAGACTCATCCCTTGATCCCGGTCATGGCGATGCCGCGCACGAAGTGGCGCTGGGCGACGACGAACAGGATGATCATCGGGATGACGCTCACGAGGGCGCCGGCCATCAACAGCGGCCACTTGCCGACGTACTGCCCCTGGAACAGCGAGAGGCCAGCGGTGAGCGTGAAGGAGTTGACGTCACGCAGATAGATGATCGGGTTGATGAAGTCGTTCCAGGACCACATGAACGTGAAGATGGCCAGCGTCGCCAACGCCGGCGTGGCCAGCGGGAGATAGATCAGCCGGTAGATCTGCCAGGGGTTCGCCCCATCGACCCGCGCGGCGTCGGCGAGCTCTCGCGGGATGGACAGGAAGAACTGGCGGAGCAGGAACGTCCCGAAGGCCCCGCCGAGGAACGCCCCGACCCACAGCGGTTCGTGCGTCCCGATCCAGTTGCCACTCTCGCTGAACGGGTGGGGCAACCAGCGATAGAGGATGAAGTTCGGGATCAGTACCACCTGGAACGGGATGATCAGCGTGACCAGGAGGAGCGCGAACAACGGTCCACGGAACGGGAAGCGCAGGACGGCGAAGGCGTAGGCCGCCATCGAGCAGCTGAGCAGCGTGCCGAGGGTGTTGAGCACCGCCAGCTTGACCGAGTTGACGAAGAAGGCCGCGAAGGGCAGCGCGTTCCACATCTCGCTGTAGTTCTCGAAACGTGGGATCGCGGGTAGCAGGACGGTCGGCACGGCGAACACTTCCGCGCGCGTCTTGAGCGAGGTCGAGATCATCCAGAGGAATGGCACGGTCATGAGGATCCCGCCCGCGACAAGCAGGCCGATGAACACGGCCCGCCGGACCGTCCGCCAGCGGCGGGGCCACGGCGACAGCGTCGTCGGCGGCGCGACCGCCGGCGTCAGGACGCTCACTGGTAGTGCACCCAGCGGGCCTGGCCGCGGAAATACAGCCAGGTGAAGAAGGCGACGATCAGGAACAGGACCCACGACGCCGCGCTCGCATACCCCATCCGGAAGAACTTGAACCCGTTCTCGTAGATGAAGTACACGACGGTGATAGACGCGCTCGTCGGGCGGGGCCGCTGCAGCACGAAGATCTGGTCGAAGACCTGGAAGCTGGCGATCAGGCTGAGCACCCCGGTGAAGAAGATGCTCGGCGTCAGCAGCGGCAGCACGACGTGCCGGAATCTTGCCCAGCGGGCTGCCCCGTCGACGCTCGCCGCATCGATCAGTTCGGTCGGGATCGCCTGGAGTCCCGCCAGGAAGATGATGACGTTCGTGCCGAGGCCCTGCCAGATCGACATCGCGACGATCGAGGGCATGATCAGCGTCGGCTCGACCAGCCACTTGCGCGGCGCGATCCCCAACACTCCCAGCGCTTGGTTGAGCAGCCCGGCGTCCGGGCTGAGGATCCATTGCCAGACCAGCGCCACCGCGATGGTCGAGGTGACGACCGGCAGGAAGTAGGCGGTCCGGATCCAGGCGATCCCCCGGATGGTCTGGTTGAGCGCCAGGGCGAGGCCGAGCGCGATGACCAGCCCGATCGGGACCGACGTCGCCGTGTAGAAGAACGTGTTGCGCAGCGCTTTGAGGAACCGATCGTCGCTCGCCAATGCCACGAAGTTGTCGATGCCGACCAGGCTCGGCGCCTGGAGCAGGTCCCACGAGGTCAGGCTGATGGCCAGCGTGGCCAGGATCGGGCCGGCGGACAGGATCGCCAGCCCGACCAGGGTCGGAGCCAGGAACAGCAGGGCCCAGCGGCCCTCGCCATCGAGCGGGCCGCGCCGCCGGGCGGCGGCGCGGATCCCACCGGGTAGCACCGCCATCCCGCGACGACCGAGGCCGGTCACTGCTTGGCGAGGATCTCGTTCAGCGACGGCAGGACGGCGTCGATCGCCTCCTTGACCGTCTTGTTCGGCGCGTTGAAGACGTTCTCGTCGAGCTCGGTCTGGAGCGTGGTGGTGAAGTCGTTGTAGCCGCGGAAGGACGGCTTGATGTGGGCGTACGCGATCGAATCGGCGAGGACCTTGGCCCCATCGAACGACTGGCCGTACGGCCCGGACAGCACTTCCTTGTTGGCCGGCAGCGACGCCTTGAGCTCCATGAGCTTCGTCTGCGCGGCGGGGCTGGCCAGGTACTTGACGAACTCCCACGCCGCGTCAGGGTTCTTGGAGCCCTTGAAGACGACCGCGCCGGTCGGATTGATCGACGTCGCCTGTCCGGCCGGGCCTTTCGGAAGCGGCGCGATCCCGAGCTGGATCCCCGCCGTCAGATGGGTCGGCACGAGCCACGAACCATTGGCTTCCATCGCCGCCTTGCCCTGCTCGAAGGCGTCGCCGGTCTCGGCGAACAGCGCCGGCTCCGGCATGACCTTCTCCTTCCAGATGAGGTCCTGCAGGAACTGCAGCCCGCCGACGGCCTGATCGGTGCCGAGCAGCGTCGACTTCTTGTCCGGCGAGATCACCTCCCCGCCGTTCTGCCAGACCAGGGACGACCAGTAGTTCTCCATGTCGCTGGTCTCGGTGTAGAAGCCCCACTGATCGGGCTTCCCATCGCCGTTGGTGTCCTTGGTCAGGCTGTGAGCGGCCGCCACGAGCTTCGCCCAGTCCCAGGTCTCGTCCGGGTAGGCGACGTTCGCCGCGTCGAACATGGCCTTGTTGTAGAAGAGCGCGATGACGTTCAAGTCGCGCGGCAGGCCGAACTGGCCCGTCTCCGTGGTGAAGTCACCGACCGCCTGGTCCGCCAGCTGGCCGAGGTCGAAGCCGCTCTTGTCGATGTACGGCTTGAGGTCGAGCAGGACGCCTCGGGACTGGTAGTCGGGGAACAGCGGTCCGTCCATCGCGAACACGTCCGGCGCATCTCCACCCGCGATGCCGGTCTGGAGCTTGTCCCAATACGTGTCCCAGTCGGACACGGTCACCTTGACGGTGATCTTCGGGTTCACCACGTGGAAGGCGTCGACGACGGCCTGCTGACTCTTGATCTCGGATGGGTCGCCCCAGATCGAGTAGGAGATCGTCGCCTCGGGACCGGTGTAGCCCGCATCCGACGGCGCCGCGCTGGCGGTGCTCGGTTCGGCCGATGCGGCGACCGATGGCGCGGCCGCGGATGGCGCCGTTGTCGTCGTCGCGCCGCCACATGCGGCCACGAGCAGCGCCAGGATCGCGCCAAGGACGATGGTGGCCGACGCCGATCTCGACGTGGCCGGATCGCGGGTCATCGCGTGCCTCCTCCGACGGTCGCCGCCCGGGCGTTGCCGTCCTGTTCGGTTCGTGGGCCGCCCAACCAGGCGGGCAGCCACTCGGCTTCGGCTTCGATCATCTGGTCGGTGAGCCGCCAGGCCTCGGCCAGGGTCAGGTGCGTCTGGACGATCGGGTCGGTCATCACGGCGTGGCCGATGGCGTCGCGGTCTTGGTCGAGTGCCGCCCGAACGGTGAGGGCCTGCATGTCGACGGCGCCGCGGACGTAGGCGGCGAGCGGCAGGTCGAGCGGTCCCATCGCCACCGGGTGGACCCCCAGTCGATCGACCAGGCCCGGCACCTCGACACAGGCGTCTGCGTCGAGGTTCGGGATCAATGCGCCGTCGTTGATCGCGTTGACCACGATCCGCGCGGGCGCCCCGGTGGTCATGGTCTCGACGATGGTCGCGGCGTATTCCCCACTGCGCTCGATCTCGAACGGTCCGCCGGCGTCGAGTCGACGCTTGGTGTCCTCGAATTCGTCGAGGTTGTGGGCGACCCGGTCGAGGTATTCGCCGATCGGCACGTGGAACCGCTCGATCGCGTCGCCGCGCGCGTCGCGCTTGCCGATGTACCAGGGGTTGTACTCGGCGTGGTGTTCCGACGACTCGGTCGGATAGACCCCGAACCGTTCGAAGAGCTCGGCGCGGACCAGGTCATCGTCCGGGATCCGGCCGGCCTCGACGAAGGCGCGCAGGTCGGGATAGAGGTCGCGGCCGCGGTGCTCGAGGCTCAGGACCCAGGCGTGGTGATTCAGGCCCGCCGAGGCGGCGTCGACCTCGTCGCGCGGGATCCCGAGGTAGCCGGCGAGGCGGTCGATCGTCCAGAAGACCGAATGGCACAGGCCGACGACCTTGATGGAGGTCGCCTCAGCCACGGCACGTACGACGATCGCCAGCGGGTTGGTGTAGTTGAGGAGCCACGCGTCGGGGCACAACTCCTCCATGTCGCGGGCGATCCCGAGGACGACCGGGATCGTCCGAAGTCCACGGAACACGCCGCCGACGCCGACCGTGTCGGCGATGGTGTACTGCAGTCCGAACCGGCCGGGCACCTCGAAATCGACCTGCGTCGCCCGGGCGCCACCGACCTGGATGGTGTTCACGACGAAGTCGGCCCCGCGCAGTGCCTCGCGCCGATCGAGGTGCGCCGTGATGACCGGTGTGGCGCCGAGTGCCTGGGCCGTCCAGCGGGCCATCCGCACCGCGGTGTCCAGGCGGTCGGCGTCGATGTCGTGCAGCACGATGTGGGCGTCGCGCAGGGCGTCCGAGGACAACATGTCGCCGAGCAGGTTGCGGGTGAACTCGACGCTGCCTGCGCCGACCAAGACGATGCGGGGCACGCGGTCTCCTACGTCATTCGGTCGTCCGGACGTCCGTATGTCCCGATGCTAGGCCAACGTCGCCCCCGATGCAACCCCGGAGCTCAGGTCGCTGGGGTCCCGATGGCTCCCTGGATCGCCTCGTGCAGTCGTGCGCCGGTCGGTTGCCCCTGCAGCGTGGTCACCGAATGGCTGCCGGTCTCCTGCTCCCACTCGAGCTCGAGACCCTGCGAGGTGAGCACGACAGGCGTCTCGGGATGGAGGTCGCGGATGTTCTCGATCAGCGTCTTGGCACCTTCGGCGTCGCCACTCGCCCAGACGTCGTAGACGAGAACGTCAGCACGCTCCGCGAGATCGCATGGCCGACCCGCCAGGACCGGGCAACGATTGCGCGTCGGGCCACCGCATTCGGTCACGTCGTACCCATACCGACGCAGCGAATCGGCTTCCTGGCCAGCGAGGTCCAGATCGTGATGGACGACGAGGACTCGAGTCATGGCGCACCTCCGTGAGGTGGCCCGTCGGTGGCCCGTCGGGCTTCGGCAGAGGGTGCTCGCAACCCGCCCTGAGGCCGAGAGGACAACGGCCCGGATGAGCCGGGCGCTTCGGACCGAACAGCGCTACATGGTGGTCCGGAAACACGTCGTCGCCCCTCGCAGGCGACCTGGAGGGGCGACGGACGATGCTGGTCGGGGGTCGGTCAGACGCGGCTCGACCGGCTGCTGAGGAACTGGGCGATCAGGACGACCGCGGCCAGGACGAGGAGCAGGTGGATGGCTGCGCCGCCGATGCTGCCGATGAGGCCGAGCGCCCACAGCACGAGAAGGATCACGAGGATCGTCCAAAGCATGTTCGAAGTCCTTTCTGTCAGGTGACCCCGGCCGAGTCATCGTGCGCCGGCACCCGTTCCTGGTCGCGCGGTCGGAAAGGCGGCCTGCCCTCGCAATCCGGTTGCAGGTCGCTCGTTTTGCAGGTCTGCTCGTTCGGCGTACCATGTCGAGCCGTCACGTCGAGGGAAGCGCGACGGGGTTCTGGAGGGTACGTGCAAGACGCTCACGTCCTGCGGACGACGTCCGACAAGCTGATCGATGATCTGGATGCGTTGCGGGAGCTTGAGGCGGCCAAGCGGGAGACGCCGCAGGGTGATCCCAGGCTCGTGGACCTCGCGTCGCGGATCGAGGCGATCGCGAACAGGGTCCTGGCTGGAGCTGCGCACCAGCGCAGATTGACCGAAGTCATCCACGAGGCCGCGGCCGACGGCCTCGCGGACCCGACCGCGACGATCGAGGACTCCGCCCGTCCGGTGTCAACGGTGCTCGAGGAATGGCGCACGGCCGAGCGCATGGCGATGTCGGCCGAGCCAGGATCCCCGGAGGCCATCGAGGCCAAGACGCGCATCGACCGGCTGCGCGAGGAGTACCGGGCCGCGTTCGAGGCAGCGCGCCGCCAGAAGTAGCGCGGGCCCGGGCCTGATCAGGTGCCGCTGACCTCCTTGACCGGCATCGGAGACCGCAGGGGTTCTGGCAGGACCACGCCATGGCGTAGCAGCGGCTTCATCAGGGCCGCACTCGCCGCGAACAGCAGCGTGGCGCCGAGGAGCACGGGGGCGTAGCCCGCGCCCGGGAGCACCGACCGCACCACATCGGTCGGCGGACCGAGTAGGCCGGCCGCGGCGGCCGCACCGCCGGTCGCGATGTTGGCGAGACCCATGTAGCGCGCCGCCGCGCTCACCGGGACCAGGTCCGTCGTCATCGCCCAGTTCGACGCTGCGAAGGCTGCGGTCCCCGCCGACAGGACCCCGCCGAAGAGCACGATCTCGGGCACGGAATCCGCCTGGATCAGGAGGACTGCGCCGACCGACGCGAGGGCCGCCCCGGCCAACATCGTCCGCGGTCGGCCGAACCGGTCCGCAGCCCAGCCACCCGGCAGCGCCGCGAGCGCCGCGGCGATGGTCAGGACGGCGAAGATCGCGGCTGTCTGGCCACCGGCGGTCGACGGGTCAAGGTGCAGTCGCTCGGCGATCAGTAGCAGCATGGACCGAGCGATCGCGAACGCCCCGCACAGGAACACGAAGCGGATCGTGACGACCCGGATGAACGTCGCATGGCGCGTCCGGTCGATGTCGAAGGCCGACCGAAGAGAGCGGATCGGGATCGTGAAGTCACCAAGCCGACGTTCGCGGAGCAGCCCGATGGCGAGGACACCGCTCACGATGAGCAGGAGGCCTGCCGCGATCACCGCCGGCGTCGGGTCACCTCGAGCCAGCAACGCGCCCAGCATCGACAGACCGAGGATCGCCCCGCCCAGCTCGGCGAATCCCTTGAGGCCCGCCGCTCGCCCGCGCCAGTCGCGCTCCACGAGGTCGGGGATCAGCCCCTGCTGTGCCGCCTGGGCGATGTTCACCGCGACCTGCAGCAAGACGAATGCGACGAGGACACCGACGACGCTCGGCACGAACGCGAACACGGCGAGTGCCGGGATCGCAGCGACGGCGCCGATGAGCATCAGCCCGCTCCGGCCCCAACGGGTATGGAACGCGTCGCTGACGGCCCCGGCGATCGGCTGGACGGCCGTGCCCATCGACAGGGCGATGAAGCTGACCAGGCCGATGAGCGTCGCCGTATGGGCCGGATCGGTCAGACCGGCCAGTCGCTGCGGGACGACGACAACGGCGAATGCCGTGCCGACGACCCCGAGGCCGGCCCAGAAGACCGAGACCCCGGCAAGGGTTCGAATACGCTCCATGGTCGCGACCGGCGATCTGGGATCGGTCGCGGCGATGGTCGCCGTCAGCCCTTCTTGTCCTTGGTCGGTTTGCTCGCGAAGTCTTCGAGTTGCTTTTCGGTCATATCGGTCTGGGTCTTCTTGCCCTCGCGCTTGCGCTCGAGTTCCGCGCCCATGAAGCGCCGCTGCTTCTCGGTCTTCGCCGGCATCGATCGATTCCTCCGTGGTGATCTCGGCATCGTCGACCACGTCGGCTTCAGGCCGACCCATCGGAGCCGACCGGGACCTTGCAACTGTGTGCCGGGGTGGCTCAGCCGATGGAGATCGCGTCGATCACCTGGTCGGAGAACGGCGGCCACGCATCGAGGGCCCACGGGCCGAACTCGCGGTCGGTCAGGCAGACGAGCGCCCGATCGATCTCGGGATCGGCCCAGAGGAACGTGCCGGACCCGCCGAAGTGACCGACGGTCGCGGCTGCGTTTCGGGTCCCCATCCAGTGGGGAGACTTCCCGTCGCGGATCTCGAATCCGAGGCCCCAGTCGAGCGGGTCGAACGAACCGACGCCCGGCAGGACGCCTTTGATTCCCGGAAAGGCTACCGCGCGGGCCATGGCAGATGTCGCCGGGCTGATCGTGGTCGGTCGAAGAAGGTCAGCAGCCAGTGCAGCCAGGTCGATCAGCGGGCCGTGGAGCCCCTGGGACGGGCGTTCGAGGAGCTCGGTCCCGGTCATCCCGAGCGGCGCGAGGACCTCGTCGGCGAGGGCCACCGCGAATGGGCGGTCGACGCGCCCCTCGAGCTCGGAGCCCAGGAGGTCGAAGCCGGTGTTGGAGTAGATCCGTCGTGTGCCGGGGGCGGCCAGCACCTGGTCGCCATCGAACGCCAGCCCGGAGGCATGCGCCAGCAGATGGCGGATGGTCGAGCCTGCGGGTCCCGCGGGCGCATCGAGGTCGAGGACGTCATCGTCGATGGCGGCGAGGACCGCGAGGGCGGTCGCGATCTTGGTGACCGACGCCCAACGGAACACGCGGGCCGCGTCCCCGTGCGAGGCGACGATGCCGTCGGGTCCGACCAGGGCAACCGCGGCGTGGTCGGCGCCCCACGTGTCGACCGTGGCCAGGGCGTCGTCGATGGCGGACATCTCGCTGAATCCTAGGGCCACGTGACGGGCGCAAGCAGCGCGTCGGTCGCGGCGCTCGTCACCGAACCGTCGCACGCCCGCCCTACACTTCGGCCATGCAGTTCTTCCGTTCCAAGCCGATGTCCCTCCCCTCCCCCGCCGAGGCGCTCCCCGGTCGTCCCGAACCGATCATGCAACCCGGCATCCACACCGTCCTCGGCACGCCCATCGCTGGACCGTGGCCCGAGGGGACCCAGACCGCCGTCTTCGGCCTCGGATGCTTCTGGGGTGCCGAGAAGGCGTTCTGGCAGCTGCCGGGCGTCGTCAGCACGGCCGTCGGCTACGCGGGCGGATCCACGCCCAATCCGACCTATCGCGAGGCCTGCACCGGCCAGACCGGCCATGCCGAGGTCGTCCAGGTCGCGTTCGACCCGACGAAGATCTCGTACGAACAGCTCCTCAAGGTGTTCTGGGAGCATCACGACCCGACCCAGGCCATGCGCCAGGGCAACGACATCGGGTCGCAGTACCGCTCGATCATCATCCCGAAGGATGCCGAGCAGCGTCGGCTGGCCGAGATGTCACGCGATGCCTACCAGAAGGGCCTGACCGCCGCGCGATACGGCGAGATCACGACCGAGATCAAGGAGTCGCCCGACTTCTTCTACGCCGAGGACTACCACCAGCAGTACCTCGACAAGGTCCCGAACGGTTATTGCCCGAACCACTCGACCGGCGTGAAGCTACCGGACGACTTCGTCGTCACCCCGCTGCAGTACGTCGATTGACGTCGGGACCAGGACCGACACGGGAGGGCATGGACGACGCGATGCGAACCGAGCTGCCCGCGGCGGATCCGCCGGCCGGCGAGCGCTACCTGTTGCTCGCCGACATCTCCGGCTACACCGGCTTCATGGCCGGCGTCGAGCAGGAACACGGGGTCGACTTCAGCGCCGGCATCCCGGCGGCGTACTCGGTACTCGCGGCGCTGCTCGATGCCGTGATCGTGGGCCTCGGACCCGCCTTCGCCCTCGTCAAGCTCGAAGGCGACGCGGTCTTCGCGGCCGCGTCCGCGCCCAGCCTGGACGGCCAGGGCCCGGGAGTCCTGGAGACGATCGCGGAGACGTACCGGGCGTTCGTCGAGGCGCGCACCCGGGCGATCCCCGCCAACGACCACATCTGCACGGCCTGCCCGGCCGTGGCCCAGCTGGACCTCAAGGTCATCCTGCATCGGGGCCACACCGTTCGCCAGGCGGTCGGATCTGGTAGCGACTTGCTCGGCCCCGCCGTGACGGTCGCTCACCGCTTGCTGAAGAACACGATCCGCGACGAGATCGGCTATCGGCCGTACCTCTTCCTGACGGAGCCCGCGGCCGCCGCGCTGGGGCTGCCGGACGTGGGCACGGCTCACGGGGAGACCTATGCCGACGCCGGGACGATCGAGGGCCGGGTCCTCGAGCTCGGCGGACCGACGCCCCGGGCGACAGGCCCTTCGACGCAGCTCGGCTAGCTGCACGTAGCTCGGTTAGGCCGCAAGCAGCGTTCCGGCCTGCCGAACCGGTCCGCGCCGGGTTCGAGTCCGTGCGTGCTCCAGCCCGTAGGATGACGCCGGAGGTGAGGCGATGGCGGATCCTATCGCGGACATCATCGGCGACTACCGGGCCTTCGCGGCCCAGCAACGCGACCGCTTGCTCGCGCGTGGCATCGACATCGCGCCGTATGCGCTCAGCCACGTCGCGTTCCGCTTGCCCGAATGGGACCAGTACGTCCACGTACGGACGCTGCTGGAGCGACACGCGGTCACGAACCGCGAGAGCCTCTGGAACGGTCGGCCGATCTCCTTGATCGTTCCCACCGAGCCGCTCGATGTCCTCGATGGCAAGGTCGTCCCGCTCATCGAGCTCATCCCGCCCGTCCACCAGCGCGTCTACAAGATGGGGCTGGAGCACCTGGGCGTCATCGTGGGCGACACATTCGACACGTTCGTCGGAGCCCACAAGCCCGTCCTGACGGGACAGCAGTTCCAGGGCCCGAACAGCACACCCGACCCCGTCTACATCCTGTTCGAGGACTTCACGCACGTGAAGTTCTATCGTCTCTCACTTCGGGAATCCGTCGAGCTCGATGCGGGGATCCGGTTCGAAGACGGGTTCCACCACGTCGAGGATTGGGTGCCTCAGCGCGTGGTGACGGCGACGGGCCCCAACCCGCTGCCGCGCTGACGGCGGCGCGACAAGTCGGGTGGCGTAGCCCAGGTACGTCACGCCTGAGGCGAACATCCGGGTCGCGGTGAGACGAAGGCAAGGGTGGGTCCGGCCACCTCGACGTCGCCGTCGGCCTCCTTCCGCAAGCCTGCGGGCGCGGTGCGCGCCCGGCCGCAACGGCACTCCGCCGACCCCGTACGCTCTGCGCGGAACCAGCCCAGGCAGCCCGTCGACATCGAATGAGGGAAGGGATCGATGCAATCGGATCGGGATCGGCTCGTCGGCGCGCTTGCGATGGCGATCGGGGTCGTCGGGATCGTCAGCGTCGTGAGTCTGGCCGTCTTCTTCGCCGTCGGCGGGCCGTTCGGCGCGTTCAACGACTGGACGATCGGGATCGTCGGCGGCCTGACCGCTGCGCTGTGCCTTCTCGTCCCGGGCAGCGTCATCGGCCGGTCGATCCCCGGTGGGATTGGGACGACCGGCCTGGGGGTCGCGGGCGCCGTCATCGTCATGATCGGGGCCGCCCTCGTCATCACCGCCACGACCGGGTTCCTGCTGGCCGGCCTGGTCGAGAGCGTCGGCTTCGCACTGGTGGGTGCCTGGCTGGTCGCCGTCGCACGATCGATGCGACGCGATGCCGTGCCGACCGCAGGGGGGCTGGCGATCCTCGGTCAGGTCGCCGGCTGGCTGATGGCCATCGGGATCTTCGCCCTGCCCGGCGTCATCCTGCGACTGGACGATCTCGAGACTGCACCGTGGTGGGTGTGGGTCGCCTTCGTCGGGTGGCTCGGGATCTTCGTCGCGTACCCGGCGTGGTGCCTGTGGACCGGCCGGACGCTCCGTCGGGCGGGTACGTCAGCATGAGGCCCACCGCCCGCTTGTCATACTGCGCGGAGAGCCTCAGCCGGTCGAGATCGCCGAGGTACGTCAGGAGGTGGACCCCGTGACCACGCGCGACGCCATGGACCACGCGATGCGCCACGAGAGCGTCGACGAGGCGATGCACGATCTCCTCGAACGCGGCGTCTGGATGGCCGATACGGACGCGATGACGCAGGCCATCCACCGCGTGTATTGCGGAATCATGGCCGACCACGACGAGCCGAACGAGAAGGATCGCGATCAGGCGCGGCAACTGATCGCGGCGATCGGTGAGTCGATGGGCTCGGGGGCCACGCCGAGCGTAGGCTGACAGGGGTCCGCGGGGACCGGCGCACGAGATCCCGGGGGATCGCGGTCAGCGCGCCGGTGCGCCCGAGTCCTCGTCGTCGAGGCCCCGTCGCCCCGTGTGGATCGTCACCATCCCGGATGTGAGCGCCGTCCAGGCGACATCGACGAGGCCGATATCCCGCATCACCTCCGCGATCCGCTCGGGCGACGGGTAGGCACGCACGCTGGTCACCAGGTAGCGATACGCATCGCCCTGGCCGATCAGGCTGCCAAGCATCGGGACCACTCGCTCGAACCAGACACGCCCGACCCGACCGACCAGGTTCGCCGGTCGCGCGATCTCGAGGCAGACGACGACACCCCCGGGCCGAACGACCCGGCGCAGCTCGGCGAAGCCGCGCGCGTGGTCGGGCAGGTTGCGCATGCCGAACGCGATCGTGACCGCGTCCACGGACGCGTCGTCGACCGGCAGGTCGAGGGCATCGCCGACCACGAACCGAAGCCACGGATGGCTGCCCCGATCATGTCGTCGGGCGCGGTCGATCATCCTGGGAGCGAGATCGACCCCCGTGACGCGACCCGACGGGCCGACTCGGTCGGCTAAGGCCATGGCGACCTTTCCGGTGCCAGTCGCGACATCGAGGGCGGTCATGCCAGCCTGGAGCCCCGTGGCCGCGACCGCCCGACGCCGCCAGCGCGGCTCCTGGAAGCCGCTGATGACCGCGTTCATGGCGTCGTAGACCGGTGCGATCCGGTCGAACATCGCCGCGACGCCGGCCGGTTCGGTGGTGTCCGGAGGCCTGTTCGGGTCGGGGTCCATCGGCGCGCAGCATAGGCTGGCGGCGCCGAGACGACGTCAGCCGGGGGCTTGGGTCACCATCGCGGCCCCATGTCCCGGGTCCGGCCCACGAAGCATCAGCACGAGCCCGAACGCGATGGTCCAGACCATCACGCCGGGGATCGTCGCCATGAACACGATCCACATCGCGTCGGGGAGCGTGCTCAGACCCAACGGCCCGAGCACGCCAAGCAGGCGCAGCGCCGGCACGAGACCCAGGATCGCCAACCAGGCGGGCAGCGACCGTGTCCGCCAGCCGATGACGCTGACGCCGACCGCCCACAGGCACAGGGCGGTGATCGCGGCCTGCCCGAACCCGTGGACCGTCAGCATCTGGACGGCGACGTAGGCCGACTGGCCCCACGCCGGGTCGAGGCCGTGGATGTAGAGCAGGGGCTGGACGCCGAGCCGGATGACCCCGTGCATGAAGAGACAGCCCGCAGCCAGTAGGCCAACGGCGGTGACCACGCGAAGGGCGGTGGCGTCGGCGCTCGCCGTGAGCAGATCGTGCGCGACGAACGCGGCGACGATCAGGGCGATGGTCATGACGAGCAGCACCAGCCCGATCTGCGCGTAGATGTCCGGGTGATCATGTAGATACGCGAGGCTGACCGCCGGATCGTCGGTATCGTCGAACCCGAGGCGAGGGGGCGCGGTCTCCAGCCAGAACCAGATCGCGCCGAGCGCGCCGGAGAGTGTGGTCGCGAGGCCACCGATCTGCCTGCTCGTCATCGCCTCGACCGTACCGACACCTCGTTACGAGCTCGTCACGGCTGCCGCGCAGATCCGATGACGGGTCGGCGAACGTAGATGGTGGCAGGACGCTGAGCGACGCCCGATCACGGGCGTGAACAGAAGGAGAGCGGCATATGCCGACGTATATGGACATGCACGACATCCCCGGGGTGAAGGCGAGCGACGTGGCGGGCGCCCACGAAGCTGACGTCAAGGTCCAGGGCAAGTACGGCGTGGATTACAGGCAGTACTGGGTCGACGAGGAGAACGGCAAGGTCTTCTGCCTCGTCGAGGCTCCCGACCGCGAGACCGCGACCCGGGTCCATCGAGAGGCCCACGGCCTCGAGGCCCATACCCTCTTCAAGGTCGAGCAGGGCGCCTGACGAACCCCGTTCGACGACGACCGCGGGGCGCTCGCCCCGTGGTCGCTGCTATCGGCCGATAATGGTTGGGTGACCCACTCCCATCCTCGAGCGCTCGGTCCGAAGATCGCCGCCGATTTCCGTCTGTTGAACCACCTGCGGGCGCGCCCCGGTGGCACCGTCGACGACATCGAACCCGGTAGCACCCGGATCGACGTCGACGGCGGGGTGATCGCCAGTTCGTGTGAGGACGACCACGAGGAAGTCCTCACCTGCTGGCTCTTCTACAAGCGCCGCGGCCGGCCCGACTGAGGCGATGGCGGCCCCTCGCCCGGCGATCCCTGACGCGATCGTCGTTCCGGGCGTGGTCGCCATCGCCCGGCGCATCGACCCCAGCTCGATCGCCGCCGTCGCCGAGGGTCTCCTTGGCGGCGGGGTCCGGGCGTTCGAACTCACCCTCGACGACCCCGAGACGACGGCCCTCACGGCCATCGCCGACGCCGTTCGCCGCAGCGAAGGCACCGGGCTGCTCGTCGGTGCGGGCACCGTCCTGACCTTGGCCTCAGCGGAACGGGCGATCGACGCCGGGGCCGCCTTCCTCGTGGCACCGCACCTCGACCCCGAGATCGTCACCTGGGCCGCGGATCGCGGTATCCCGATGCTGCCGGGCGTGGCTACCCCGACCGAGGCCCTGTCGGCCTGGCGAGCGGGTGCTGCGGGAGTCAAGGTCTTCCCGGCGTCGGCGCTCGGTCCGGCGTTCATCCGCGAGCTTCGCGGACCGCTGCCCGAGATCCCACTCATGCCGACCGGGGGCGTGACCGTCGACACGGCCGCGGCCTACATCGAGGCCGGGGCCGTGGCCGTCGGCCTCGGCAGCTGGCTGTTCGCGGATCGCTCGCCGTCGTCGATCGCGGATCGCGCGCGCCGCCTCGTGGAGATCGTCGCGACGGCCCGTCGTAACGTCGAACCGAGCCGCACGCCGGCCCAAGCATGATCGAGGACCGACCCGTCGAGGTCGTGACGCTCGGCGAGTGCCTGATGGCGTTCGTGGCGGTCCGCCACGGATCCCTCGCGGATGCGACGGTCTTCGAGCGTCACGTCGCCGGGGCCGAGGCGAACGTCGCGGTCGGCCTGGCCCGGCTCGGTCACCGGACGGCGTACATCGGCCGGGTCGGGGCCGATGGCTTCGGCAGCGCGATCGTGCGAGCCCTGCGCGGGGAAGGGGTCGAGGTCCGGCACGTCGCCACGGACGATGCCCCGACGGCGGTCATGTTCCGCGAACGACGCGTCCTGGGGGCGATGGACGTGGCCTATCACCGGGCTGGGTCCGCCGGTTCACGACTCGGCACGGCGGACGTCGATCGAGCGGTCGAGCAAGGCGCGTTCGAGGGGGCGCGCTGGCTGCACCTCACCGGGATCACGGCAGCGATCTCGACCAGCGCACGCGAGGCGCTGGTCCGGGCATGCGACCTGGCCGCGATCCGTGGGCTCACGATCAGCCTCGACGTGAACCTCCGCAGACGCCTCTGGAGCGACGAGGTCGCCGGACCGGCGTTGCGGGCGATCGCGACCGGCGTCGATGTCGTCTTCGGCAGTCCCGACGAGCTCGCGGTCCTGGCCGGCGTCGATCCATCGACCGACCTGTCCGCCACAGCCGAGGCCATCCTGGATCTCGGGCCGCGGACGGTCGTCGCCAGGCTCGGGCCCGACGGCGCGCTCGCCGTCGAAGCGGGTGGAGTGTCGATCCCCTCCCCGGCCATGCCTGTCCCGCAGGTCGTCGACCCGATCGGGGCGGGTGATGCGTTCTGTGCCGGGTTCATCGCCGGTCGGCTCGATGGGGTCGATCTGCCGACCACGCTGCGCATGGCCAATGCGTGCGGGGCACTGGCGGTGGCGGCGCTCGGCGATCAGGCCGGATCGCCGGATCGGGTCGAGCTCGGGCGCCTCCTCGCCGCGACCGGCCCGGACACCCTGCGCTGAAGGTCGGCGTCCCACGCCCCGATCCCGGACCGAACAGTCGCACCGATCTCCGGCGAGGCCGTCCGCCCGATCAGGAGGTCGATGCCGAGCAGTGCCGCTCCGGCGACCGGTGGTGCGCTAAGGCGAACGAGCCGCGCCGCCGGAGCGATCGTGGCCACCCCATCGCGGATGCGCTCCCAGAAGACCGGCTCTCGGGTCCGGAACACGCCCCCACCGAGCACCACGTCGGGGTCCCGCCGAGACAGGTGCAACCGGCGGATCATCGCGCCGGCCATCAC
>DASSMQ010000095.1:0-14485 GCA_035688805.1 Candidatus Limnocylindrales bacterium
GCGACGACCGTGTGGTCAAGCTGCAGCCCGAACGGGTTCCAGCCGTGATGCCGCACCAGGCCGACGATCGCGAGTCGACCGTCGTCGATCGTCGCGCGGATGCGCGGCCACTCGACCTCGAGCGTCCTGCGTCGTGATCGCTCGGTCGACATCCCGGCCGCCAGCCAGAAGCGCAGCGGTCCGCGCAGCCAATCGAGCGACATGACCTGGCGCCGAACGATCACCCGGAAGAGCGGCGACCCGTTGGCCGGAGGGACCGCGTCGGGCGGGACGGGCAGTCCTGCCTCGAAGCGCTCGCGCACGAACCAGCTCATCCCGCCACACAGCCCGGCGTCGGCGTCGCCGACCCCGACCCACCGAGGGTCGATGAATCCGAGCTTCACCGTGGGCCCGGACGGGAACCTGTTGGAGAAGTGCAGCCCGTGGACCGACGGCTGGAAGCCCTGCACGGCGTTCGAGGCGGTCATGGTGGGCGGCATCCTACGCCTTGACAAGGAAGCGTCCGGATCATCCGCATTGCGCGCGGAGGCGCTTGCGGGCCGAGGCTAGGCCAAGTCGCGTCTACGTGCCCTCGGCGCCCGGCAGCATCGGTGTCGGGGCCGGCGCGACGACCGGCGGCGCCGCGACGTGGACCCGGATCACGGTCGGCGCCACGCCCTGCGCGGCGAGCGACCCCACGTCCGGAGTCAGGATGTCGACGATGAGCAGGTAGTCGCCGGTCGTGATCGGGCCATAGATCGGGAGGTCGATGCGCGCGATCGCGCGCGGTGCGAGGGCGGCCGGCAGGATGGTCGGCGTGACGGTCGCGGTGGACGCGGCCTCGACCTGGGCAGGATCGTCAGCGCCCAGCGCCACCCACGTCCCGAAGACGCGGGCGTTCGTCGACGGCTGGGCGGGGATCGACACGTCCTTGCCGTTATCGGCGGTCCGGATGCCAGGCACCGCCTTCTTGCCCCAAGCCGTTCGCCCAAGGTTGGCGACCCACATCGACACCGTCCGGTTGGCGCCCGGCGCGAGATCGATGGCGGCCGGGGCGACGACCTGCGCATCGTTGGGACCGGTCACCCGAACGAGCAACGTCCGGACCATGGCCTGCGTCGCGGCATCGAACGCGACCCCTGAACCGTCGTGGAGCATCACGGTCAGTCGGTAGCGACCCGGGGCGGCCGGCGCCTTGACGCGCAGCCCCAGCCGCGCCTTGTCGACCTTCATCGAGCTCGGCGCCACCACGTCCCCGAGTCGCTCCGGAACGACGAGCCCGAGGTCCGGTGCGGCTGCCGGATCGGCCGCGGGAGTCCGTGGCGCCGGCGCCGCGGCGACATCGAGCGGATCCCAGCGAACGCTCGCCTCGACCTTGTCGGGGAGTTGCGTACGATCGGCGATGGCGAACGGCAACCGATACCAGAAGGTGCCGCCAGCCGCCGGCGCCGTCTGCATGACCGGGCTCTTCAGCTGGATCCCCGTGCCGACGAGGCTCGGGATCATCACGGCCGGGATGACGCCGTTGGCGTCCCCGGCGCCTGCCCGACCACGCGCCGCACGGAGCACGTCGCGTGAGGCCAATCCTTCCTTCAGGACGATCGATCGCTCGAAGCCGTGCCCACGGTTGGCCGGATCCATCTCGGCGACGTAGCCGGGACTCCGGACGCTGGCGAAGCCGAAGCGATGGCCATTGGCCGATGGCGCGGTCCGCCAGGCGGTCTCGATGGAGCTCCGACCACCGAGTACGGCCCGGACCATGACGTCCGGCGTCGCGTAGGCCTCGGCGACGACCGCGGCCGCACCTGCCGCGATGAATCCGGCGGCGAAGTTATCGACCCGCTGCTTGGCGGTCGCGAGCGATCCCTCGGCGAGACCGGGCTCGCTGTTGCCCGATGCGTAGCAGAGATGGTTGAGCAGGACGACCGCATTGGGTGCCAGGTGGATATTTGCCGCGATCGGACCTTCGCCGAAGTACTGGTGGCTCGAGTCGTCACCGCCCGGCGCAGGGTTCAGGCCGAACCCGTTCTGGCTGGGCGGGTACAGGCTGTCGCGGTACCGGCTCGGCCAGCCATTGCCGTGGCCCATGTAGATGACCAGGCTGGCACCCTGCAGCGCCTTCTTGACGGCAGGCCACGTGGCATTGGGGGAGTAGATCTCGGTGACGTCCGGCGTGTACGTCCGGGCGATCCGGGCCGCATCCCGGGCCTCCGCCCGGTATCGGCTCGTGGCCGCGCCGACCGGCCCGACGATCAGGACGACCTTCGGGACGCCGTTGGCGGGTGCCGCCGCGACGGTCGGCGCGCCCAGCCCCACGACGAGCAGTGCAGCCAGCAGGCCGATGACCACCCGTCTCACGACACGCGTTCTCCTCCAGCACCGCTCAACCCCGGTGCCAGGGCATGAGCCTAGTCCAAAGGGCCCATGACCCACCATATCCATAGGGCTTTATCGCGAGCTAAACCGTTCGATCCTCGACGGAATCGGTGCGCGCCGGCACCGCGTACCATCGGCATCGTGCCCAACCGTCTGGCGGGCGAGACGAGCCCGTACTTGCTCCAGCACGCGAACAACCCCGTCGACTGGATGCCCTGGAGTGGAGACGCGCTGGCTCGAGCGCAGTTACTCGATCGACCGATCTTCCTGTCGATCGGTTATGCGGCGTGCCACTGGTGCCATGTCATGGAGCGCGAGTCCTTCGAGGACGAGACGACGGCACGTCTCCTGAACGATCGGTTCGTGGCGATCAAGGTCGATCGCGAGGAGCGCCCCGACCTCGACTCGATCTACATGTCGGCGGTCCAGGCGATGACCGGCGGCGGTGGCTGGCCGATGTCGGTGTTCCTGACCCCCGAGGGTCG
Organism: Candidatus Limnocylindrales bacterium; assembly: GCA_035688805.1. Lineage (GTDB taxonomy): Bacteria > Chloroflexota > Limnocylindria > Limnocylindrales > CSP1-4 > SPCO01. Next base: position 2,841 of record DASSMQ010000095.1, read on the forward strand.
GCCGTTCTACGGCGGCACCTACTACCCGAACGAGCCGCGTCACGGCTTGCCGTCGTTCCGCCAGGTCCTCCAAGGGGTATCCGAAGCCTGGCGGACGCAGCGCGGCGAGGTCGAGGCCGCGGGCCAGCGGCTGGTGTCGGCCCTGGTCGACCAGGCGCGCACCTCGCCAAGCGGCGAGGTGACCATCGACGGCGCGTTCTTCCGGGCGGTCGACGCGGCCTTGGACGCTCGGTTCGACGCGCGCAACGGATCCTGGGGCGGCGCCCCGAAGTTCCCGCAACCGATGACGCTCGAATACCTCCTTCGCCGCATGGCCGCCGGCGACCGGGCACCCGGCGCGATGGTCCGTTTCACCCTCGACAAGATGGCCGACGGCGGGATCCACGATCAGCTCGGCGGCGGGTTCCATCGCTACGCGACGGACGACCGATGGCTAGTCCCGCATTTCGAGCAGATGCTGTACGACAACGCACAGCTGGCCCGGGTGTACCTGCATGCCGCCGAGGTCGTCGACGACACCCAGGGTGCCACCCGATATCGGGAGGTCGCCGTCGGGGTCCTCGAGTACATGCTCCGCGAGCTGCGGCGGGACGACGGTGCCTTCGCCTCGAGCCAGGACGCCGATACTGACGGCATCGAGGGCCTTACCTTCACCTGGCGGGCGCCGGAGATCCGGGAGGTCCTTGGCGATGGCGAAGCCGCGGAACGATTTGCCACCGCGTACGGGGTGACCGAGGCCGGCAACTGGGAGGGCGTGACGATCCTGTCGCGCGTGTGGCCGACCGAGCAGGAGGCGCCAGCTCGCGCCGACACCGACCTGGAGGCCGAGCTGGCACGCGCCCGCGCCGCGCTATCGGAGCGACGCTCGACCCGGCCCCAGCCGGCCAGGGATGACAAGGCACTGGCGGCCTGGAACGGGCTGGCCATCGCGGCATTCGCCGAAGCCGGTCGACTGCTGGGCGACGACCGATATACCGCGGCAGCCGTCGCCGCGGCGGAGGCGATCATCGGTGGCTCGTACGGCGCCGACGGGACGCTGAAGCGATCGTGGAAGGATGGTCGGGCGATCGGCTCCGGTGTGCTCGAGGACTACAGCCACCTGGCCGAGGGCCTGCTGGCCCTGTACGAGACGACGTTCGACGAGCGCTGGTTCGAGCTCGCCCGGGCACTGGCCGACACGATCCTCGAGCGGTTCGCGGACCCGGCCGGGGGCTTCTTCGACACCGGCACGGACCACGAGCGACTCATCACTCGACCCAAGGACCCCCAGGACAACGCCGTGCCGTCCGGCGCCGCCATGGCGACCACGGTCCTGTTGCGGCTGGCGGCATTCACCGGTGAGGGCCGCTACCGGGATGCCGCGGAACGGGCGATCGGCACGGTCGCGCCGTACCTCGTCCGCTACCCGACCGGGTTCGCCCAGTGGCTGGTGGCCGCATCGTTCGCGGCGGGCGACGCGGTCGAGGTGGCGATCGTCGGCGACCCCTCGGAGGCGGCGACGCAGGCGCTGCTGGAGCCGGTCTGGTCGAGTTGGCGGCCGTTCCAGGTCCTGGCCGTGGCGCGCCCGGACTCGGCCGCGGAATCCGCGATCCCGTTACTGCACGACCGCACCGCCATCGACGGCACGCCCACCGCATACGTGTGTCGGGACTTCGTGTGTTCTCTGCCCGTCACGATGGTTGCCGCCCTGACCGACCAACTCGCTCGGCAGCCGACCTGATGCCCGAACGGGTGCCCGAGCCAGTGCATACCTGCAGGATGCGCGCCTAGTGAACGCAAGGGCCGATGGCCGCCCGGATCAGCGCCGATTCGGGGCTTCGGAGACACGGATGTCGCTCAAGAGGGCATCACGAGGCTAGGCCGGGCCGGCACACTCGCCAGAGCGTCCTCGCAGCGATCGTCCTTCCTGTGCGATCCGGGTCCGGGTCCCTCCGCCCGTACGATGGGAGTGTGTCTGCGACGCCCAGTCCCGCGGCGACGGTCGTGCTCCTCCGGCCGGGCCCGGACGGTCCCGAGGCGCTCCTGACGCGACGGCCGGCGACGATGGCATTCGCGCCGGACGTCCACGTCTTCCCGGGCGGTCGGGTCGACGCGGCGGATGCCGACCCTGCTCTGCTCGACCGATCGGTCGTGTCGCCCATCGCCGCGGCCGCGGCGATGGGCGGAGACCTCGAGCCGGTCGCCGCGCTGGCCGCCTATGTCGCAGCGATCCGCGAGGCCTTCGAGGAGGTCGGCATCCTGCTCGCCGACGTTGGGGCATCGAGCGGCGACCTCGCCGAGACACGCCGGCGACTGCTAGCGGAACCGAGCAGCTTCCCGGCCATCGCGGCCGACCTGGATCTCCGGCTCCGGACCGACCGACTCGTGCCGCTGTCGCGGTGGGTGACCCCGCCGACCCTGCCCCGACGCTTCGACGCCCGTTTCTTCGCGGCGGCCGTGCCGGGCGACGCCGATGCCGATCTCGTCGGCGATGAGGTGGTCGACCACGGCTGGCATCGTCCTACCGACGCGCTCGCGGCGATGGCCGGCGGGTCGTTCGGGCTCTGGCTGCCCACGGCGATGACCCTCGCCCAGCTCGAGCATGCCGCCTCGATCGAGGCGATCCGCGATCGGCTGGCGCCGGGTCCCCTGGGCCCTGTGGCCGTCGTGCCGAAATGCGACGAAATCGTCGGAATCCGCATGCCGGCGGGCGGCGGCGTCGCGGGCCAGCCCATCGATGCCTACCTCGTGGGCCGCCGCCGATTCGTGCTGATCGACCCGGGCGACCCGACCGGTCCGGGCCTCGAGCGGGCACGGGCGGAGGTGGCCTCGCGCGCCGGTCGGATCGTGGCGATCGCGATCACGATCGCGGACCCGGACCACGTCTCTGGCGCCGAGGCACTGCGCGAGCAGATTGGGGTCGACGTCATCACCGGGCCGGGCGGTGGTCGATCGTTGCCCCACGCCGTCCGGGAGGTCCGTGACGGCGACGTCGTCGACGATGGAGATGTGCCGCTCCGGGTCGTCGCGACACCCGGCCAGCGCGGGGACGCGTTGGCTTTCGTCGTGGGGGAGGGCCGGTTCGCCGTCACGGGCGACCTCGACGGTCGCCGCGGGGCGCGCTCCATCCCGGGGCGCGTCGACGAAGCGGAGCTGCGCGCGTCCATCGCGCGACTCACGGAGCAGGCGCCCGGGGCCCGCTGGCTCAGCGCTCACCCGGGGCCGGTCCATGGGCCCTTCGACCCGCGCCGATAGACTGTCCGCCGTGACCGACCTCACGCCCGAGGCGCGCGGGCCACACCTACCGGACGCGATGACGCGGTTGTCACCATGGGTCTACGTGTTCGTCGCGGCGGCGATCGCCGAGGTCGCGGCCGCGTGGCTCGACTGGCGCGGTCTCGGGCCGTCGGCTGCGCCGTTCGACCTGACCGCGGCCCTCGTCAGTCGGACCGGATCGATCGCCGCCTCCCTCATCGGCGCTGCGCTCTTCCTGCGCCATCCGGACGCGCGCACGACGCTGCCGCTCCTGGTGTTCGCGGCCATCCTGCTGACCGTCGGTCAGCTCGCGGATCTGGTCGATGCGCCGGTGCGTCGACTGCTCGAATCGATCGCCCCGACCGCCGACGACGGGTCGGCGATCTCGCCCGCATCGATCGCCTATTCGGTGTTCACGACCTTGTTGAGCGTGTTCGCCGCCCTGTACCTCGGAGCCGGCCTGGCCGAAGCGCGTCGCAACGGACCGGTCCGCAGCGAGCGCCTCCTGACCATCTGGCTGGCGGTGGTCGGCATCGCGGCCGTCCTGATCTCGGCGATCCCGATCGGGCAGGCGACGGTCGATGCGTCGCCGCGGACCATCGTGCTCTTCGTCATCGGCTTGATCCTGAGCCTGCTCGTGACGCTGACCTGGTGCTACGTGCTGGTCGTCACGCTCAGTGGCTGGATCGGCGGTGAGGAACCACGGCGCGGCTGGGGCCTCGCGGCGTTGACGGCGATGCTCGTCCTGTTCGTCCGCATCGTGGTCTCGGTCGGATCCGTCATGTCATTGCCGCCCGTCGTCCAGGAGGTCGCGCTGCGTGCCGTCTCGTTCGGCTCGACCGTGGGTTGGGTGCTGCTCCTGGCCGCGTTCCTGGTGGGCCTGCCCGCGACTACGGGCGATCGACCGGCAGCGACGCCGCCAGGTTCCGGAGCAGGTTGAGCCCCTCGTCGACCTGTTCGGTGGGCGCGTAGGGCCCGGGCATCAGGAAACACGGCCGGCCGGCCAGCGCGACCCCGCGCAGCTGCCCCCAGGGCTCCGTGAGGCGGCGACCGGCGGCGATCTCGGCGGCGCGCTTATAGATGAATACGCTCGCTGCGGGGCGCCACAGGGCGATCTTCTGCCAGAGGGGGCCGACGCCCGCGCGAAGGATCTCGTCGGTCGCCTCGTCGCGCGCCGTGGGCACCTTGAGGAGATCGGTGAGCCCATGCCCGACGGCCATCAGCGAGTCGTCGGCGGTCTCGATGACGGTGTCCGGCGGCAGGATCCGGGCAGTCATCAAGCGGCGCCAGAACGTCCGGCCGAGTCGGCCCTGAAGGTAGTGCCCGGCCTCGACGCTCACCGGCGACGGGTTGAGTCCCACGAACAGGAGCCCGTCGCGCATCGGTGGCAGATCGGCCAGGGTCGTGATCTCGCGACCATCGACCAGGATCGTGCTCTGATGGGGACCGGGATCGGGACGGCGGGTGATGGCCTCGAGATCGACCGCGCCAGGCGTGATCGGACTCACGCCATGTCGGGCGTGGCCGCGCTCACGCCGCGTCGGGCGGTGTGCCCTCGTCGGGACGATCCGAGGTGCGAGCCTGGATCTCGGCCTGGGCCTTGGCCGCCTCCGTGCGCGCTTCCCGGACGCCGCGCCCGAGCGCCTCGCCGAGCTTGGGTAGCGTCTTCGGCCCTCGCCACAGCACGACCAGGATCAGGATGACGATCAGTACGAGCAGGAGGTCCACGGCGGGATGGTACCCCGCGCGGCTATCGTGCGGTCCATGCTGCTCGTCTACGGACCGCGCTCGACCGAGTACGACTTCGGGCCGAACCATCCGCTGACGCCCCGTCGGTTCGGGCCGGGCATCGACCTGCTCCGTTCGCTCGGGGCTGAGCCGGCGCTGGCACCGGAGCCGGCCACCGACACGGAACTGCGCTGGTGCCACACCCCGGAGTACATCGAGGTCGTCCGCCGGTTCGCGGTGGACCCGTACGGATTCCCCGAGGCCGGCATCGCCGATTGGAGCGATTGTCCGCCCTTCGCCGACATGCACGAGGCGTCGGCGGCGGTGGTCGGGGGATCGGTTCGGGCGGTGGAGGCCATCCTGCGCGGCGAGGTCGAGCATGCCTTCCACCCGGGCGGTGGTCTGCATCACGCGATGCCGGCACGGGCGTCGGGCTTCTGCATCTACAACGATCCGGCGCTGGCCATCGCCCGGGCCCGCGCCGACGGGCTTCGCGTGCTGTACGTCGATCTCGACGTTCACCATGGGGACGGCGTCCAGGCATTGTTCTGGGGCGACCCGGGAGTCATGACGTTCTCCATCCACGAGACGGGTCGCGCTCTGTTCCCAGGCACCGGGGAGGCGTGGGAGATCGGTGAGGGGACGGCAGCCGGCTGCGCCGTGAACGTGCCGGTGATGCCCGGGACGGGGGAAGGGGCGTGGCTGGCCGCAGTCGACGCGGTGCTCCCCGGGCTGGCCGCGTCGTTCGGTCCGGACCTGATCGTGTCGCAGCACGGCGCGGACTCACACGCCTGGGATCCGCTGGCGCACCTGAACGTCACGACGACGGCCCACGGCGCGGCGGCCCGGCTGGTCGACCGGCTGGCGCACCGGTACGCCGGGGGTCGCTGGTTGGCGACGGGCGGTGGCGGCTACGACGCGTACCGGGTGGTGCCGCGGACCTGGGCGCTGACCTGGCTGGCGGGATCCCACCTGGATGTGCCGCCGTCGACGCCGCCTGCGTGGCGCGAGCGATGGGCGGCGGAGGCGACACGGTACGGACAGGCGCCGCTCCCCGAGACGTTCGACGACGTGCCGAATGCCGGGCTCGAGGTCGGCACCGCGCAGGTCGCCGCGGAGGCGAGCACCGCCCGGGGCGCGGCGCTGGTCCGGCGCGTATTGGTGCCGCGCCTCGTGCGCGAGGCGATCGACCGAGGCTGGTGGGATCCGCTCGTGGGCCAGCCAGCGCAACCGGGAGCGCCGGATCACACGGTCGGTTCGCCACGGCTGCTGGACGTGGTCGACGCCGATCTGTGGTCGCGCCTCACCCTCGCGCCATGGGTGATCGCGCCGGCCTCGCCCTCGGATGGGCACGCCATCGTGCTGGCCGCGCTGCGGGATGGCGCCGCGGGGCGTGTTGCCGTCCGCGCCGTGGTCGTCGGCACGCGCGTGGTCGGCGTCGGAATCGCCGTCGATGGCGCGCTGCTCGCATTCGGCGTCGCACCCGGCCATCGACGGACCGGCCTGGGCCGGGCGTTGCTGGACGCCCTGGGGCCAGACGTCGCCTCCGCCGAGGTGACGGTCGCCGAGCGGGATCCCTTCGATCCATTGGAGGCTAGCGAGCGCATCGACGTCGCCGCTCGGATGCTTCGGGCGGCGGGGCTGACGGTCGACCGCGAATCCGACGAAATCGGCGCATTGGATCCGGACGCCCTCGTGGCGCGACGATGAGCCGGCCCGCGTCGCCGCTCCCTCAGCGGGACCTCGTCGACGTCAGGCTCGTCGCCGCGATCGACACCGGCGGCTGCGTGCTGTGCGCGGTGCGAACTCGCTCGGAGGCGGCCGAGATCGACAGCATCCTCGCGGAGCGGGTCCAGGATCTCGGGTTCCGTGCCGGCCTCGAGGTGGACCAGGCGTTCTGCCGCCGACATGTCCGGGCGCTGCTCGCGACCGATCGCCAGACGTCGGGGATCCTCTCGTCAGCGATCCTGTTCCGGTCGATCCTCGACCGACGGCTCGGGCGGCTGCGGCACGCGCTCGCGGCGCGAGGCCGGACTCGCCGGCGGCGTCTCGAAGTCTTCGCCCAGCGACCGACATGTCCGGCCTGTGGCCAAGGCGCCGCGGCAGTGGAGGTGGCGATGGCGCGCCTCGTCCATCGAAGCGCCGACCCGGCCTGGGCGGCGGTCATCGGCGAGATCCCGTTCTGCCTCGACGACCTCGGTCAGCTGATCGGCGTCGCCGCCGACTCGGCGCCGTTCCGCCCCGTGGTCGAGCGGCAGCTGGCGCGGCTCGGAGAGCTGGCTGCTCGGCTCGAGGGGTATGCCCACAACTCCGCGCAGGACCGGCGCCAGCTGTTGACCGACGAGCAGCGGACGGCCGCGGACGACGCCTCGCGGCTCCTCGGCGGGGACTAGGCGTGCCGGCGACCGCATGCGGTCCGGGTCACCGGCACCATCTGTCGGACCCTGGGACCGACCGTCGGTCGATCCGCCGAGATCCGTCAGGGAGCGGCTGGCCCCCAGCTGACGAGATCCTCGGAGTAGATGTCGGTCGTGAGGCGTCGGGCGTCGTTGCCCTCCGAGGTCGTCGTCCAGAGGTCGGCGGTGTCACCCTCGCGCCACGCCGAGAACACGATCCGCGTCCCGTCCGGCGACCAAGCCGGCGAGTAGATGAAAGAACCCATCTTCATGTCGGTGACGATCAGCCGGTAGGCGGTGCCGTCGGGGTGGGCGATGAACAGTCCGCCGTTGCTGAAGAGCAGCCATTGACCGTCGGGAGACCAGGAGATCTGCGGCTCGCTCGAGTTGATCTGCCCCATCGCGACGATCTGCCGCGGCGAGCCAGTCCCGTCGGCATTCGCGACGTAGATACCGGCCGCCTCGTCCTTGCCCGGATCGGGTTTGGTCCCGCAGCGGTGCCGCACGAACGCGACCTTCGTGCCGTCGGGTGAGTAGGCGCCAGGCGAATCCCCGCCGCCGCACTCGCTGGTCGCGCCCTTGACGCCTGGATACGCGCCGCTCGAGATGCGCACGATGTCGGTGCCGGTCGCGGCGTCGATCGTGATGATCCCGGCGACGGACGCGTCCTTCTCGTCGGCGATGCCGCACAGGATCCGCGATCCGTCCGGGGACCAGGCGGAGCAGTACATGTCGCCGAAACTGCCCGGTGTGTCGAGCTTGCGATACCCGGACCCGTCCGCACCGACGATCGCTGGCCGGTAGCCGATCCCGACTGTTGGCTCGGAGTTGCCGAGCAGCAGCTTCGTGCCATCGGGGGACCAGTACGCGCCGTCATGTTCCCCAGGCAGAGCCAGCTTGGTGACCCCCGTCCCGTCCGCGTTCGCGGTGTACAGGCCGAGGACATTGCCGTAGAAGCCGACCTTCGCATCGGTCCGGACGTAGGCCAGCCGACCGATGAGCGGCTGGACCGTCGGACTCGGCACTTCGGTGGGACTGGGCGTGACCGTCGCCGTCGCAAGCGGGCCGCCGCTGGAGCCGCGGAACGCGCCGAACCCGATGGCGCCGATCAGCGAGATGAGGAACACCGCGACCAGGGCCGCGGGACGCAGGAGACCGTTCATGTCGGGGAGCCTCCACGACCGGCCGAAGCCGGATCGTCGTTGGGGCATCGTCCGCGCGGCCGTCTCGATCGCCCGCCGGGTGTCCGGCGGTAGCTCCGTCGGGCCTTCGTCGAGCCAGCTGGCGATCAGCAGGTTCGGATCCCGCTCGATGCTCATGCTGGTCGTGCCTCCGGAGCTTCGGTTCGGTCGTCGGCGGCGATGGCCGCTCGCAGGAGTCGGATGGCGTAATGGAGTCGGGATTTCACGGTGCCGACCGGGACGCCGACCACTTCGGCGACAGCGTCCATCGGCATCCCGACGTGGTGATGCAGCACGAAGACCGCGCGGTGCTCCGGCGACAGCCGTCGGAATGCCCGCTCGAGCCGATCGCGCTCGGCGATCGACACGGTCGTGTCAGGGCCGCCCGGCTCGTCCACAGGAAAGGCGCGGACGTGGGTGCTCCAGCGTCGATTGCGTCGGTGCTCCTCGTAGCATGCGTTCACGAGCAGGCGATGCAGCCAGACGTCGAAGCGCTCGGCATCGCGCAGACCCGGAAGGTCGCGCCAGGCGAGCAGGAATGCTTGTTGGACGGCGTCCTGGGCACGTTCGACGTCGCGAAGGATCCGATACGCGACGGCGTAGCAGCGATCGCCGGTCAGGCCGACGAGCTCGGAGAAGGCATCATCGTCGCCGCCTCGCGCTCGTTCGACCAGGTGCGTCGCCACCACGGCAGGACTCCCTCCCGCGCCCGGTGTCGGGCGCTTCAAGGATCAAAGATGCTCCGCCCCCGTCAAAGGTTCGATCACCGTTTCGGGAGCGTTGGTTCAGCGGCCCACGTCGATGTTGCGCGGCGGTCGATCCAGGATCGTCACGTGGTCGCCTCGTACGTCGGCCCACAGGAGTGCTGATCCAGTCCAGTCGCCGTCACCTGTCGTCAGCGCGCGGTAGGCGTCCTCGCTACGCGCCGGAAATACGGCGGCCAGGGTTTGGCTGAAGCGAGCCACGATCTGTCGATTGACGCGCGTCGACCGAACGACCATCAATCGCTCGATACGCGGGGTGTCGGCGATCTGGTCCCAGAAAGGCGCCGACGGGAGTGCGGCCGCTTTCTCATTGGACCAGCGAATCAGCTGTTCGAGCCGGCGAAGCTCTGATTGGACCTCCGTGCAGATGGCGATCGACGGCGGTCGATCGGTGAGCACCACATCGATGAAGCCCCGTACCGGGCGGACGACAGGCACCTCGAGTTGGCGGTCCCACCGAGGATGGGTGGCGCGGAGCAGTTCCTCGACGATGCGCGCCTGGATCGGGTCCCTGAGTCGGGGACCGACGCCCGGGTAAAGGCGGATGCCCAATTCCGCGCCGAGCGCCGACGCGATCGCGGTCAGCGCCGTGATACTCGGTTCGCGTTCGCCCCGTTCGACCAGCGAGAGAAAGCCGTGGTCGATGCCGGCTGCCCTGGAGAGCGCCCGCTGTGACACGCCACCGTCTTCGCGAAGGTTGCGGATGTCGCGTCCCACCCGGACGCGGCTCTCGCGGGCCCGCCGACCGACGATGGTCTGACCCGAACGGCGGCAGCGCACGATGCGTGGCGTAGGCACCCGCCCATTCCAGCATCGGGCGCTCATCTCGGACTCATCAACGGCGGTCGTACGTCGGCGGCCGCCATCGTTGACCGACGGTCGACGATTCGGACGCGGTCGTGTGGGCTCGAGCCCGGTGCAGGCGCCCTGTTGACCGTGGTTCAACACTGACGCGGCGGATGGTCCTCACCGCAGCGACCGTTGACCGTTGGACAACAGCCGGTCGATCCCACTGGGCGCAGGAACATCCGCAGGCCCGCTGGTGTCGGAAACGTTGGCCCTGGGTCACCGTGGTGCGACGCGGCGCCCCTTGGGTGCGACGCGGCGCCCCGCGGGCGCATGTACCGGAGCGGCGCCTCCGCGGGCAGCACTCGGTGCCCTGTGCGACGCGGCGCCCGGAGGGCGCATGCACCGGAAGCGCCGCCTCGGCGGGTAGCGCTCGCCCCTGGAGCGCCGACAAGTGAAATCGAACGCATGGTCGAAATCGGCTTGCGTGCCTATAATCGCCGTCCCGTGGTCACGCTCGCCGCCGATCCGCTCGCGCCGTTTTCGCCGGCCGTGCGCGCCTGGTTCGAGTCGAGCTTCGAGGCACCTACCGAGGCGCAGGCACGCGGCTGGGAAGCCATCGCGCGCGGCGAGCACACGCTCATCCACGCGCCGACGGGGAGTGGCAAGACGCTGGCCGCGTTCCTCTACGCCCTCGACCGCCTGGCCCGCGACCCGAGCCCGACCCCCTCGCGGGCCGACCCCGGCCATGTCCGCGTCCTGTACATCTCGCCGCTGAAGGCGCTCACGTACGACGTCGAGCGCAACCTCCGCGCCCCGCTGACCGGGATCGGCCTGGCGGCCCAGCGACTGGGCCAGGAGCCGCCCCACATCAGCGTCGCGAGCCGGACCGGTGACACCCCCAGCGAGGACCGCCGGGAGATCGCCCGTCGCCCGCCCGACATCCTGATCACGACCCCGGAGAGCCTGTACCTGCTGCTGACGAGCCAGGCTCGCGAGATCCTGCGCAACGTCGAGCAGGTGATCGTCGACGAAGTGCATGCCATCGCCGGCACCAAACGTGGCGCCCACCTCGCCCTGAGCCTCGAACGCCTCGAGCACCTCCGCGACCAGGGCGCAGATGGCGGCCGCGGCAGTGATGGCGATCCTGACCCCGACCCCGGCCGCGACGCCCACGCCGACGCCCGAGCGCGCCGATCGCCCCAGCGGATCGGGCTATCGGCCACGCAACGCCCGCTGGAGACGATCGCCCGCTTCCTCGGCGGCATCGGCCTCGACCGTCAGGTGACGGTGGTCGATGCCGGCACCCGGAAGCCACTGGAGCTCCAGGTGGTCGTCCCCGTGGAGGACATGAGCGCCATCGGCGAGGTGCTGCCGCAGGAGCAGCAACCCGGCGGCCCCGCGACGAGCCCCGACCTGCGCACCAGCATCTGGCCGGCCATCCACCCACGGATCCTCGAGCTGATCCGGAGCCACCGGAGCACGATCGTCTTCACCAACAGCCGCCGGCTCAGCGAGCGCCTCGCCCAGCGGCTCAACGAACTGGCCGGCGAGGA
>DASSMQ010000096.1:0-3578 GCA_035688805.1 Candidatus Limnocylindrales bacterium
GACATCTACGGCGACTTCACCCCGTAGGACGGTAGCGACGGCCGGTCGGTCGTCGCACGGCGAGGGGCTGGCCGCTGAGGCCAGCCCCTCGTTCCATGTCGAGGGGGTCCTGGCCCACACGCGTCGCCCGGCCCCGAGCGCCATCGGATGGTAGGGCTACCCCCACCCTGAAGATGCCCGCTGCCCGGCTGGGCGCAGGAGTCCTCCAGGTCAACCGTGATGGCTGTCAACACCAGCCCATCCGGAGACCCAGACCGTGAACCATCGAACCGCCCTCTTCACGGGCGCGTTCCTCGCGACCGCCGGCATCGTCATGCTTGCCGGCGCGGGGAACACGACCCTCGACGGGCTGATCACCGACGCGCTGCGGCTATGGCCGCTCGCGATCATCGCCCTTGGCGTCGGACTGCTCCTCCGACGCACCCGCCTCGCGCTCGTCGGCACGCTCGTCGCGGCGATCATCCCCGGGCTCCTGCTCGGTGGGGTCGTTGCGGCAGCGCCGGACATGAGCTCGTTCTGCGACAAGCCCGCCAGCGGCCCGATCGTCCAGCAGGACGGCACCTTTCGCGGCCCCGCGACGGTCGACCTCGACCTCGCCTGTGGCGACCTTGCCGTGGACACGGTCGACGGCGCCGACTGGCACATCACCACGGTGGACATCGGCGACGACGCCGCCCGAGTCGTTGACCAAGGCGATCGCCTGACCGTCACCTCCTACCCGAACGACCGTCGGGTCGGATGGGACCGCACGGCGGACGACTGGCACGTCGCGCTCCCGACGGGCGTGCCGCTCTCGATCCACGCTGCGGCGAACGCCGGTCGTGCCGACCTCGACCTGGCCAACGCCCGGATCAGCGACCTCGACGTCGAGGTCAACGCCGGGGCCGCCCGCCTCGATCTGACGTCGACGACCGTCGAGCACCTCGCTGTCGTCGTCCATGCCGGTGGCGCGTCCATCCGGCTCCCTGCATCGGGCGTGCTGTCGGGCGACCTCGAGGTCGCTGCGGGCTCGCTCCAGATCTGCCGGCCCGAGTCCCTCGGCCTGCGTGTCCACGGCGATGTCGTCTTCGGCAGCGCCACGTTGAACGGGCTCGTCCGCGTCGGTGACGCGTGGCAGACGCCCGACTATCCCACCGCGGCTTCGCGCGCAGACCTCTCCGTCACGGCGAGGGCTGGTAGCGTGACCGTCGATCCTCAGGGAGGGTGCAAGTGAACCCCCGTCGTCTCTACCGCTGCCGGCACGACCGGCACCTCGCCGGCGTCGCCTCGGGCATCGCCGAGTACCTCGATCTCGACCCGACCCTCGTGCGGGTGCTCTGGATCCTGTCCGTCTTCTTCGGCGGGTTCACCATCCTGCTGTACATCATCCTGGCGTTCGTGATGCCGCTCGAGCCGGCCGGTCCCGTCGCCCCGTTCGTCGGGGCCGAGGGGAGCACGGCCAGTCCCGACGGGACCCCGATCGCACCGGCGGACCCCGTCGCCACGTCGGCCTGGATCGCTCCCGCGTCGGCGGGTCACGCGCATCGGGTGCGAGGCGAGGGTCGCCTCGGCTTCGGCCTCGGTGTCCTGCTCATCGTGTTCGGCGGGATCGCGCTCCTCGGCGCGGCCCTTCCGGGCTGGGCCGCAGGGGTCGCCCTCGGGCCGGCCTTCCTCGTGGCACTCGGCATCGCCTTCCTGGTGGTAGCCACCCGGCGGCCGGCCGCCGAGCCGTGATCGGGGCCCCGTTCCTCGTCCTCGGCGTCCTCGTGACCCTGAGCGCCCTCGTGGGCGCCAGGGTCGCAGGCCATCGACGGGGGGCGGTCCTCGACTTCGTCCTCTCCCCGCTCCATCCAGCGACCTGGGGGGCCCTCGCGGCTCTCCTCGTCGGCTTCTGGGTGGAGCTCATCGCGTTCGCGGCCGTCGTCACCCTGCTGTCGGGTGGCGCTTCGCTCCTCGTCGCGGGGCTCGGGTTCGTGCTCGTCGGGGTGGCGATCGAGGGATCCCGTATCGTCGCCCGTGTCGAACGGGCGCGGGCCGGTTGGGCCGACGAGCGGCCACTCCATCCCCATGCCTATCGACCGACCGGACCCGGTCTCCGGGAACTGGTCATCGGGACCTTCCTCGATGTCGCGCGTTGGCGCGATGTCGTTTATGTCCTCGTCGCCTTCCCGTTGGCCGTCCTCGAGGCGGTCGTTGCGGTCACGCTCTGGGCCCTCGCCCTGGCCTTCTTGTCCGTGCCCATCTGGTGGCTGGTCGGCGAGCTCCCACCGGGTCTCAGCACGGTCCTCGCCGGGAGCATCCCTGGATCGGCCGCGACCGAGGCCGTGCTGCGGCTGGTGCCGTCCGGCGCTGCCCTCGTCGCGATCATCGGGGGGATCGGCCTCCTGCTCACACCGGTCGCGGCGACGGTCTCGCGCGGTTTGATGGCGCTGCATCGCGCGGTGGTCGCGGGCCTCCTGTGCGTGTCGGACCAGCGCGCGCTCGAGGCCAGGGTCGCCACGCTCGAGACGAGCCGGCGTGCTGTCCTCGACGTGGAGGCGAGCGACCTCCGGCGCATCGAGCGCGACCTCCACGATGGCGCCCAGCAACGACTCGTCATGCTCTCGATGAACCTCGGCATGGCCGCCGATCGGATCGACACTGATCCCGCGGCTGCCAAGGCTCTCGTCGAGGACGCCCGCGACCAGGCGCGCCAGGCCCTGGCAGAGATCCGCGACCTCGTGCGCGGGATCGCGCCGGCCATCCTGCTCGATCGAGGCCTCGTCCCGGCGCTGAGCGCTCTGGCCGGCCGCGGGCCGATCCCGGTCGTGGTCTCGAGCGAACTCCCCGAACGGCTTCGCCTCCCCGATCCGGTCGAGCGCGCCGCCTACTTCGTCGTGGCGGAGGCGGTGGCGAACGCCGCCAAGCATGCGAGTGGATCGGCGGCACGGGTCGGGATCCTGTGCCGCCTCGAGGCCGGCAACCTCGTCGTCGAGGTCGACGACGATGGGCCGGGAGGGGCACGGATCGTGCCGGGAGGCGGCCTGGCCGGACTCGTCGGCAGGGTCGAAGCACTCGATGGCACCCTGACCGTCGAGAGTCCAGACGGCGGTCCGACCATCGTGCGCGCAACGATCCCGACCGGCGTCGCCGTCGCGCCGACGCCGGCGCTCCAGTCAGCGGCGGCGCTCCCGCCGTCCGTTCAGGAGCCGAGGTAGGCGAGGACCGCCAGCACGCGGCGGTGCGCGTGATCGGAGTCGGGCAGCTCGAGCTTCCCGAAGATGTTGCCGATGTGCTTCTCCGTGGCGCCTTCGGTGATGCTCAGCGCCTCGGCGATCCCGGCGTTCGTCCGCCCTTCGGCCATCGCCGCCAGGACGTCGCGCTCACGCCGCGTGAGCACCCGGAGCCGATCCTCGACCTGGCGCGTGACCATGAGCTGTGCGACGACCTCGGGGTCGAGCGCGGTGCCGCCCGCCGCGACCCGCCGGAGCGCATCCAGGAACTCGCGCACGTCGGCGACCCGGTCCTTCAGCAGGTAGCCGACACCGCCCCCGCGATCGGCGAGAAGCTCGGTCGCGTACTGGCGCTCGACATACTGGCTCAGGACGAGGACCGGGCTT